>QKPP01000240.1:37542-52028 GCA_006508105.1 Myxococcales bacterium FL481 | reverse complement strand
TCGTCGTCGCCGCCCGGATCCTCCTCTTCTCCAGCGTCACTGTCGCCATCTTCAGTCTGACTGTCGACTCCAGAGACATCGTCACCCGCGCTCGCGTCGCCCGCGTCACTCGTGGCCGGTTTTGGTCCAGAGTCCCTCGGAGCTCCGGCCGAGCAAGCGACCAACAACCCCGCCATCGCACAGACAAGTCTGTGTCCGCAGACCGGGAGCGTGTGCGATCTGCGGAATTCGACGATTCGGGAGCAGAGCTCAAACCGCGCCGCGTCCAGCCGCCGGCGAGACTCGACGAGACCGCGGATCTGCCTCCCCGCCGACCGAGAATTCAAGGCATGCTTAAGCACGCGCGAAGCGGGCATCGTCGCCAGGCTAGCACTGCCGATTCCTAGAGCAGGGGTTTGTGCCGCACCGATCTCGGCCGCTCCACCGATCTCGACCGCTCCCCCCTCCCCGCACGACCATACAGTTGTAACGCCGCGGTCCTCTTGGCGCCTCGTGGCGCGACCAGCATAGGGAGAAGGAATCGCTCCGGTCATGCTAAGGCGCCTCACGATCTCTCTGCCCGCCCTCTTGGGTTTTGTCTGCGTCACTGAAGACACGCGTGTCGAGCAACGCGCTGACTCGAACCGGTCCGGTTCGACGCTGAACGACGTCGACCGCTGTCACACAGATGTCATCGTCGACACCCTTCCGCGGTCGTGCAGCTCGTCGGCGCTGGGTCGCCCGGTGCCAGTGCAAGCCGCCCCGATCGCGAGTGCGACGGCCCCGAGGATCGAACCGGGCCGCCCTTACGGCGTCGCGCTCCGAGCGGTCGGTGACCAGCACGAAGGCGCGATTGAGCTGCGTACCAGTCGCAGCGGCGACTACATGCTCTACCTCGGCACGCCGAACCTGCCGACCGAGGTCCTCAACGCTGACGTACAGTGCGGGCGCTACCTCACGCGCACGCTCACCGACGCCGTCGCCGGCCCGGACTGCAACCGAGAGCTACGGGGTGTGTATCGCCTCCGCGTGGTGGCGGATCAAGCCGTCCGCATCGCATTTGGCCCGTCGCCGACATCGCGCTGGGTTCGCGCGCTCGTGCTGCCCGCGCAGGGTCCCGCGGACGTGGCCTCGGTCTCCGCTGGCTATCGCCACACCTGCGCGGTGCTCAACAGCGGAGAGCTCAAGTGCTTCGGGAGCAACGACAAAGGCGAACTCGGCCAAGGCGACACGCAACCCCGTGGCCATCACGTCGGCGAAATGGGTGATCGTCTGTCGGAGGTCGACCTCGGACCTACGTTTCTCACCTCGGCCGTTGCCGCAGGAATCGAACGCACCTGCGCCGTCAACGATGATGCGGGGCTCAAGTGCTGGGGCTCGAACACCGTCGGCGAACTGGGCTACGAAGACCGGGTTGACCGCGGGTCGACCCCGGGGTCGATGGGGGACGGGTTGCCGTTCGTGGACGTCGACCCGTCGAGAGGCGTTGAGACGGTCGTCGCGGGCCACCGACATACGTGCACCACGTTGGACAACGGCGACGCCAAGTGCTGGGGACTCAACAACTTCGCGCAGCTTGGAATCCCCACCCGCGCCGCTCGGGGACCCATTCCTAAGACCATGGGCAGCAGACTCCTCGCGTTGGACTTCGGCGACGCAAGCGTCACGAGCCTCGCCGCGGGCGGACAGCACGCGTGCGCCACGCTCGACGATGGCACCGTGCGGTGTTGGGGATGCAGTCGCTACGGAGAAATGGGCCACGGTTTCGTGACGGCCTGCCCGGACAAGGGAGCGGAGGGCGTTCGACGGGGGACCGTTGTCGATCTCGGCCCCGACGCTCAAGCTAGCCGCGTGGGGGTCGGCATCGGTCACAGCTGTGCGTTGCTGACGAACGGACGGGTGAAGTGCTGGGGGCGCAACCACGTGGGTCAGCTCGGACTCGGCGACACCGAGAACCGCGGCGACGAGCCGGACGAACTCGGTTCGGCACTTGACCCGGTGGATCTTGGCCCGGGTCGAATCGCGGTCGAGCTCGCGGTGGGCAGCGAACACAGCTGCGTGCGGCTCGACGACGGCGCGATCAAGTGTTGGGGCTACAACACGTACGGCCAACTCGGGCTGGGAGACGGCCGAGATCGCGGGGCACAACCCAGCGACATGGGCGACAACCTGGCCGCGGTGGACCTCGGGACGGGCCGTCGCGCGGTGTCCGTCTCCGCCGGCTGGCGACACACCTGTGCGGTCCTCGACGACGCCACACTCAAGTGCTGGGGTGCAAACGACCGCGGCCAGCTCGGCCAGGGCATTGGGGCCGGGGCACGCATCGGCGACGAAGCAGGGGAGATGGGCGACCATCTACCGGCGATCTATCTCGGCGGACGGTAGCCACGGCGACGTCGCCAACCGGGACGCAGCGGAGGCTGCGTCCGAACTAACGCCCCGCGGTCCAGTCGAGCCGGATATCCCAAGCGTAGCGGGCGGTCTCCGGCAACGCCGGTGCGGTGTTTGGATCGACCACATCGTAGACATTGGGTGGCCGGCTCACCGTCGCGTCGCGCCCAAAAATGTAGTCTTGATCGGCGACGATCACTCGGTAGGCTTTATTGAGCGCCAACGCCCGTTCGCGCGACGGGGCGATCAGCTCATAGACGTCTCGCGCCGCCGCGATGGCATCGCTTCGAAGCTGCCCCGACGCGTCAAAGAAGCGACTTTGCATTTCCGGGTTGCTGCGAAACTCCCCGCCTCCACCCACGCGCGAAAGATACGTGGCGATCTCCCCCGCGCTCTCACCACGCGACGGGGCGTCGGCCATGCCATGAAGATCGATGTAGCCCCAGCCCGGTCGCCCGTCGACCTTGCGCGGAAAACTGAACGTCTTGTCGATGGTGCTCCCGATGGACGTGTGGCAGCCCATGCAGAACAGCGTTTCTTCGAACGTATTCGCCCGAAGACGCCCGCTGGGGGCCTCAATGAACCCCTGGATGGTCCACCCCATTCCATTGTCGAGACCTTGCGCCTGGCGATCGAAGTAGCCGGGAAGCTGCCCGGCATCCTTCGCGTAGCCTTCTTCGCGGTAGCGCTCCGCTAGTTCGACGGTGTGCATCATGAACCGCTTTCGCATGTAACGCAGTTCCTTCATGCGCCGAGACACCGTAATCCCCCCGTCGGCGTCGAACCCCAGATAGCGCACGGAGTGCAGAAACTCCGTGTCCAGGGGGTAAACACCCGCTTGATAGAAGTAGTCCTGCGCAGCCCCGACGTAGCCATCGAAGTCCACAATCTCCGCGACCTCGCCGAGTTGGCCGTCACGGTTGAGATCCTTGCCGATCAGTCGCTCATCGAGGGGCGCCACGCTCACTCGATCGAGCTGCTTGATCTGCCCCTCGAGGATGGCCAAGTTGGCCCGGTAGATCGGGCGCGACGGCTGTCCCTGCGCCGTGGTGCGAAACGGCCCCGGCAAGCGAATCATGACGTCGTCCGTCGACCCGTTGGTCGGCCAAAACGTACTCGGGAGGGGCTTGTAGTTGAACGCCACCCAGCCACTCCCATCGCGCGCAAACCCCTGCTCATCGAAGGCCTCGGCACCGAGCGCCAGGTCGCGAAGATCGGGGATCCACCCGCGAAAATCCGCCGCCTCGAGCCGCCCGGCGAGCTCCGAGTAGTTGTCCTGAGCGATCCAGGCCAAAATCTCCTCGTCGCTGATCGCGGCCACCCGCGCCGAGCGATCCTCGAACAGGTTCGACCAGTGGTTGGTGAAGCCGAGGTCACTGAACGTGTACGCCTCTTGCAGGTCGGCATCGTTCATCGTGTTTTCGCGCCCCGCGACCGCGTCTTGGTGGCACACGTAGCAGGGGTTGTAGCGCCCTTCGGTACGCGTGTAGCACTGCGGCGGAATGATCGCCTCGCGGTTGTACGTGGCCGTGACCGGATGGATCTCGAGTGCAGGCGGCACCACAGCGTCGCTCGAGCGCAGCAACGCGATGGTCTGCATGTACAAGCTATCCTGGGCCACACCATGGGCCGCAGCGAGCTCGGCCGGCGCCAGCCCGGTCACGGTGACGGCGACCCGCGGGGCCTCGGCGGGCCCGGCCGTCGGGCTGGACGGGATTTCCGGCTCGGGGGCCGCGGCTGTCTTCGGCGAGCGCTGGCAACTCGCGCCAGCAGAAATTGCCGCCGCGCAAACGAATACTTGCCGCCAGGATCCGCGGGAGTCGGACAACCAGAGATGCGAGTTCACGCGCGCACCGTAGCGAAACGGTCGGAGTGGGTGGAACCATTCGTCGAGTGACAAAAACGCGACACACGGATCGCGCTGCGCTTGCGTCGCTGAAGCCATCACGTCACGTGCGCCGACACGAGCGCGCCATTCTTGCGTGTCAGCTTTCAGCCGCTCGAGATCGGTGCCGTCACTCACGCTGCAATCGATCTGAGACCGAGAGCCACTCGGATCGCCGTTCCCGGCGATCTTCCCTATCTCAAGGACACATCTGATGCGCAACAAGCTACTCGTCACCGTCACTGGCACCGCCGCCATGGCCATCGCGTCCACCGCCGCTGCTGGTACCGACCCCTACTTCAACCCGCTGACCCAATCGGCCGCCGTCGGCTCGCCGAACCACATCAACGAAGTGAACTCGCCGTGGATCGCTCCCGCGGGCGTGACCCAAACTCACTTGACCGATATGGCCGAGATTGAGGGCGCCATGGAGCAATCTGTGATCCGCGTTCCCGGGCTCGGTCGCGGCGCCAGCATGTGGGACATGGTCGCGTTCGACGACAGCGGAGACTTCGCTTTCATCCCGCACGAGACCTTCATGGGCGCCGGCGTCACGCGCTACGACCTTCGCAACGACAAAGCCGAGACGCTGTTCGCGGGCGACCTCGCCGGCCAAGACGGCGACTGGAGCTCGGACTGGGGTGCGTTCGACCCTTGCACCTTCACCCCCAACGGGACCTTGTTCCTGGGCGAAGAGTGGTCGGGCGAAGGCCGGATCATGGAGGTGCTCAACCCCTTCGCGCCGGTCGCGGACATCCAAATCCGCGAGCTCGAGAGCATCGCGAACGTCTCGCACGAAGGTATTCGTTTCAGCCACGACGGCCGCACCATCTACTACGTCGACGAGTGGAACTCGGGCTCGATCTACAAGTTCGTGTCCAAGAACGTGGGCGACTACACCGTCGGCCAAACGTTCGTGCTCGTGGTCAAAAAGTTCGACGGCGTTGCGTCGGACAACTGGAACGACGAGTCGAACGAGGGCAAAGCCCGCACCGGTCGCGCTCGCTGGGTCAAAATCACCGATCGTAAAGGCAACTACCTGACTGAGGTCGACCCGTTCCGCAACGGCCCGACCAACGATCCGCGCGAGAACGACGACACGCGAGGTGGCCGCCCCGCCGCCGACGAAGTCAACGGCACGCCCTACGGCCGTCCCGAGGACATGGAGATCGGCAAGCTCGCCAACGGCAACGAAGTGCTCTACTTCGCCGCGACCTCCGAGAAAACCGTCTACGCCGTCGAGATGACCGGCCGCAACCGTGCGTACGTCCGCGCGGCGGCCAGCGAAGCCGACACCCCGAAAAACCTCGGGTTCGCGTCGACGACGGGCGTCCTCAACAGCCCCGACAACCTCGCTCAAGACGCGCTCGGCAACATCTACATCATCGAAGATGCGCCGAATGGCAGCGACGTGGGTGGAGACATCTGGTTCATGCGTGACACCGACTCCGACGGCGTCGCCGAGTCGCTGGACCACTTCCTCACCCTGCAAGTCAACGGCTCTGAGGCCACGGGTATGATCTTCAACCCGAAGAACCCGACCCAGTTCGTCGTCGCGGTCCAGCACCCGCAAAGCACCGACCTTGAAGCCGTCCCCGGCGGCCAAGGTGACGCCTTGTGGCAGTTCGACATCACCAACGTGGTGCCCCCGGCCTGCACGCCCGACAACCACAGCCCGATGTGCCAAAACAACGGTCAGCCCTTCGTCAACAAGCTGCTTTGGGCCACCGGTAACCACGAGAACCAGAAGTAGGCTTCGGCTCTGCTAGTGGGGCAGCTGCCCCGCGCGAAACGCTGGTACCCGCGGTGCCAGCGTTTTTCTTTTGCGCTTCGGCGGGAGGTCCTCACGGACGCAGGCGCGGACGAGTGGCGCGAGTTGGGGAGCGTCGCTCCTCACCGCATCGACTGCGAGCGAGGCGACGAGCTCCCCATTCACCGCCGGGGAGGAGAAACGGCGCCCGAGCGAACCTCCTTGTTGACGAATCGCGCGGCGATAGCCCAAAAACAAGCACCGACCGCCCGCTCGCGGGGCTCGGTGCTCGTTTGGCCGCTTGCCTACGAGATCGCGCGACTACGGCACCAAGACCGACAGCTCAATCGCGGCGCTCGTTTGGGCCGCCGCGCCATACACCGACACGAAGTCGTCCGCGCCGTCCTCGTCCGTCGGGTGCGCGAACACCAGACGAAACTGCGACCATTGTCTTTGCTGAGCCACGTCGCTTGCCAACGCGCCGGTCACATCGACGGTCTTGTTCCCCTGCGCCGCCGTCGTCGCGATCGGCCCGATGGCTTGCAGCGCGCTGGCGTGGTAGGCGGAGAAGTCAAAGGCGTCGAACACCACGTGTTCCACCAGCATGGCGGTGCCCAGATCGGCATAGGGATCGCCCTTCACGGTCGCCGTGAACGTCTGCAAAATCGCTTCCTCGACCTGCATGCCGGCCACGTCGAACTCGGCGAGCGGGCGCAGTGAGAACGACAGAAACCCTCGCATCGACACGTTGGTTGCGAGATCTCCCACGAGGATCGCCTCCGCGGGCCACAGCGCACCGTCGGAGTGCATTCGCCCCGACATCGCGCGGTCGTCCCAGCCGTCGGGGCCGTCGCGGAAAGTGGAAAGTGTGCTCGTCACCCGCGACAGGGTCGAGAAGCTGACCTCAAGATCCTCGCCCAGCGCACGGCCCTCCCGGTCGCTTGCGGTTCCCAGGAGACGGAACGTGTACGTCATCGGCGTGGGCCAAACGCCCGGTTCGGCGGCCGTGGCGTACTCCAGGGCCACCGTGGGGGTGACCGCCACCTGAGTCGCCTCGGGGTTCCACGCGAAGCTCACGGCGCCAAGCGAGTCCGCTTGGAACGCAGCCTCGACGCTCGCGGTGTCCATCGCTGCGTCAAACGCGATGTTGATGGTCGCGTCGGCCTCGATGCCGGTGGCGCCATCGAACGGCGTGACCCAGGAGACGCTCGGGGCCGGGTCCGCCTCGTCTCCAGTTCCAGTGCCGGTATCCGAGCCGTCCGTCGTGCTGGGGTCGTCACCACTCGTTGACTCGTCACCGCCCGTTTCGCCCGTCTCGCCGGTCTCGCCAGTGTTGCTGGAATCCGAGTCCCCCGTCGCGGAGTCCACCGACGCAGTGGCGGAGTCAGAGACGCTGGTCGCGGACCCCGAGCCACCCGTGCCCGAGGGCTCTCCGTCACCATCGCCGTCTCCGTCGCCATCGCCGTCTCCGTCTCCATCTCCGTCCCCGTCACCATCGCCGTCTCCGTCGCCGTCTCCGTCGCCGTCTCCGTCGCCATCACCGTCACCGTCTCCGTCACCATCACCGTCTCCGCCAGATGTCAGCGCGGTCTCTCCAGTTTCACTGCCAAGATCCCCGTCGTCATCCCCGCAGCTCGCGGCTAGAGCCAACCCGACGGTACATAGAAAAAAGGGCCGAACGCGGCACAGCATGTCGATCGTCATGAGAACCAACTGCACGGCGAGAAAAAAAAGCACCTGTGCCGAGCCGCGCCCATGCTAGTGCTTCGAGCGGCGGCGTAGTGACGCTGGTGTGAACAGCGTCCAAGTGGCGATTTCGTCACACTGACGACCACCCGAGTTGACTGGATGGCGCACTCGCGCGTGGTAGAAGCCGCACAATCTCGCGCGAGCGGACTTCGGCTCAGCATGGCCCTGGTTCCAATTTATACGCTCATTCTCTTGGTGATCATGAACCGCTACATCGGCGGTCTCGTGCTTCGTCGAATGACCGCGCGTCGCGAGTCGCAGCGTTCAACCGCGCAACCGACGGTGGAGGTGCTGATCCCGCTCTTCAACGAAGGGCGGTCGATCTACGACACCGTCTTGAGTCTGCTGTCACAAAAGTACCCAACCGATCGCCTCACGATCACCGTGATCGACGACGCGTCGACCGACGACAGCTTCGCCTGGGCCGAAAAGGCGCGCGCCGAGCACCCCACTCGGGTTCGCGTGCTCCGCAACGTCAAGAACCTCGGCAAACGCAGGGGCCTCAACCGGGCGGTTCGGGCCTCTTGCGCGGAGATCGTGGTGTCTGTGGACTCGGACGTGGTGGTACACGAAGACGCGGTGGCACGGCTGGTGTCCGGTTTCACGCGCCCGGAGATCGCGGCCGTCGGCGGGCGCGTGGGCGTGTGCAACCCGCACGACTCATGGCTGACCCGGATGCAGGTGATCAAGTACCACTTCGGGTACTACTATCTAAAGAACCTCGAGCGCGCCTTCGAGAGCGTGATGTGCTTGTCAGGCTGCCTGACCGCCTACCGGCGGGAGGTTCTGCTGGAGCTCGAGCCGGTGCTCGAGGATCGTCGCGTGTTGGGGGTCGGCGTCTTCTACGGTGAAGACCGCTATCTCACCCGCCAGATCGTCAAGGCGGGGTACGCCACCCGATTGGTGCTCGACGCCCGCTGCTGGACGAAGGCGCCGATCACCCTTCGCCACTACTTCTCGCAGCAACTTCGTTGGCGCCGGTCCAACCTCGTCGATTTTCTGCACGGTGTCACGCATGTGTGGCGCTTGCATCCGATCATGACACTGCACTACGTGTCGCAGTACTCGCTGCAGCTCGCCTACCCGTTGATCATCGTGCTCAACGTGCTCGCCGGCGCGTTCTGGGAGCTTGCGTTCTTGCACTTGTTCATTCTCACCGGGCTCGGCGTGCTGTACTGGTTCGAGTGCGACGACCCCCCCGATCAGCGCGTGCACCCGCTGTCGTTTCTCGCCATGGGTCTCGTCATGCCGGTGACCTACTTGCTGCTCAACGTACTCGCGTTGTTCACTCTCGACTCCGGGAGCTGGGAGACCCGTGGCCACCAGCCCGCCGCGCCGCTCCCCCCGACCTCGCCCGACCCCGCAAGCACCGCTGATGCCGTTCCGAGCGCTCAGTCGGTCGCCTTGTCGGTGGCGCCCCGAAACTAGTGCTCACCCCACGAAGCGAACATGAGCGACTCCCCTTCGACCAGCCCCTTGCTCCCGCGAGCCTTCGTTGCCTTCGGCAACAAGTTGCTTGTCACCGTCTACAAACTGCTGGGCTTCGCCGTCCTGGCCCTGCTTCTCGCCGGACTCGTCGGGTACCTCGCGATCTTCGGGATCTACTTCATCCACGACGCCTGGGTGGTGCCCGCGGTGATCTCCCCCACCGACTCGCGCGTGCTTGACCTGCGAACCCGGCTGGCGCACGAGCACTCGCTGCGTGAAAAGCTTGCCGCCGATCGCGTCGAGCTTGTCGACTTGAGCCGCCGCGCGACGGCCACGAGCGAACTGCAGCGCGGCTTCGCCAAGGACATCGAGCAAGCCATTGACCGGGACGCGAAGACTCAGCAGGCCCACGCGGCCTCGCTTGATCGCCGCCGCCGCCGTCAGGCGGCAGCCGCTCGCAACATCACGCGCGACTTGGCCGGGCACAGTGCGCATGCAAAAAAACGTCTCGACGAAGCCCTCGAGGCCAACATGATCAGCCACGACGAGTACGTGCGCGGTGGCCTGCAGCTGGTGCAGATGCAGCGCATGGAGCTGGCCTTGGCCCAAGAAGCGGCCGACCTCGAAGGCGAAGTCGAGTCCGCGACCGCCCGCGCACAAGCGTTGCAGTCGCTGGCGAACGCAGCCGCGCGCGATCGATCGGGATCGGGCGCGAGCTACGAAGTCTCGCGGCTGTACCGAGAGATGCAACAAGCCCGCGCCGCGGCGGGACGTGCCGCGGACGAAGCGAACATGCATGGCAAGCGCATTGAGGCCCTGGACCGAGCCATCGCCCAGTACGACGAGGTCATCGAGACCATCCAGTCGGCGCCGATCCTGCGTGCTGCGGAGGAGCGGGTGTACGTCGGATTCGTCCCCTACGACAATCTGCACGAGTTTACCCCCGGACGCGAACTCTACGCGTGCACCGTGGCCGCCCTGGTAGGATGCCGCGCCATTGGCACGGTTGGAGCGATCCTGGACGGCGAGGTGAGCGTGCGGCACCCCGTCTACAACCGCGACGTACGCGGACAGATGGTCGCGCTTGACCTAGACTCGGAGCGGTGGGTCCGCGAGCCCGTTCTCCACGTGGGCCGGGCGCCCCTTTTGCTCTAGTTCGTTCCGTCGTACACCTTCCCAAGATAGCTCGTGACCCCCTCATTGTTTCCGCGCCGGTGCGCGACCCTCCGCCGTGGAGCCCGTCGCGCATTCCCTCCGTTGTTGCTGTTGTCGGCCTTCGCCGCCCGGCCGGCCGTCGCCGCCGAGCCCGCCAGCCCCGCACCAGGACCAGCTCCGATCACTTCCACCCAAGCCACATGCGAGCTCCTCGAAGCCCGCGCCGCCGCCGAGGCGACGTTGGAGATGTCGCCGAGCATCTACGCGAGCGCGGCGACCAGCGTATTCGAGCCGCAGTTCGCCCAGGAGTTGGGATCGCGCGATCTAACGCCGCGATTTCGGTTTGGTCTCGGTTTCCGTCCGTCTCGGTTCCGCCAGGGACGCTTGCGGCTACGCGAAGCTCGCCTCGAGTGCCAGCAGGCGACCGTGCTGGCCACGGTGCACCGCGACGCGGACGGTAGCCTCGTCGTGGCCGACCAACTAGCCCACCGCGCCATGGCGGACGTGTTAGCGGCCGAGATCGAGCAAGCTCGTGGCATTGCGGCCCGGCTTCGAGACCGCCTCACAACCCATCGCGCCACGCTCACGCAGGTGCATGCGGTCGAACTCAAGGTGGCCGCGCTCGAAGAGCAGCAAGCGCGCACGAAAGCAGCGATCGTGGACTCGCCACCGTCACCGCCTCGCGTGCACGATGCGACCGCCCAGCTCGACGCGCTGAGCCAAACGGAGCGTGAGCTGCTCGACGTACAAGCCAAGATGCGTCGCTCTCGAGCCTGGGACATTCGCCTCGTTGGCGGCTACGAGTCGATCGTCGGCGTCCGGCAGGCTCTTCCCATCTTTGGGCTGGCGACGGTCGAATGGCGCCCCGCGAGCCTGCAACAGGCCAAATGGGAGCGGCGAGCCCGGGCGGCACAGGCCAAGGCCGCGCTTGTCCGTCGGCAACAAGCGACCGCCAAGCGTCAAACCGACCTCGACGTCGTCCGGCAGGAACTGGCGTCCACTCGAGAGCGGCTGGCGGCCGCGGCCACGTTGGATCGAGATCTCGCCCAACGGCACACGTTTCTGCTGGGCCTCGCGGGTGACGACGCCGCCGCGTTTGCGGACCAGGTCTTGCTCGATCGAGCGGGCGTCAAGGCCAAGGTGGCGTTCTTGCAGGCCCGAGCCGCGTCACTGGCTAACAGCGAGCAACGGCTCGTCGCCGGACTGAGCACGCCGTGAGAGCCGTCGCTCGAGGCCGCCTGTCTCTGTTGTGGCTCGGGCTCAGTGCGTGCCCGTCGGCGCGAGAGCCTGCTCCCGCCGCCGCACCACGCCCTTCGTCGCCCAACCGACCACCCGGTTCGTCAAAGCCGCCGGCGACCAAGCCCACGACCAAGGCCGATACGGCCTGCGTGACCTCGGGCCACTGGGACTCGGACCTCCAGCGTACCCGGATCTCGACGCCCTCGTCTCGTGCGGTGCTGTTGAACTCCAGTGGCAATGACGTGGACTTTCGCTTCGTCTACAACGGACCCACCGCGCAGACGAAAACCCTGCGCTCGGGGGCGCTGCGGCGTCAGTTGGGCGTCAAGCTTCGAGCCCTCGACAGCTGCAACGTGTTGTACGCCATGTGGCGCCTCGATGCGTCTCCTCGGGTCGTCGTGTCGGTCAAGCACAACCCGAACGCGCACGAGCATGCCGCATGCGGAACTGCGGGCTACCGCACGTTGACCCCTTCGGCGGCGGCGCCCAAGCTGGCGATGCCGAAGGTCGGTGAACAGCACCGCATGCGCGCTTGGCTCGAGCGGGGCGAGCTCACCGTCGAAGTCGACGAGACCGTCGCATGGCGGGGACCGGTACCGAATGCCTCGCTCGCGCCGTTCGGCGAGGCTGGGATCCGAACCGACAACGTCGACGTCACCGTGGTCGAATTGGCTGGCAGTACGGGTCCGTCGGCTCGCCGCAAGCGCCCGGTTCGTTGCTCCCAACGCAGCCGCGCCCCGAGCCGATAGCGGCCGGGAACGAGAGCACGGCCCCGCCGGGGCCAAGGGCCCGCGCCAACCCCCAGCAATCGACGACGTACGCCGACGGCTCGCCCGACATTCTCCAACCCGCGGCAGCCAGAGCGGCTCGCGCGGGCCGTGCCGAGGCGGGGAGCCACGCCTGACTCGAGCGTTAAGAACGCCCGAGTCAGACCGCACGCGCGGACTAGAGATCCCCGGGGCGGCCATCAGCCGCCGCCGGTCGTCCGAACCTACAAGACCGCGACGTTGTGATCCCAGTCTTCGCCGGCGCGACGTCCCGGCACCGTCGACCGCGTGTCGAGAACGAGACGGGCTCGACGAGCGATCTCTTCGTAGTCGAACGAGCTGTGGTTGGTTGTCACGACCACAAGGTCGTAGTCGCCGTAGTCGACGTGTCCTTCGGGGACCCCGCGAAGGGCCACTCCATGCTCGTTGATCTCGCGCACGTGGGGGTCGACAAACTCGACGCGAGCCCCGGATTGCGTCAGCTCGCGGATGACGTCAATCGCCGGCGACTCGCGCACGTCTGAGATGTCGCGCTTGTAGGCCACGCCGGCGACAAGAACCCGAGCGCCGCGAAGTGCTTTGCCATGGGCGCTCATCAGTTCCATGGCCCGCCGTGCGACGTGACGTGGCATGCCCGAGTTGACTTGGTCCGCCAAGGCGACAAAGCGCGATTCATGGTTCAACGTTCGCAGCTTCCATGCAAGATACAGCGGATCGATTGGAATGCAGTGTCCGCCGAGTCCGGGGCCTGGATAAAACGGCATGAAGCCGAACGGCTTGGTCGCGGCTGCATCAATGACTTCCGCGATGTCGACACGCAACGCTCGCGAGACCTGAGCCAACTCGTTGACCAAGCCCACGTTGACGGCTCGGAACGTGTTTTCTACGAGCTTGACCATCTCCGCGGCGTCGGTGCTCGAGACCGGGACCACTCGGTCCACCACATGTCCGTACAGCGCCGTGGCAACTTTTTGGCACGCGGGGCTCGCCCCACCCACCACCTTCGGGGTGTTGCGGGTCTGGTAGACCTTGTTACCCGGGTCGACGCGTTCCGGTGAAAACGCGACAAACACATCTTCGCCGAGTTCGAAACGCTCGGTGAGCAACGGCACAACGACCTCTCGAGTCGTGCCGGGGTACGTCGTTGACTCCAGTACGACGAGCATGCCCGGATGCTGATGCGCCACAACGTCGGAGATAGCGGCTTCGACGTAGCTGAGATCCGGTTCTTTCGACCGAGTCAGCGGTGTCGGCACGCAAACGAGCACGACGTCCGCCTCGCGCAGACAATGGGCCTCATTCGCCCCCGACAAAAGCCCCGTGCTCACGCAGCTGCGAAGCTGCGTCGAGGGGATGTCTTCGATGTAAGACTCGCCGGCGTTGAGCAGGTCGACCTTGCGCGGATCTTTGTCGTAGGCGGTCACTTTGACCCCCGCCTCGGCGAGTTCGACTGCCAGTGGAACTCCGACATAGCCGGCGCCGATGACCACGACATGGGCCTGCCGGGCCTGGATTTTGGCCATAAGCTCGTTCGAAGCCAAGTCTCGTTCAGTCTTGCATTGCATCGCGCTGTCCTCTACCACCAACCGTCGCCACGAAATGTGACGCGTGCGAAATCATGTCGTGGAGAGAATCAGTCACGCTGTCACGGCGACGTGTCGAGTCCAGCTGCAAGACTTGTCTCTAGAAACCGGGGTCGCTCGAATTACCATGCACTCGCCGAAAGAGGCCGCCGCCACGCGATTTCACCGCCACTGTCAGGAAATCCCAGCCGCGTTGAAGTAACACATAAGGCCACTTGCACAGCATCTACATAAAGGCTGAAACCTGGTTCAAATACGCACGCCCGAGGCGACACTCGCGACGCGTCGCCGACCTCCACCCAAGTCCGCCACACCGCGTGTTTCCGCACGGCGCGACGCTCGCTGGGCCAAGCGGGAAGGACTGGGATCGCGCTCGAGACCGGACACCGTAGCCAAGCTGTGGGTTGCGGATACCCCCATCTGGCGGCAGACCAGAGCAGCCGCGTCGAGAGACGAGCCACACGCACGTCCTCACCGAGCGGCTCCTCCACGGCTCAACCCAGCCAGCCTAGCGCGCCGCGCTCCGCGTCGCGCCGTGACCGACGCGACCCTCACCGCCC
>QKPP01000240.1:2175-37532 GCA_006508105.1 Myxococcales bacterium FL481 | reverse complement strand
GATCGCGAGCCGAGGCGACGTCAGTAGCCGGGTTGGGAGTTGGGGGCGCTCGCTAGCCCGGGCCGGCGGCCGCAGTGGCCGAGAGGTTGGGCGGCTCAGGCTGTGAACAGCACCCGACTACGGGAGCTGGTGAAACCGTTCGATCGACCACGGGTGGGCGGACGCATCGATTCGCCACAAGGAGTACGCCCCGTACGTCCCCTCCAGCACGAACAGGTATCGGCCCGCGGCGACCGAAAACGGAATCGTCGCGATGCGCTCCGCTACGCAGTCGATGCGTTGGTCCGCAAAGTCCACCTCTGTGCAGGCCCCCGTCGTCGGCGCGGGGCTAAGCCGCAAGTCGAGCTCGTAGTCGCCCGGCGCCAAGGATCGCTCGCCCTCCAACACATGCGGGCGCATATCCCGAGAGATGTATGGCACCGCCCCCGCCTCGCCGGGCAGAGCCGCATCTTCTTGTCGCGTGACGATGTTGTCGCTGCCGAACTCGCCCCGGTACTCACCTTCTTCCCGGATGTCCGCGCGCAACGTCGGCTGGTCTCCACCGGCTTCCCAGCGCGGGCCAGTTGAGCGCCATCCGAACTCTCGCACCACGCGAAACGTCGCTTGCGAGGACGCGCCGGCGGCCGCGCCCTCGAGCGCCACCACCGAGGTGCTGTTCGCCGGCAACACCCCTGCCGCCGCGCTGCGCAGCAACACCAGGTAGCTCCAACCGGTGCCCGCGGCGATCTCATGCTGCTCGATCGGAGGGATCCCCAAAGGTTTCTGCGAGCCGGGACGAGCAGCAAACGTTTCGAACAAGACGTCGGTGGGTGCAAGCCACAGTGAACGCAGATGGCCCGCCCGGACTTCGGCCATCGCCTCGATGGCGCCGTTGTCTTGTTCATCACCCTGGGGTGGTCGGCCGATGTACACGTCGACTGGCTCAACGACCCCGTTCGTGGCCAGGGCGTACAAACGGGGATCGGGCGACACCCACTCGTAGTTCGTTTCCCCAGCGACCGTCGTCGCCAACACGAACGATGCCGGCACGGCCGGATCGGGATCGACGGCCGCCCTCGACACGTAGAGACCGACCGCGCGCGCTTCATCCGCGAGCCCCAACGTGTACGGGGCGAGCAATACACCGCGGCGCAGCGTCGCGATGTGCTGCGTGCGGGACGGGAGCACGACCGGAGCGGAGAGCTCACCCGGGGCGAGCTGCTGGTCCGTCGCCGCCGACTTGCCGTGCAGTCGCACGTCAAGCGGGGTGAATGCGGAGCCAAAGTGCGCGAGACGAATTCTCGGGCCGGTCACCGAGGGGGCATCAGCGTCATCCGTCTCGGTATGATCGAGCACCGTCACGCGACAGATCGGCGCTGGAGCTCCGAACTCCATCTCGGAGTGCAAGACGATCGTCAGCTGATCCGAACTCGCGACGTCCAGCTCCCCTTCGCACTGGGGCTCACCGCTCGACGAGTCATGAGCCGCGATCGCCCACGTCCCGGGTACGACACTTGCGTAGCCAGCATCACCGGCGTCGCTACCCGTGCCGAACGCAAGCCGGCGCGCGATTGGCTCGAGTACGCCCCCTAGCGCGACATCGACCGCGCCCAGATGGGTTGCCGCGTGCACGATCCGCACGCGACCAGGCACGACGTCGTCGTCATCTCCCGCGTCGTCGTCATCTCCCGCGTCGTCGTCATCTCCCGCGTCGTCGTCATCTCCGTCGTCGTCATCTCCGTCGTCGTTGTCGTCGTCATCGCCCGTGTCGTCGCTATCGCCCGTGTCGTCGCCAACGCCCGTGTCGTCGTCATCCCCCGCATCGCTCGAAGACGACTCGGCATCGCCCGTGTCAGAACCCGCGCCCGTGTCAGTATCGCCCGGTTCCTCTGGCAACTCGGGCGCAATCGGCTCCGCGTTGCCAGCCGGTTCCAGCGGTGGAACGGGGATCCCGGGCCCGGAGGGGATGGGTTCCTCGTTGCCGTCCGGTTCGACGGCGGGAAACTCCACCTCGGCGGGGCCTCCGGAAACCGTGTTCTCGTCCGAACAAGCCACCGAAAGGCACAGTAGAGTTGCAGCAAGCGGTGCGACGACCCGGTCCATTGGCATGCGTGAGCCTCGATGAGGAGTTGCGGCAGTCTAGGCAAAGCGCTCCTCGATGTTGTGTCATTTCGGAAAACTCCCGGGAGCGCTGCGTCGACATGGTTCGCGGCACAAGCACGAAACCAGGGCGCAGAGCAGCTTGCCAGTGTCACTTCATTTGTTCTATGGCAACGCCATGAACGCTGCATCGGTGGACGAGCGCTCTAGAGACAATGACGCGTCATCATCTTGGTCGATAGGTACCAAGCTTTCACGCGCGCTGGGGCGGGTGCTGGCCATCGCGGTCGTTCCTTGTGTGGCGGCATACATCGCCGTCGACGCAGTGACTCCGTTGCCGCAAGACGCCGACGCGCCGCTGCGCAGTCTTGTTGCGAGCCAGCCTCTCGTAAGTTTCGTGCTACTCGCGTGCTCCCTCGCACTCGCCAACGACCACTTTCTGCACGCCGGCCGACTCGCGAGCGACCCCGCCGCAAGTGGCAAACGCCGCCAACACCTCGAGCGCTGGCGGTCGGCAGCGCTGCTCGTCTCCGCGGGTTTGGTGGCGCTATGGTTACGTGGAGAACGGGCGCAGTTCGTCCGCGCCGTAGGGCACTCGATGATGCCCACGGTCCAGTCAAACGAGCTGTTGTGGGCATTCGGCGCGCCCGAACTCGAGCGAGGTGAGGTGGTGCTGCTCCGGGACTCGCGGCTAAGCGCGAGCGAACCGGCACTCATCAAACGAATCGCTGGGTTGCCCGGAGACCGCATCGAGATGGTTCAGGGCCACCCCATCATCAACGGCTGGGCCGTTCCCTGGTGCCGCGTCGGTCAGTTTGAGTTCCGCGACGGAGAGGAGTTCCACGTCGCGCAGCTTTCAGTCGAGTACCTCGGCGACGCCACCTATCTAACCTTATATACGCCGTACTACATGCCGTTCGCGGGAAGTTTCACTGTCCCTGAAGGCGAGGTGTTCGTACTAGGCGACAACCGCAACAACTCGAGTGACTCGCGCACGTTAGATGCCGGACACGGGGGCGGAATCGCAGCGGATAGCCTGGTAGCGACCATCACTGGCATCGCATGGACTTCTCGCGACGACGAGCGCATACCGCAGCGAGCGCTGAGTCAGCTCGACGGGACGATCCCCCCGATCTCCAGCGACGCTGAATTGCAGCGTACTCTGCAACACTGTTTGCACCAGCGGCCCGAAGAGACCGAGCCTCCGGCACGCAGCGCTCCTTCACACTAGAGACCTTCGCGCGCTGACACCAGGAATTGGTCGCGACGTCGCTTGCCGGTCACGTGTCGACGCACAGCGGTCACGTTCCACTGACAGTCTCCGCCGGCGACGGGAGGCGACTACACGTGGTCGCCTCTCGTTGTGTTGACACCACTCCGAAAAGGAAACCATGCAACTGTTTACCAAGTTGGGTGCCGTCTCGCTGATCGCGGGTCTCGGCGCTTGTGTAACCACGGCCGGCGCCTTGGACCTCAAGGGCTCGGACACGCTGGAAACGCTCACCAAATCTGTCGTCAGCGCCTGCGGCGTTGGCGGAACCATCAGCTACGTCGGCGGCGGCTCCAGCTCCGGCGAAAAGGCGATGGGCACCGACGGTGCGACCCCGCCGTCGCAACAAGTCGCTCCGATGTCGCGCTTCCTTAAGAAGCGCGCCTGCGATTCCACCGACGGTGGAATCAACACGGCCGGATCGCAAGATCTCGCCGAGGGCCTTGGCCACTCGCTCGACGGCATCGCCGTTGTCCAAGCTCGCCGCGAAGGTGAGCCCGGACCGGTGACCGCCAACACCGCCAACCTCGACGTCGACTTCGACGGCGTGGTGGACGGAACCTACAACCTGTCGGCTTGCTCGGCCGCCGAAGCCAACGCCCAAGGAACCTACCCGGGCTACGGCTACGGTCCCGAGGACGGCCTGTGCTGCGACGTCGACGGCGACGGCGAGTGCAAAGAAGGTTGCCCGGACGTCGACGGCAACGGGGTTGTCGATGGCAAAGACGAGCCCTCCCGCTGGGCCTGCCGTCAGCGCCAAAACGCACAACAACAGTGCCTGGGCCTCGCGTTCACCAACGACCTCGAGGTGCACCCCGGCGTCGTGAGCAGCTGCGTCGTGGACACCGACTGCACCGATCCCGACGGTGACGGCGTGGTCGACCACCTCGACACGTTCTGCTCGGCGAACGTTCGCTCCGGCGCCCTCTCGGCCGCGGGCCTGCCCCCCGGCCCCGCCTGCGCCAAAAAGCGCTTCTTCAACGTGAAGAACCGCAACGGCGTCAACGGCGACGGCGACGCTGTCAACGGCAACGCCAACGTCGAGTGCCCCGGATGTGAGGACCTCAACGGCGACGGCAACGAGCTGCAATACGACCTCGTCGACGAGTTCGAGGTGCTTCGCGTGCTCTTCGGTGGTCTGCACAGCGATGGCACCACCAGCTGCAACAGCGACGTGCGCAACACCTTGTCCCAAGAGTGGGCCACGGTGAGCCGTAAGTCCTGCGCGGACGGCCGCTGCGCCCAACTCAGCCACGTCTGGCGTCGCGGTGACCTTTCGGGCACCACCGACACCTTCTTGTCGCTGACCGGTCTCGATACGTTCTGCAACGGCTCGGACCTCGAGGACAACGACCCGATCCGTCGTGACTGCCTCGGCACCGGCGCCCACTCGGGCACCAACCAAGACCACTTCACGGGCGACCAAGTCTGCCGTGAAGACGGCACCTTGGGCCTGTTGCTTCCGGTCTTCGTGCCTGAGGATCCTCCGGTCCCCAACGCGTTCGCCTACCTGCAACGTCAGTGCAACCCGGGTCACGCCGGCTACGCCACGCGCGTCGCCGAGTTCCCGGCTGGCACCGTCACCTGCCCCGACGGCTTGGCCGCAGTCCCCGGCACCGGTGCTCTCGCGGGTCGTCCCACTTGCTGGGTCCCCACGCGCAGCAACAGCCAATTTTGCCTGTCTGATCGCGACCAAACCAACCCGGCCGTGGCTCCGGGGTCGTACGACGGTCGTGCCTACAACCGCTACTTGTGGGAAGACGGCACCGGCCTGCTTCGCACCGACGCCAACGGCCGTCAGCTGACCGGCTCGTACTACCGCTTGCACACCAACGCAGTGGCTGTGAACGCTCGCCCGAACACCGCGGCTGGCGATCCCGACCAACGCTGCAAGCGTGCCTCCTCGACGCAACAAATCGGCTGCTTCGCGCAAGCTGATCCTTGCTCGCTTGGCTTCTCGGGCCTCGAGGCCACTGAGGTCGGTGGTGCCACCAACCTCAAGGTCAAAAACGTCCGTCCGAACGTGGCGAACATCCAAAACCTCGTGACCGTGGGCGCGCCCTCGTTCCGCATCTACCCGCTCTCCCGCCTGTTGTGGTTCAACACCATGAAGGGCTTCGAGAACGTCGACAACACCACGTTCGCCGCTGACGAGCGTGACCTCGCCGAGTGCTTCGCCGACTACCCGCTGGTGACCACCGCGGCCACCAACGCCGGCTTCGTGCCGCTGCCGGGCACTGACGTGCTTTGCAACGACTTCAGCGAGGACCTCAACTGCGACAGCGCCCCCGCGAACGTCAACGCTTGCGCGAATAACCCCGCTCCGTTCCCGAACACCGACACCCCGCTGTTCAACTAACGTAGCGCGTTGTGAGAGGGGAGCTTAACTCCCCTCACGCGCCGGCGATACGTCGGCGCGAAGCCCCTCCCTCGACTCGGACCTGGTCCGATCGGCGGAGGGGTTTTGTCGTGGCCCCCACATCTGACCGGGTGGTACCGCCTTGCCGTGCCGCCGGCGGAAGGTGACGTCCGAGCGCCTCGGGACGGGTTCCGCCGGGCCGACCTTGCGACGCGCCGCCGTGCTTCCGCGAGTAGGGCCTGTTATTGGTCAGCAGTAAACCGGCGCCGGCGGCCCGGCGTGACGGGTTCGAGATTCAGGTCGTTTGACATCGAATTCCTCTCCGTGAGGTGTCCGGTTCAAACGGGGGCTACTACACGCCGGCCCAAACCTCCGGCGCACCGCCGTCCCGCTGGCGGAAGGTGATGTCCGAACGCCACGAGACGGGTTCCGCCGGCCGGATCTTGCGGCGCGCCGCCGTCCCGCTGACGGAAGCGGGCACGCGTCGACCCACACCCGGCGACGCGAGTCGAGGACCGTCCCTTGGGCTTAGTCTTCCGGTGAGACGACGTCGAAGGTGTGCTCGAGCATGGGAAACACGCAAGCGCGCCGGTGAATATCGCCGAGCGCCCCCTTGCGGGGGAACGGCCCCGTGCCGCACGCCTGGATCGTGTACCGCCCGGGCGCGAGCTCTCGCGTCTCATCCGCCGGCAACAGCGACAAACGATGGCTCTTCCCGCTGGTCTTGACGGCCCGCCGCGCGACCGACTGGCCGTCTGGACCGTAGACACAGACCTTGAGACCGTGCCGCAAGGCGGCCCCGCGTCGATCCTTCTTCTTCCGGTTGTAGGCGTTGCGCTCGAAGAACGCCAACTCGAGCCACACGTCCTCGCCGGGCTCGAACTCGCGTTTCGAGAAATCGGCGCGCTTTTCTTTGTCGTTGGTCAGATAGCTGAGCTTGAGTAGCTGAGGTCGCGGGTTGGGTCGGTACTCGGCCCGGGAGCGGGCCGGCAACGGCTTTGCCCGCGCCGGCGTGAACTGACGAGCCGGAAGCGGCTCCAGCGTGGCGGCATCACAAGTCTCCGCGTCCTCGACCTCGGACCAGCGAAAGATCTCGTTCGTCCGACCCCGGTTGATGAGGTGGTACTCGCCCGAAATCCTGTGATAGGCGGGGCCATTCCACTTGCGCGGGTTCTTTTGCGGTTTGAGCCAGCGCGTGAAGACCCCGAACTCGTACACCGCTCGTTCGTCGATGTGGTCTTCGATCAGCCGGTGCGCGTACGTCGACTGCTTGTGGCGCCGCACGATGCCCCCCGCTTCGTCGGCGAAGACGCAGCTGTGGTCGAACCCGCGGCGGTATTTGTTGTAGTCCCAGCAGGTGCAGTCGCCTCGATGGGCACGTCGATACTCCGCCTCGCGGCACTTCGGGTCGCCACCCGTGATGATGCGATGCTTAAGCGGCTCGGGACGAAGGACCCGTCTCCCGCCGCGCTGGGCGCCCACATCCATCTTCAGCCAACTCGTGGGCGACTCGAGATCGAGACGCGTTTGGTAGCTGGCACAGTCCCGGAACCAGCGCCCCAGATCCTGCACGTACTCCGGTGCCATCGGATCGCACTGCGTGGGGTGTCGTCGCGCCAGGTAACCGTGCCGATACCAGCGACGATGCATCATGCGAACGTCGATCACGGCGAACTCGCGCCCCTGTTTGCGCACGTGCTGCTCGTAAAACAGGGGAAACACGTTGCCGTCGCCCAAACTGAGAAAGATCGCGCCGGCGGGAAGCTCCTCAGTCACCGAGGCCGCGTAAATCGCCCCGCGCACGGATTTGTCTCGTCGCTCGGACGCCCGCTCCGCCGCGACCACCAAGGCCCACACCCCCACCGCGACGACGATCCATCTGCCCACCATCGGCAGCCGTGCCCGCCACCCCGCGGACGCGGCTCCTCGCACGCGCTGAGGCAGGTCAGCGAACAGGTACGCCGCACCGACGCCGATGAGCACCGCACAAACCACCACACTCGGCAGGTGGTAGTTGCGGTAGTCGCCGACCGCGTACTGGCAGGCGTGGTAGAGGTTGGCCAGCATGTACACGGTGAGCAGCGCCCCGTAGGCGGCGTAGCGCTTCCACACCACGATCAGACCCACCCCCCACGGCAGCGCAGACGGCCAGCCGAACTGACGGTGGAACCAAGTCAGCGACGACTCGACCCGCGCCCAAAAGTTCTCGTACCCGAACCCCTTCATGAACATGCGGTACTGCCGACCGGTCATGTGGGCGTACACGCTGTCCCAGTTCTTGACACCGCCCCAGGACACCCCCGTGGTGTGCTCGTTGGCCCACACGAAGTAGGCGTAGCTGAGCAAGGGCAGACCGCCGACCAAGACCCCGCACCACACGACCCACGCCCCGCGCCAGGCGCGATGCTCCGCGGCCGCCGGCCATTTGGCCCGGATGAGGGGACGAAACGGCCACGCGAGCCAGTTCCAAAACAAGTGCGGCCGTCGCCACAGCAGCAGCACCGCCGCCGCCGGCAGCATGTAGACCATCGTCACGTGGTGGGCCAACCCCAGCCCCATGGGCACCGCCGCGAGCACGATCAGCCGATCGCGGCGAGTTGTCTCGAACCGCGACCACACGTACAGCGCGGCGGAAACGAGACCCACGTGCATCGCGTAGACCTCGGGGATCCGCACTTGATCCCACAAAAGTGGCGCCATCCCCAAAGCAAATCCGGCCACGAGCGCGACCAGGTCCACCGTTGCCGTCGCCGGCTGCTCGGCGCGCGAGTCGGACGGGAGAAGCTCGCGGGCCCCGAGCGCCAACCGACGCACGGTCAGGGCGACCAGGACCGCCGCGGCGGTGCCCCACAAGCTGTTGAACACCTCGATGCGCACAACCGGCTCCCCCGGTAGCGGCAGCTGAAGGAAAGCGTGCGCGAGCAGCGTAAACAGCGGGTAGCCGGTGGGATGGATCACGCCCAGGGTCACCACCGCCGCTGCGATCTCGGGGCCGTCAGACGGCGTCACGCCGGGCGAGAGCGTGACCAAGTAAGTCGCGAACAGCGTGACTGCCATGGCGAGCAGCCCGAGGGCGAAGGGGATGCGTGCACTGGGCCGAGTGCGCGTTCGCGCAGGGGGCTCAGCGGCGGAGGGCTCTCGAGAACGAACGGTCAAGGTTCTGGTCCGCGGTGAGGGGTCGCGCGGGACGAGCGATTGTGTGACAACAACGCAATCAGTGCTAGTCGCCGATCTCCCGGCGACACGCATGTGCTACACCACGCTCACACTTTGGCCGACCTCATGTCCCCCTCCGCCGCCAATATGCACTCCATGGCCGATGGCTTGTGGCGAGTACGCGTTGACCCCCACGCCGACGAGGACGACAGTCGCCCCGCGCCGTACGCATCGTTCGTCGTGCCGGTGTACAACGAGCGCGATTCGCTCGAACAGCTGCACCGCGAGATCACCGAGGGCGCGCAACGCCTCGAGCGACCCTACGAGATCATCTATATCAACGACGGTAGCCGTGACGGCAGCGACCAGAAGCTCGACGAGCTCGCGGACGCCCACACGCGCGTCGTGCACTTTCGCCGCAATTTCGGGAAGTCCCCGGCGCTGGCCGCCGGGTTCGAACTCGCGCGGGGGGAGATCGTCATGACCCTCGATGGCGACCTGCAGGACGACCCGGCGATGATTCCCGACTTCGCGGGCCGCATCGAGGCCGGCGCGGACCTTGTCTGCGGGTGGAAGAAGACCCGCCACGACGCGCTATTCGGCAAGACGCTGCCGTCGCGGACCTTCAACTGGCTGGTTCGGCGCGTCACCGGAGTCTCGCTCCACGACATCAACTGTGGCTACAAAGCCTACCGACGGGCCTGCATCGACGAGCTGAGCGTGTACGGCGGGATGCATCGCTTCATGCCGGCGCTCGCCGCCGCCAAGGGTTTTCAGCTGGACGAGATCGTCGTGCAGCACCGCGCACGGCAGCACGGCTATAGCAAGTTCGGGGCGCGACGCTTCCTCCACGGGCTGATGGACTTGCTGACGGTGGTGCTGATCACCCAGTTTCGTACTCAGCCGCTGCACTTGTTCGCCCTTCCCGGGCTCGGATTCGGCGTCGCGGGCAGCGCGATCCTGGGCTACCTGGGGGTGCTGTGGCTCATGGGCGAGCCGATTGGCACACGTCCCCTGCTCACACTGGGCGTGCTGCTGATCACGGGCGCGATTCAGCTGATCTCGACCGGGTTGGTGGGTGAACTGCTCGTACGGTCGATGCTGTCGAACAACGAGAAGTTTTCCATCGTTCGCATGACCCAAGGCGGCGATCCACCCTCGCCGGCCGACGCCAACGGCTAATCCCATGACCGCATCCGACGCCACGTTTGGGTCCAAAGCGACGAGTAGCAACGACGCGAAGCACCAAAGCCGCAATCCGTTGCAGCGCTTCGTCATCGATCGGTTCCACCGCGAGATCGTCAACGCGGTGCAGCAAACCCGAGCGGAGACGGTGCTGGACGTCGGGTGTGGCGAGGGCTACACGCTTGCCGCGCTACGCGACGGGGGGATCGCCGCAAAACTGTCTGGTGTGGAACTATCGGGCACGGCGGTCGAGCAGGCCAAACGTCGGCTCGGCGCGGCGGCGACCGTGTGGCAAGGCGACGCGCGGGAGCTGAGCACGGAAGCGGACTCCCGCTACGATCTCGTGATGATGCTCGAGGTCCTCGAGCATCTCGACCGGCCGGAGCAGATGTTGCCGATTCTAGAGCGATTGACGAACCGGTTCGTCCTCCTCAGCGTGCCCTGGGAACCTTTGTTTCGGGGGGCGAATCTGCTGCGCGGGCGGCACTTGTCGCGTCTAGGCAATCATCCCGAGCACGTGAACCTGTGGTCGCGCTCGGCGTTTCTCGAGTTCGTGTCGCAACGGTTCAACCTCGTCGCGACGCCGATGGCCGCCCCGTGGACCATCGCACTGGCTGAGCGACGCGGGTAGTCGCGACCCAACCGAATCGCGAAACGGCTCGTGGAATCGGTCGCCCGCCGGGAAGCCAGGCGGCTGCGGACGGCGGTTTCACCCCGACAGTGGACCGCCGAGCCGGGGGATGCCCCCGCGTCGGGCCCTCGTCGTACTCTCGCCGCGCCGAAGCGATATGTTGGCTCTTGCACGTTGGCTTCCAACTGAGGACTGGTCGCGCGCGGCCGCGTTCGTCGACAGTTTGCTCGAAACGTACGCGGGGCAGCTCGTCGAGCTGGGCCCGACGCTGCTGATGGTGGGAGTCCTCGGAGCGCTGGTGGCCTCGCTGAGTCGGCGACCACGGGCACAGTGGCCTCCTCGGTGGGTGGGCCGGCTGTGCATCGCAGCGTTTGTCGGGTGCGCGATCTGGGGCGCGCTGCTGCAGGCTTCTTGCGTCGACGATGCGTTCATCTCGTTTCGCTACGCAAGAAACCTCGTGTCGGGCCACGGGCTGGTCTACAACCCCGGCGAGTACGTTGAGGGCTACACCAATTTCTTGTGGACAGTCGGCCTCGCCGGACTGCACTGGATCACCGGCGTCGAGTTGCCCTTACTCGGCATCCTCAGCGCCCTCGGTTGTCTGGCCACCACGATCGTCCTGGTCGCGCGACTCGGCGCGACGGTTCACCCCCACCCGTCGTCGAGACCCGCCACTTTTCCCTCGTTGCTCATCGCACCCGGGCTTTTGGCTCTGCAACCGGTGTTCATTCAGTTCGGCACCACCGGGCTCGAGACCGCTGGCGCGGCGGCGCTCGTCTGCGCGGGTGCGTTGCATCTCGGGCGCCTCCGCCACCATTGGGATGGGCTCGCCGCGGGCACGGCGTTCATCTTGGCGACCCTGACCCGCCCCGACCACGGCATTTTCTACGCTGCCGGCGCAGTGGTGGTCATCCACCACCTGGTCGCCCAACGTCGACCCCCGTCGACAGTTCACAGTGCAAGTATTTGGCGCCGATGGTTCCCGCCTCGTTTGTCCGGTCTTATGCTCGCCTACGTGGCCCCGTTTGGCGGGTACCTCATCTACTTGGCCTGGAAAGTCCACTACTACGGCGACATTTTTCCAAACACTTACTATGCCAAGTCCGCCGGGTTGAGCTACTTCAGCCAAGGTCTCGTCTACGCCGTGGCGTTTTACTGCTCGAGCCATTTGTGGGTGGGGCTGGTGTTGCTGGTACCCTACGCGCTGGTCCGATTCGATAGTGGCGCGGCTCGACGCTTTCGCGGTTTCTTTCTCGTCGCGTTCCTCACATACAACGTCTACATCGCCCGCGTCGGCGGCGACTTCATGCACGGGCGCTTCTACGTGAGTCTGATCCCGCTGCTTCTCGTCGCACTGCAACAGCTGCTCGCCGCGGCCCAGACCCGGCGACCCACCGTAGGGGCAGTGTTCACCGCCGCCACGTTCGCGACCGCCGTGCCGGCCAATATCTTCGGTCGTGGAAAGCAGGTGGAGATGATCGCCAACGAGGGCGCGATCTACCCGGTTCGCGCGTGGAGTCCCGTCACGGTGTCCCATCCGAACTTTCGGGTGGCGCGCGCCATCGAGCCGCTGCAGCAAGCGGACCCGCCGATTATCCTGGCGACATCTGGCATCGGAGCCGTCGGTTACTACTCCGGGCTGGAGATCATCGATGTGATGGGATTGACGGATGCGGCGACCGCTCATCGCGAGCTGCCCGAACGCACCCGGCCCGGGCACGAGAAACGGGCGTCGATCGAGTACTTGCACCAGCGTGGCGTCCATATCGCCCGGTACTGGCTTGCATTTCCCGCGTGGCTGGAACGCGAAGCGCAGATCAGTTGGCTCGGGGGCAAGCGCAGCAAGTGGTTCATTTTGCGCTACGACCGAGAAGTCATGCGAGAGATTCGGAGACTCGTGCCGGGAGCCAAGTTTCGCGACTTCGAGCGATACCTCGATCGCTACATCCGGGGCATGTCCAAAAAGCCGCGATCCGAAGTCGAAGAGCACTACCGCTGGTTCAAGCGGTACTACTTCGATCACAACGACGACCCGAAACGCCAAGGTCCATTCGAAGCGCTGCTCGCCCGCGGTCGTTGACGCGGGCGGGCGCCAGAGTCGTGAACGGCCCGCCCGTCGCACCAGCCGTCGAGCCGCAAGTCGAACGGGTGGCGCGGCCCCGCGAACGGCGCGAGCCGACGCCGCTGGCGTTGCTCGCCGGTCGCTTATGTCCGATAAACTCCCTCCTCGCGCCTTGTCAGCGCCGCTTGGCGACGCGCCGGGCTCGGTCCGACGAAACCGGCCAACGCTTTGGGCCGGGCACAACGACAAGCCGTGGCGGATCTTCTCGACATCCTACGCACGTACCTGCTGGTGACCCGCCCACTGACCACGGTCATGCTGGCCTTGTTCGCGCTCGGCCTGGTCGCGTGGCGGGTATCCGCATTGCCGCCGGGGCTCGGTCCGGGGCCGATCGCGCGCCGGCGTCGTGTGGAGCGGATCCTCACGGCAATCGTGCTGCTTGGTGGCCTCGCCCACGCGATCCACCAGGCCTCGCTGTTTGACGACGCGTACATCTCCCTCCGCTACGCCCGCAATCTCGTCGAGGGCCACGGATTGGTGTTCAACGTCGGCCAGCGGGTGGAGGGGTATACCAACTTCCTGTGGACGGTACTACTGGCCGGCGCCAACTGGGTCACGGGCGTCGAGCTGCCTCTCCTGGCGCTGATCGGTTCGTTGACCGCGTTCGCCGTCACGATCTTGACCGCCGCCCGACTAGGACGCCGGCTGTCGCCCTCCCCCGCGGGGACCTTTCATCTGCCGTTGGCCGCGGCCTTGCTGGCGACGCAGGCGGTGTTCGTCGAATACGGAACCACCGGCATGGAGACGGGATTCGTCGCCATGCTCACGATTCTCGGCGCGGGCGCGTTTTGTTTCGCCACCGATCGCAAGGGCATGCGTTGGGCCGGGGTGTGCTTCGCACTGGCCACCCTGACCCGCCCCGATCATGCGCTGTACTACGCCGCCGCGGTGATGGTCGGCGCACTGCCGTGGCTGGCGACGATCGCCCGCCGGCCGCCGGCTTTCGTCGCCTCGCTGCGTTCGGAGGACTTCGCCCGCGTGCTGCACCTCGCCGCGCCCGCACTGTTGGTCCTGCTCCACCTCGGATGGCGACGGATCTACTACGGCGAGTGGCTCCCCAATACCTACTACGCCAAGGCCGCCGACCAGGTCTACTGGCAACAGGGTCTGCGCTACCTCACCGCCTTTCTCGCCGCCCCTCACACTTGGGTTTTGCTCGTCGTGATCGCGTGGGGCTACTCGCGGGCCACAACCCTGCCCGCCCGCCGCTTCTTCCAGCTCACGCTGCTCACCGCCGTGTTGGTGACGGCTTACCTCGTCAAAGTCGGGGGTGGCTACATGTTTGGGCGGTTCTTTGTGCCGCTGGTGCCCCTGGTGGTCGTGGCGGCCGAACACTCGGTGTACGCCAGCTTGCACCGGGCGGGGCACAACGGACCACGCCGGCTCAAGCACGCCGCGCTGTTCGGTTTGCTGGCCAGCACGGCGGTCAGCGCCCAACTGTTCCCCGTGATGCAGTATCGCTGGAATATGAACGAGCAGCGCAGCTACTACCGCGTTCGCTCCTGGTTCCCCGTCGAGGTCGAGCACTGGGCCTATGACCATGGCCAGCAACTCGGAGAGCTCTACGACGCCGGATTCCGCCCCAAAATCGCGTGCTCGGGCATCGGCATGATCTCCTACTACGGAAGACACGAGCTATTCGACACCCTCGGGTTGACCGAGAAGGCGGTCGCTCGCCGCCGCCTCAGCCGCCGGGGCATTCCCGGTCACGAGAAGATGGCCACACTAGAGCAAATACTCGAAGGCGAAGTCCAGTTTCTGCTGGGTTGGGGCATCGTCGGAGGCCACGATCGCCTGAAGAAGGTGTGCCTCACGCCGCCCACGTGCAAGCCCAAGTGGCAGCTTTTGTACTACGACCGGGACGACATGGCGCTGTTGCGGGAAATCGCCCCCGACGCCAAGCCGCCCAAGACCGAGCGCCACATCGATCGCTACATTCGTCGGCTCGCGCGGCGCAAACAACCGCTCGACGATCGCGCCCATGCCCGCGTGATGGCCAAGCTCGCGTTCTTGGACGACTTCTACTTCCAACACAACGACGACGATGCTCGCCGCCAGCGGTTTGTGCGAGCGTACGAACAAGCCCTGCCCGCCTACCCTCACAGCTGGGACGGGCCGGTCGCGACCAAGCCGTAGAGCCGATTCAGGTCCGGTCGGAGGCCGTCTAACCGCATCCGGCTCGGCGTGACCGCGGCCATCCCCATCGGCGATCGCGGTCGGTCACTTCACGTTGCGTCGCTTGTAGATCAAAATCCCGGATCGCTCCCCGATGAGCCGATAGCGAGTGCTCTTGCGCAGCTGGCCGAGCTTCTTTTTCTCTTTGCCTCGGCGGGCACTCGACTTGAGGACGAGCACATAGTCGGCGTTGCGAATCACCGGAAAGCGGCGGGCGGTGACCCGATTCGAGACGTGAGGGGCCAACGTCCGCGAGGCGGACACGCTGGCGTCGGCGGGGATGCTGGCGATAATCTCGCGCAACGCGACGTAGCGCTCGTCTTGCTCGGGCGTCGAGCTGTGCGTGATTCGGTTCCAGCCGCCGCGAAAGGCGTCGTTTGGAGCCAGGGCGCCGTACTTCCACGTCGTCAGTACCGATGCGCATAGCATCGCGGCCACCAACGCATGCGCGGCGCGACTGGGCGGCACGCCGAGCGCGCCCGCGATTCGTCCCCGCGCGAGGGCCATGATCCCAAACGGCGTGATCGCACACAGAAACGGCAACAACACCGAGGAGTACTGAAAGTACAACGAGAACACGTGGCGTCGGGACGCCATGCCGACAAAAAACAACCCATAGACCGCCAGCCAGCGCTTGTTGCCCGCGAAGAACGGAGCGAACGCCAACGGGAGCAACAGACAAGCCCAGTAGTGCATCTTGTCCGGCGAAAACCACACCGTGAGGGTGTAGATCGGATTGATGATGGCACTGAGCAGCAGGCCCCGCGCGCCCTCGCTGGCGATCGGGATCATATCCGCGAAGAAATAAACGTACGAGTAGCTGTTGTTGGCCCCGCTGGAGATGATCGCGGCGTCGCGCATGATCGCCAACTTGACCACCACGAAGTACACAATCGCCGTGCCAGCCAAGATCGCGGCCAGTCGGAATCGTCGGCAAGCGGCCACGTACAACGCGATGCCAAACACGAGAAACGACATGTCCTCGCGGGTGAGCAGAATCAGTGCCACCGCGACCGCGAGGCCCCGCCACCGCTCGCTCTCGAGGCAGTACACGGCCCACAGTGCGGTGGGGATCACCAGCGTCAGCGAGTGAAAGTCAAAAAGATTCGCGCCCATCAGCGCGGGGTGGAGCAGGTAGGTCAGCGCGCCGATCAGGGCCAAACCCGCGTGCCCGAAGGCACGCACCCCCAAAAGGAACATCGGAATGGCGCCCAGCGCCAACCAGACCGATTGGAACACCAACAGGGTCTCCGCGCGGGGGTACAAGCGGTAAACCGGCGCCAAGATGGCCAGGATCGGATCGAAGTGCGCCGACATGTGGTTGCCGCCGCGCACGAAGCTCGAACCGAGCAGGTTGCCGTGGGCCGTGTGCCACACCAAGTTGTCGTAGATCGCCAGGTCGAACGCGTGGGTGCGCAGGGTGTGATGCTCGATCAGGGCCAAACGCGAGATGAGAGCCGCGTAGGCCACCATGAATCCCACCAGCACCGCGACATGAACGCGGGTGACCCGAGATTCGTCGCCCAGCGGTTTGGACCACCCGGCCAGGGTGCGCTCGCTCGCGACCAGCGTGCCGACCGTCGCCATGACGATCAGCACCAGGGTCAGCCAGCGATTCGAAGTCTCGAGTTTGGGCACCCACAACGCGACGATCGGCAGCAGCAGCACCAGCCAGCGGGCCCCACCCGTCACACGTCGGACCGCTACGGCGAGCGCTGCCGCCCCCTCCGGGGCACGAAGCCGCCATGCCCACGCCAACGTTCCGCCGATAACCACGGCCGAGCTGGCGCCGACAAATCCGCCCAGCTTCAGTCGCATCGCTCGATCGAGCCCATTGGTCGACCAGGCGGGGAGCTGCTCGGGATGAATCGCGGCCCACGCGGCGATGCCGAGGGCGATGCTCGTCAAAGCGATGTAGAGGAGATCCGCGACGCGCGGCAAAGTAACGGAAGGACGCGAAGCCATGGGTGTGGTGCCGTTCACGACGACTTGCACCGTGCGCCGGCGAAGAGCAAGGGGGACGAGCGTCGGCGTGGGCCCGGGCGGCGCCGCCCGGGGTTGAACGCAGAGATTCGGCTGGGCGAACGTCGTATCCGGATCTCGCGTCGGCGACCAGAGAAAACCGCCCGACGTGCGCACGCGTTCCCGCCCGGAACCTGGCTCGGTCCGCGCGGGGAGGGTTTGACCCCAGCCGACCGCGCACCCGGCCCGCGCCGGGGCCCCGGGGCGGGTCCTCACCGCGAGCCGCTCCGACGGGCTGGACCCTGAGCAGCGCAGCCCAACCGCGCGGTACCGTGCTGTTCGCGCCGGCCTGCGACATTCGCTACGATGTCGACAGCTGCCGGTGCGGGCGCCTCATGGTCGACACTCTCAAGGTCATCTTGATTTCCCTCGTGATCTCGACGGTCAGCGTGTTTGCGCTCGGGCCGGCCATGCTCAAGTGGCACGGCCTGCTCCCCCGGTCCGACGCCTCGGCCGTCACCTCCCCGACGGCTTCTTCGGTCCCTGCAACGGCGCGCGAGATGAGCACCCCAAACATCGAGGGACTCAGCGTTCGAGCCGCGCGCGATCGGTGGAGCCGCGAGGGCATCATGGTGATCGAGGAAGGCGAACGGGTCGACGCCAAGGTCAAGCCGGGCACCATCCTCGAGCAGATCCCGACCGGCGGCGCTCCGCTGCGCCAAAAGGAGATCCACGTGATCGTGGCCAAGTCCCCGGAGATGGTGACGGTGCCCAACGTGGTGGGTCAGCCGCTCGACCGCGCCCGCAATTCGCTGCTCTCGGCCGGGTTCGAGGTGCCTCCGGCCGCACTCGAACGCAGCGACAAGCCAGCTGGCAGCGTGATTCGCCAAAACCCGAACGCCAACGCCAAGTCGCCAAAAGGCTCGATCGCCCGGCTCGTGGTGTCCGAGCAGCTGCGTGAAGTACCCAAAGTCGTGGGCAAGCGGCTGCCCAAGGCGCGCCAAGCCCTCAAAGATGCAGGCTTCGAGGTGGGCGAGATCACCCGGCGTGAACACCCGGAGATCAGTGGAGGCCGCGTACTCCGCCAATCGCCGCCGGCGGAGGCTCAGCACGTGGTCGGCGGGGCGGTCGACCTGGTGGTCGTTGCGCCCGACTGATCACGGCCCCATCCTCTACTGCTCGTCAGCTGTGGACGGACCACCAACTCTGCGCGGCGAACCACGCACCATCCAGACGCCGCACCTGCGCCTGGCCGCCAAGCAGTGGGGGCGCGCGGACGGCATGCCGGTCCTCGCTCTCCACGGTTGGTTGGACAACGCCAACAGCTTCGACCGACTCGCGCCGCTGCTCCCGGACGTCAGCCTGTGGGCGTTGGACCTGCCCGGCCATGGGCTTTCCGCGCATCGCCCGGTCGGGTCGCTGTACGGGTTTCTCGATCTGGTCGCGGAGGTCGTCGCCGCCGTCGACGCGATGCCCTGGACGGCGTTCGCTCTGCTGGGACACTCGCTGGGCGGCGGCATCGCGCCGTTCATCGCCGCGATCCGACCCGCGCAAGTTCGCCGACTGGTGCTGCTCGACGCCCTCGGGCCGCTGAGCGACTCCGCTGAAGCCGCGCCCGAACGGTTCGCGCGCTCCCTCCGCTTCGAACGCCAACGCTCGGGTCGACCCCGCTACTTCGCCAACCCCACGGAGGCCGCGCAACGCATTGCCGACGTCGCCGCGCCGTTGCGCCTGGATAGCGCGCAACTGCTTGTCGAGCGCGGCTTGATCCACGAAGCGGCGGGCTATCGATGGCGCAGCGATCCCGCTTTGCGCGTGCCGTCCCGGCAGCGGCTCACAGAACCGCAAGTGCAGGCCTTCTTGCGCCGAGTCGAATGCCCGACCTTGCTCGTGCACACCACCAGCGGTTTCACCGACGCCCGAGCTCAGCTGCCCGACCGGATCGACTGCGTGCCGAACATCACCGCTCATGTCGTGCCCGGTGGACATCACGTGCACCTCGACGACGCCCCACGGGTCGCCGACCTCGTCCGACCGTTTCTCGCCGAAAACCCGCCGTCCTCCGAGCCCGAGCCGGCGCCACTCGCCTAGCTCAGGCGCGGCAGATGTCCTCGACGTCGAACTCCGCGTCGTAGTCGACGCCCGCCACATCGAAGCCCCGGGTTCGCGCGTAGGCTCGCATGAAGTCCTCGTACAAGGCGTTGTCCAACGTCGCACCCACCGGGTGGGCCGCGTAACGAGCCTTCATCTCGGCCTGCACGCTCGCTTCGAGTTCTCGATCGTCCATGCGCAACAGACCCTCGTCGTCGAGCTGCGGTTCGCAGCCGGGAGCGAGGTGCTCGCGAAACAGTCGCCGCATCGACGCCACGGGGTTTTCGAAGCGGTCGCGCATCACGTCGGCCAGCAGCGCCAGGTACAGCGGCACGCCGGGAATGCCCCCCGAAGCTTCCGTCACCACCGCCGGCCCTTCGACCGACAAGGCCCGACCGCCCAAGCGATCGGCCAACACCCGCCCCACCGCATGCGTGCGAAACTCTAAGTCCGCCTTGGCCAAACCGATGAGCCCGTTGCGGTAGATCGCTTCGTTGAGTGGGTTTCCGCGGTAGCTAATCGACAACAAGGTGAAGCCCGGCGCCAACCCGTCGGCCGCCAACAGGTCCTCCACCCACTGCTCGAGGATGCCACCACCCATGACGAACTGCGTGTGGACCGCTTCCTCTGGCGTGCCCGGTTCGATCTTGAACTCGACAATCTCCGCCGGTTCGTCGCCCTTGCGGCCCGCGAACGTCTTGATCAGCGCCGGAAGCCCCAACGGTTTGAGGGCACTGGCCACGCGAGCCCCGGTGCGAGGGTCCACCGCTCGCGGTGCGGCGAGGGCCCAGACCAAACCGTTGAGTTTTCGCCCGCCAAACCGCTCGCGCAGGGTGCTCAGGACCTGCGCTCGCAGGGCCGGATCGAACGCGTCGCCGTTGTGCGACTCGGCGATACGACCGCGCTGACGCAGCGCTCGCTCGATCGCGAGGTTACGATGGTACCCCGGTGAACCGATCTGCCGAATCTTGTTGCGCGAGCTGAAGTCAGGCGCGGCGTCGAACGACACGCTCAGCGTGTCTGCCCCGCGATCCAAACCCAACGCGAGCCGGGCGGCGCTGCCGAAACCTCCCGAGCCCCCGACCACGAGCCAGCACCCGCCGTCGCCATCAGCCGTCCCGTCCCCCATCTGACCTGCGACGTTCTCGACTTCGCGCTGCGTGCCCACCGGGTGGAAGTTTCCGGGGAAAATCACGTTGCCAGCCGCGGCCATAAATCGGAACTGAAACGCAGGGAGCGCGAGCTTCATCGCCGCGCGATGTACCATACTCGGCTCATGGCGCCCATCCCTGCCCGCGCCGGCGCCCGTCCCTCGCCGCGTGCGTCTTGGTGGTTTTCGGTCCGAGCGTGGAGCCGGGTGATGCTACTGATGGGCTGCGGCGGCGCCGGGACGACGGCCTGCTCCCCGACGGAGTCGGCCCTGCGCGAGCGAACGTTTCATCCCGGCGAGCGGCAACACGACCGCGACTCGACGGTCGTCGAGTTGCAGCACGCGCACTACGGGCCACAGACGGTCCGCCTCCGCGTGCGGCTACGCAACGAGGGGGCGACCGCGGTACAGGTGCCCCGCGACGGCATCTTGCTGGCCTACGACGGACTCGAGTACCCGCTCGACACCGCGACTGCAACCGGGATCACCGACCCGATCGTGCTCCCCCCCGGACGGGACCACCACCTGGTACTGCGATTTCGGCTGGCTCGGGCCATGACCCGCGAAGCCAAACTGCTCCTGCGCGGAATGACCCGGAACGCCGAGGCTCTCACGCCGCTGCGGCTCACGATTCCGGCCCTGCTCGCGACGTCGGCGACGACAATCGATTCCGACGCAACCGGCCGCAAAAACTGAAGCTTGGGCGACGACCTGGTCGCTGCGATTTCGAGCCAGATTCGCCGGCGCTGATCGGGACATCTGCTAGGCTTGCCAACGCGGTTCGCCAGCGCGATTGCGAACGGCCGCCGTGTCTCTCCAACCCCGCGAACCCGCGCGAAAGCCCATTTCTATGCCCATCGAATATGATCGCCGATCTGGCGCCGCCCGCTGGGCGGCGCAGCTTCCCCGTGAACAGAGCCTGCGTGGCGCCATCTTGGCGGCCGGATTGGGACGGCGACTCGAGCCTCTGACTGCCCACCATTTGCCCAAACCACTCTTCCCACTGGGCGGGCGTCTCCCCATCGCGGAACTGTGGGTACACCGCATGATCGATGCCGGGATCACCGACATCACGATGAACGTTTGCGTCCTCGCGGAAACGATCAAGCGCCATTTCCGTGAGCGCACCCCACTTGGCGTCGAAGTGGGCTTCGTCGACGAGGAAACGCCCACCGGCACGCTCGGCGGGGTCGCCAAGCAAGTTCTCGGGCAAACCGCCAAGCGTGTCGTGGATGGTGAACCCACCCCCGACGTGCGTCCGTTCGCAGGGTCGACGGTGCTCGTCCCCAGCGGAGATATCGTGACCAACTTCGACGCGGACATGATCCAGCGGATGTACGAGATTCACCGCCGCCAGGGCGCGGCAGTGACAATGGTCGTCAATCCGATCCCGCTCGATCGCCGCAAGGACTTCGGCACGGTGTTGTTGGACGGGGTCGAAGCCCACGACGGCCCATTGCGAGAGAGCGGCCGAATCGTCGGCTTTCACGAGAAAGACCCCAACTCACCGAGCAATCTCAACAACGCCTCGATCTACCTCGTCGAGGCCGAACTGCTGCGAGAGGTCGACAATCTGCGCACCCAAGCCCGGGTGGACGTCGACGCGCCGTTTTACGATTTCGGCAAGCACGTCTTCCCCGCACTGCTGGGTCGCCTCGCCCACGCCCCGCTGGCCAAACAGTATCCGATGCACGCCGTGCGCTACGAAGGTGCATGGTTCGATGTTGGCACCAAGCGCGACTACCTCGCGGTCAACGAACAGTACCTCGACGGCAAAATCCATGGTCCGGCCAGCTATGCGACCACGCCATGGGGCCAGCTCGGTCACGGAGTCGACGTCGACCTCCGTCGCGTCACCATCGTCCCGCCGGTCGTCATTGGAGATCAATGCGTCATCGCACCGGGAGCCACCCTGGGCCCCTACGCGGTCATCGGTGACGGATGGACCGTGGAGGAAGGCGCGGCCGTGGCCCACTCGGTCCTGTGGGGACGCGACGCCACCGGCCTCGAGGCGGCCGACACCCGCGTGACCGCCCACACCAAGGTGCGCAACTGCATCGTGGCCGGCGGAGCGATCGACCGCGACGTGCAGGACGCCACGGTACGACCCGTCGACGGGGGGATCGAAGTGCTCTCGTTGGACTACGTGCCGAAGGGGCCCCGGGCATAGGCGCGAAGCCGGCGGCTCGGTCTCCCCTCGTGGCCCGACCGCCGGCCCCCCGCGTGCGAGCGAAACCGCCGGATCGGAGGCGAAATCGACGCGCTGGTCAGCCGACTTCGCCTCGCATCACGTACTCCAAGGCCGCCACAACCTCGCGGGGTGTCCTCGCCACCGCCAGCGCAGCCCGATCGACCTCCTTGAGCGCGTGGTCCAGCTCGCGGTCGTGCAGCGTGATGACGGACTTGCCGAGTGCGACCGCCATCCCGGCCTCAAAAGCGGCGTTCCACTGGCGATACTTCGGGCCAAAGCGGACGACGATGACGTCCGCGGCGTCGATGAGATGGCGAGCCCGGATGGCGTTGAGCCCAGCCGCGATCTGATCCTTCGCGAAGGGATCCGCAACGGGTCCAAACACCCGTTCCCCGCAGTTGTCGCTACGTTCATGATCTGTGACGGGGCCGGTGCACCGCACGGGAAGGTCGCGTTCGTCCAGACCGCTGCGGATCTGCTCGCGCCAGTCGGAGTGAATCTCACCGCACAAGTAAGCCGTCAGCGTGTCGATGCTCATCGCGCTGAGCGTACCCGATCTCGGCCTCCGTTCGGGCCGCGCCCCGCCGCGTCACCGGATGCAGCTCCGCTGCCGTCGGCCGCCATCAAGTCAGTGGTGATCTCGCACCCGGTGTCGGTCACGACCACCGTGTGCTCGAACTGAGCGGTGGGAGACCCGTCCGCGGTGAGCACCGTCCACCCATCGTCGAGCCGCACCAGCTTCGGCCAGCCGATGGTGATCATGGGCTCGATCGTAAACGCCATGCCCGGCCGAAGTCGCAGCCCCTTACCCGGCGGACCCACGTGCATCACCATGGGCGGCTGGTGCATGTTGCGGCCGATCCCGTGCCCGGCGAACTCCGTGACCACGCCGCACCCTTCCGATCGCGCGAGCGCTTCGATCGCGGCCCCCACATCGCCCAAGCGAACCCCCGGACGCACGACCTCGATGCCCGCCGCCAAGCACCGCCGGGATACATCCGTCACGTGGCGAGCGTCGGCACTGGGCGTCCCGACCGAGACCGTGCGGGAGGTGTCGCCGTGAAACCCACGGTACTCGCTCGTCACATCGATATTGATGATATCGCCGTCGGCAACCACCTCATCGGAAGACGGGATCCCGTGGCAAACGACCGCGTTGCGACTGGTACAAACCGCCGCAGGAAACCCCTTGTACCCCAACTGACTGGGACGCGCGCCTTGCCGCACGGTGTCCTCTCGGACCCACGCGTCGATCTGGGCCGTGCTCACCCCCGCGGCAACTCGTTCACAAACCCGCGACAACGTCCCGGCCGCGACTCGCCCCGCGGCGCGCATGCGTTCCACCTCGGCCGCGCTGAGAATCGTCACTGCCATCTGGTCAGGGTGCGTGGGCCATCGAGCGGAATCCAATACCTTTTGGGTATCGCGGCCCAGGCGGCTCCAAACTCGTGCTACGAATCGTCGCATGTCGCTCGTTCAACTCGAATCAATCGTCGCAGTCGCCGAGGAAGGTCAGCTCGCGCGAGCGGCGAAGCGCCTGCACGTGACGCAGCCGCCGCTGACGCGACGGATCCGAGGACTTGAAGAGGAACTCGGTGTGCAGCTGTTCGACCGCACCGCGAAAGGGATGCAACTGCGCCCCGCTGGCCGCAAACTTGTGGACCACGCCCGCTCGATCCTGGCCGAAGTCGAGCGGGCCCGCCATGCCGTGCGAGCGGCTCAAGCGGACGACCGCTCGGCGGCAGGCGCAGCTGCGCCCGCCCCGGCCTCGCGGCGCGGAACGACTCGCACGTCGGTCTGAGCTTCACCCGTCGACGTTCTCGCGCCTGTCGAGCAGCGGACACTCGAGTCTGTTTATCGACTGGACCTTCGATGGACCGCGATTCGACCGTCACGGCAGCGTCACCAGGCGACGAGCGACGCCGTCTACGTGGCCCACGACGCCGTTTTCCGCCGCGGTCGCGAACCGGGGAGAACGCCTCGCGGCAACGCCAGGGCCGCTTCTCCGCGGGACGATTTCGTCTACCATCCCTGGATGCCTCGTCCATTGTCGCCGCTTCCGCCTGACGCCGAGATCGCTCAAAACACATCGCTTCGACCCATCGAAGAGATCGCTGCGCAACTCGGTCTGCAAGACCAAGACCTCGAGCCCTACGGGCGCTACAAGGCCAAAATCCGCCTCGAAGCAGGCGATGGACGCAAGCCGCCGTCCGGTGAGTCGAAGCTGATCCTCGTCACCGCGCTGACGGCTACCAGCGCGGGGGACGGCAAGACCGTGACCTCCATCGGCCTCGCGCAGGGTTTGGCCCACCTCGGCAAGAGCCACTGTCTGTGCCTGCGCCAGCCTTCGCTCGGCCCGACGTTCGGGATTAAGGGCGGCGCGGCGGGTGGCGGTCACGCCCAGGTGCTGCCGATGGAAGACATCAACATGCACCTGACCGGGGACTTTCACGCGATCACCTCGGCGAACAACTTGCTTTCGGCGGTGGTGGACAACCACATCTACTTCGACAACGAGTTCGACCTCGATCCAGCCAAGCTCACATGGCGACGCGTGCTCGACCTTTGCGATCGTCAGCTGAGAAACTGCGAAATCGGGCTCGGCGGGCCGTCGAGCGGCTTTCCCCACCCCTCGGGATTCGACATCACCGCGGCGTCGGAGATCATGGCCGTCATGGCCTTGGCGAAGGACCGCGAGGACCTACGCGCGCGCCTGGGCCGAATGGTGGTGGGCTACGACCGCCAAGGCAAGCCCCGCCGCGCCGAAGAGTTCGGCTGCATCGGTGCGCTGGAGGTCCTGCTCAAAGACGCGTTGCTGCCCAACTTGGTGCAGACCACCGACCACACCCCCGCGCTGCTACACTGCGGACCGTTCGCCAACATCGCGCACGGTTGCAACAGCCTCATCGCCACCTCCCTCGGCACCCAGATCGCGGACTACGTGGTCAGCGAGGCCGGTTTCGCGGCGGACTTGGGCGCCGAGAAATTCCTGCACATCAAGTGTCGCGAGCTCGGCTACATGCCCGCCGCCGTCGTCTTGGTCGTGACCTGCCGCGCTCTCAAGCTCCACGGGGGGGCGGACGCCAAAGACCTCAAGTCCGAGAACGTCGAAGCGGTGGAGCGAGGATTCGACAACCCTCGTGTCCATATCGAAAACCTGCGCAAGTTCGGCCTGCCGGTGGTCGTCGCCATCAATCGGTTCGACCACGACACCGATGCCGAGCTCGCCGCCGTGGCTCGTTTGTGTGAGCAAGCCGGGGCCCGCCACGCGCTCTCCGAGGTGGCTCACCACGGGGGTGAAGGTGGAGCGGCCCTCGCCCAGGCCGTCATCGAGGCGTCCGCAGAGGGCAACCGCCCGTACAAGCCGCTGTACGAACTGTCGACGCCGCTGCGCCAGAAGATCGAAACGATCGCCCACGAGATGTACCGGGCCGATGGCGTCGACTTCGAGCCGGAGGCCGAAGCTCAGCTACAGCAACTAGAGAACCACGGATTCGGCAATCTCCCCGTGTGCATGGCCAAAACCCAAAAGTCGCTCAGCGACGACGCCAAAAAGCTGGGCGCTCCCACCGGCTGGCGACTCCGCGTGCGCTCGCTCAAAGCGTCCGCCGGCGCCGGGTTCGTGGTCGCGATGACCGGCAAGATGCTGCTCATGCCCGGCATGCCACGGGTGGGCGCGGCCCAAAACATCGGTCTGCAACCCGACGGCCGCGTGGTCGGGCTTTCGTAGCTCGGCACCCTTCCCGGCCGCGCAAGCGCCAGACGCCTCGACCGGAGTCGAGGCGCTGGCCGCCGCGGAGAGGTCTCGAGACGCTGACAAACGAGCGGCGGGGCCGTCTCCGCGCCCACCGTCGCGGGCTCCGAGGCATCGTTGATGCCGGTTCAGAGGACCGTCCGGGGCGGGTGACGGCTGCGGCGGGAGGGGCCTCGTCGGGTGGCAAGCCGTACCGGCTTTGCGGATGCAGCCACGACGGTGGCGCGACATCGGACGGGAACGGGATCGGGCCGGGTACGGCGTGTGATGGCGTCCGCAACGACTCGCCGGCCCTCGCCGAAGACCAGCGCACCCGACGGGATTGCCTCGCACCGGCGTCGTCCCCCATAACTACCTCGTCATGACTCTTGAACAGCACACCCAGCAGTTGCGCGAACGCGTGGGCGAAGACAGCGGCCTCGGCTCGACACTCAAGCTCGACCTTAGCCCCGATGGCGTGATCCACATCGACGCGGTCTCCGTTCCCAACGTGGTGAGCAACGACGACAAGGAAGCCGCGTGCACGATCAAGCTGAGTGTGGCCACCTTGGACGAACTCGCGGCGGGAGACTTGGCCCCCACGACGGCGTTCATGACCGGCAAGCTCGCCATCGATGGCGACATGGGCATCGCGCTCAAACTGCAAGACATCCTGTGAGCCGAAGCACGGACCCGCGTTCGCTGACCCGGCGAGCGGACGCCTCGCGCAGCGACCCCTGACAAGGCGTCGCCTTTCGAGCGGCCGGATCCAGCCCGCGCTCGTTCCCGTCCGAGGCCCGACGTCGGCCCGCGTCCTCCGATGCGGCGATCACCGGCGCAGCGCGCCCGCGCATGGAACGCGCCTCGCGGGCGCCACCGGGGCCACGCGGAGGCCCAACCCGCCGTCCGCCGGGCGCCTCGATGCGAGTTGTTGCGTTTGCAATCGTCGAACCGCTTCGTTAGCTTCGCGCCTCACCGGTCATGCCCGAGCTCGACGCCACCGAACAACTCGTCGCGGCCCCCGCCCAAGCTCTGGCTCACCCCTCCGAACTGGAGCTCCGCCCCCTTCAGGGGCTCCCCAAGTGGCTCGGCAATCGCCTGGCCAAGCTGGTGTTTCGGGCGGTGAGCATGGAGGAACAACCGCTGGCGGCTCGCACCGGCGCCATGTCGCCCACCCACGGCTACTATCGCCGTGACCGACATGTGCACCCGCGGGTGGACGCTGCCACCTACAAGCTGCAGATCAGCGGGGTCGCCGACGCGCGCACGCTCTCGCTCTCACAGCTCGAGGCGCTGCCACGCGCCGAACGGGTATGCGTGATGGAGTGCGCCGGCAACGGCAACCACCTGATGGGCTCGGCCGGCCTGATGGGACAAGCGCGCTGGAGCGGCCCGACCCTGGACACGCTGCTCGACTTGTGTGGTGGACCCGGCGCAGCCTCACATTTCGCGTTCCGGGGACGCGACAAACTATGGCCCGTCAAGTCCGGCTACCACTACGGCCTCTCGCTCGACGAACTGCGACGTGCCGGCGCGATCGTAGCGCTGCGGATGAATGGCGAGCCACTCTCGCGCCGCCACGGGTTTCCCGCGCGACTCATCGTGCCGCGGATCTACTCGATGTCGCACGTCAAATGGCTGTGCCAGATCGAAGGCAAGACCACCCCGCATCGCGGCATTCACAACGACTTCGTTTTCACCAACAAACAGCGGCGAGACGGTCGTTGGGAGCGGGTGCAGGCCCGTTGGATCGGCCTCAAGTCCCTCGTCACTCGCTGCCAACGCGTCCCCGAGGGTTGGCAACTGTCCGGTTGGGCATGGGGCGGTGACCGAGCGATCACGCGGGTCGACGTGACGACCGACGGCGGGGACACCTGGCACGCTGCCACGCTACGCCGTCCCGACGCACTGTTTCGCGACGCCCAAGGCCCCGAGGACCTGGCCGGAGCTTGGTCCACGTTCAGCTTCGTTTGGCGCAACCCCTCGCCGGGACGCTACGTGGTGGGGGCCCGGTCGTTTGACGAGGACGGCACCGCCCAGGTCCTCGAAGAGGATCCCAACGTGCGCGGGCACTTCAATCAGTGCCGAGTGAAGTGGCGCGAGGTGGTGGTTCCCGCGGGGCCATGAACGGATCCGCTGCCCCTCGCCCTCACAAACGCCTTGGCGAGGGCGATCACGGCAAGACCCTCGCCGCCATGGTCCGCGCCGCCTGCCCGGAGGTCTCGTGGGCCAAGGCGCGAGAACTGTGTCGGACCGGACGCGTTCGCGTCGACGGCGAGACGGTCTTCGATGGGGCCCAGCGACTGGCCACGGGGTCGACGGTAGAAGTCGACCAAACCGCCCCGCGCCGCGCCTGCCCCGTGCTCGATCCAACGCGGATTGTGTTCAACGACGGTGGGCTGGTGGTGGTGGACAAACCCGCCGGCCTCGACGTGGTCAGTGCGGACGCCCGGACGCAGCCCGACTCGCTCACCAATCGGCTCGCGCTCACGCTGCGGTCCCCACGGGCGGGCGCGACGGAACCGTTCCCGCTGTATCACCTCGACAAAGCGCTGACCGGCCTCGTCGCCTTCGCGACCGATCGCCAGGCTCGTCGCACACTGGCGCGCCAGTTTCGCGAGCAGACGCCCGTGCGTCGCTTTTCCGTGCTGGTGTGGGGACAAGCCACCGCCGGCCGGATCGATCGCCCGCTTCATACCGACAGCAGCGGTCGACTGCACGTGTGGCGGGGAGAGGGCCAGCCGCCGCGCCAGGTCAGATCCGCCACCACGTTTGTCCGGGTCGAGGCAACCTTGAACGGCGCCACGCTGCTAGTCTGTGAAAGCCACGGCCTGCGGCGCGATCAACTGCAGCTGCACTTGGCGTTCGCGGGCACCCCCGTCGTCGGCGAACGACGCTACGGAGTGCCCGCGCTCGAGCCCGCGCAGGCGCAGATCGCCGCGCAACAGAGCCGCCCGATGATCCACGCGGCCTTCTTGGCACTGTCCCATCCTCGGCACAACCGATTGATCCACGTGACTGCACCGCCGCCCCCGACGTTCACGTCGACGGTCGCCGCGTTGCGCAACGCCGAACGGCGGTCCTAGGCCGCGGTCGACCCGACCCGTTCCGGTGGTACCTCGACTGGAGCCGGCACCACCCACGACTTGGAACCCGCTTTCAGCCGGCCAATGCGGCGGATCAGGCCGGCCGGGTGATGATCTGCAGCGTGGCTGGGAACCCGCCCATGTCGATCTCTGTGCGCTCTTCGACGACCAGACCGACGGCGTGCGCCGCTTCCCGCGTACGTTGCGGCGAGGGAGTCAACCACACGAGTCGCCCGCCGGGCGCCAGGGCCCGACCACATCGGTGAACAAGCCCCACCAAGAGTTCCCGCACGCTTCCGTCCCCGGCGACACGACCGCCCATCGGGGGATTGGTGATCACCAACGACGGCCGGGTGGAACCGTCACCCGGCCGGGTCGAGCCGGCCTCACCACGGTGCAGATGCACGCGCCGCGGGTCGAGTCCCGCCGCGGTGGTGTTGCGGCGCGCCACCTCGATCGCCGCCTCGGCGACGTCGGTTCCACACAGGGTCAGGTCCGGCTGGAGCCGAGCGCACTCGACCAGCTCCGAGCCCGACCCACAGAACGGATCCCACACCAATTCTCCCGCCCGCGGCCGTGCCGTCCAAGCCAACGCCGCCGCCAAGCTGGGGTGAGACGCGGCCGGCACGTCACCCAGACGATACTCGAAACGATCGTCCGCGCCCCGGGGAAGGCACAGCAAGCGTCCCTCGCCCACCTCGTCCACCTCGATCGTCCAGGGCACGTTGCGGCTGTCGTTGCGCAGCGGGCAGTGGTGTTGAGCGAGCCGCGTCGCCACGTCCCAGACGATCTGGCGACGATGCCCGCCTTGCGCGAACGCGAGTCGAAACCGCAGCTCGCCGTCCGTCCACGCCCGCAAGGCCGCCTCGAGGGCCGGGGCCGACAGCCCGGCCACGATGCGCGCCGTCAGGTCACCGGCGTTCGGCAACGGGAACTCAAGCCCCACTTCACCGCCGGTCCGAACCGCGAGCAGACCCGCGTAGTCGCCGGCCCAGTTGACCACCACCGAACGCTCATCTCGGATCTCGGTCGCTCCCGCGAGCGAAGGCGGCAACGAGCGCTCCGCTTGGTCGAAAACGATGCCGGCCGTACCCCGCCGGCCACGCAGGCATACGCGATGCGGACTGCCCAGCACCCGGTCACGCACGATCACAGCCGGCCCCACCCGAGCCGCTCGGCGCTCGATGAGCAGCCCGGCTCGCGCGGCCCGTCGGGCGAAATCTGAATCGTCACCGCCGGACACTGCATGCAGCCAGGCGCTCGCGCGCTCGGACCCTACCACGGCCAGACCGTCGACGACGGCGCGCCGTTCCGGCACCGCAACCCGGTCGATGATCTCGAGCAGTCGAGCTTCGATGCGAACGTGGTCCTCGACGGGTACTTTGGCCACGGCCCGTGCCGCCTCGCGCACCACATGCGGATCGGGGTCGCCCAGGGCCTCGAGCAGGGCCGCCTCCAGACCCTCAAACGCGGTCTCATCGACCCGGTGAGCGAGCCGACCCAACGCGGCCAGGCAGGGCGCTCGCACGTCGAGATCCTCTGGCACGCGACCTTGCACGCGGCGAATCAAAGCCCGCGCGACGCCGGCGTCGCCGCGTGACAACGCGGCCACCACCACATCGGCTAGCTCGCGCCGGGTTGCCGGCGACACCCCGCGATCCTGAGCGCGTCGCCAGACGGCAAGAATGTCCGAAATGGCCTTGACTCCGGGGGTGTAGCCGCGATCTCGACATCGAGAAACCACGGGGTCGTCAACAAGCGCCGCCTCGTTCACGCGGCCTTGTACCAGGTCGCGACACGCGGTCCAATCGCGCCGCCCCGTCCTCTCGCGGCGCGCCGCCCTCCGCCCGGATCGAGCCCGGGCCCACCGGTGCAAGTCCAGCCTCGCATTGCTCGGACATCGACGCGATGTTAGCCTGCGCTCGCTTGAGTCTCGCTGGTTACTTCGAAGGGATCTACGTAGTCAATCTGCCCGAGCGGACGGATCGTCGCCGGGAGATGGAGCAGGAACTGGCGCAGACCGATCTCGGCGCCAAGGTCGAGTTCTTCCCGGCCGTGCGTCCCGACGAAGCGGGAGACTGGCCCAGCATTGGCGCTCGCGGCTGTTTTCGTAGTCACTACGACATCATTCAGCGCGCCCGGGAAAACGGCCTGAACAATGTCCTGATCTTCGAAGACGACCTGACGCTCGATCCCAAACTGGCCCGCCACGCCGAGTCGCTGCTCGCCGAGCTCGCTGAGCGCCCATGGGATTTGCTGTACTTCGGCCACGTGCTCGAGCTTCCCGCCGAGCCCGTGTCGCTGCAACAAGCGGCGCCGCAGCTTCCCATCAAAACCACGCACTGTTACGCGGTCAATGGGCGTGCCTTCGACGAGTTGCTACATTTTCTCGAACTGGTCATGTCGCGCCCGGCCGGTCACCCACTGGGTGGTCCCACCCACTACGACGGCGCGTTGTCGATGTTTCGCACCCAGCACCCCGCGCGCGTCACCCTGTATGCGAGCCCCAGCTTGGGCCATCAGCGCAGCTCTCGTAGCGATATCACCGGGCGGTGGTTTGACGAGGTCGCGGGACTGCGATGGCTCGCCGACCGGGCCCGCTCACTGCGAGCTCGCGTGCGACGCTGAGACCGATTCAGCTCACGCCCGACCCGGCCAGTCGGTCGGCCAGGTTGTTCGGACGCTCCTGGGCCCAGCGAAGCTGGCGTCTGCGCGCGCCGAGCTGGGGACGGGCCGACCCACGACAGCGACGCCCACCCGTCGCCGCCACGGTCCCTCGCGGCGTCCGACGTCCGCTCCCGCGCGCTCCACCAGGCCGCTGGCCCCGCAGCCGGACTCCGGCGGTGACCGGTGAACCCAGGCTCGGGCCCGCCGACGCCGGCCGACGTGTCATCGAACCGTCGCCGCCGCCGAGTCACTAGGTTTGCCGGCTTGTGCACCCGGCCCCACCGCTCCCCGCTCGCCCCCGGAATCGCCAGCCATGGGGCAGCCCTGCCGCAGATCAGTGTTCCGGTCGCTTGGACCACGCCGATGACCGCCGCCGCCTCAGATCTTCAGGGGGCCGGTGCGTCTGTGTTGTTACTCACCATCAGCGCGGGCACGCGATCCACGTCTCGCGGGTGAAACGCGGGCACCGAAGCGTCAGTCGCTCCCGTGCAAACAAGCAGATTCGAGTCGGGCCCCACGTTTCCCCGCACAACAAAACTGTCAAAAACCAATGCCAGCATGCACGCGCGAGACTCGAGTTGAGTCGACCTCGCTCAGTCGCTAAGGTGCGCCCCATCTAGTTCCTACTGGAGGCGTTGGATAAATGAATCGCTTCGTTCGCACAAGTTTCACCTCACTGTTCGCGCTAGCCTTGTTTAGCCTTGGCTGCGCCGACGACCCGTCCGGGCAAGGGTCCGGCACCTCAGATCCAACCGCGACGGGTGGCGGCAGCCAGACCGACACGACAGACGACGGACCGTCCGATCCTCCCGGAGACGACGACGATGAGCCCGCGGCTGACGTCGGGTCCGCGCCGGTACCCGTCCCCGACACGGGCGACGATAATGATGCCACCGGCACCGATGACACGGAAACTGGCGACGATCCCGGGAGCGACACAGCCCCCGGCGACAGTGACACGGGGGACGACGACGACAGCGATACCGGCGTAGATCCGAACATTCCCGTGAACTGCGGCGACGGGATCGTCCAAGAGGATGAGGGTGAGGAGTGCGACGACCAAAACACGGACAACACCGACACCTGCGTGTACTGCCGCCACGCCGTTTGCGGCGACGGTGCCGTCCATGCCGGTGTCGAGCAGTGCGACGACGGCGACCAAGAGAACAACGACGCCTGTCTCAACGACTGCACCGAAGCCCAATGCGGTGACGGCTACGTGTGGAAGGACAAAGAGGAGTGCGACGACGGCAACTTCACCAACAAAGACGGCTGCGTCGAAGGGTGCAAGGAAGCGGCGTGTGGCGATGGCTTCGTGCACAAGGGCGTGGAAGAGTGCGACGACGGCAACAGCCTCGACGAAGATCACTGCCTGGCCAGCTGCATGGACAACGTCTGTGGCGACGGCATTCCCGGCGGCCCCGACGAGGTCTGCGACGACGGCAATGACGTCAACGACGACGATTGCACGAACAGCTGCACCGATCCTAGCTGCGGCGACGGCATCATCAACGGCACCGACGAGTGCGACGACGCCAACGACAGCAACGAGGACGGCTGTCTGAACAACTGTCGACGTTCAACCTGCGGTGATGGTCACACCTGGGCCGGCCGGGAGGAGTGCGACGACGGCAACGACCGCAACGACGACGCCTGTGTCGACGAGTGTCGGCAGGCTCGGTGCGGCGACACGCACGTGTGGGACGGCGAAGAGGAGTGCGACGACGGCAACCAGCTTGAAAACGACGGCTGTCTATCGAGCTGCCATCTGGCCCGATGCGGCGACGGGTTCGTCTGGGAGGGCCGTGAGCAATGCGACGACGGCAACAGTGTCCAAGCTGACCCGTGTCTCAACACCTGCCTGATCAACGTGTGTGGAAACGGGATCCCCGGCGGGGTGAACGAGCAGTGCGACGACGGCAACAACCTCAATAGCGATGACTGCACCAATGATTGCCGGTCCGCTACCTGCGGCGACGGCATCGTTAACGGCGACGACGAGTGCGACGACGGCAACAACAACAACAACGACGACTGTCTTAACAGTTGCCGTATCGCATCTTGCGGCGACTCGTACGTCAACAGCGAGGGGTCCGACGCACTTCGAGAGGACTGCGATACCAACGACAACTATCTCGAGAACTGCCGAGACTTCGACTCAAAGTACTACTGGCAGGAGCTCTACTGCCCCCCCGACACGTGTCGTTTCGGCGACCTAGACAATCGCTGTTCCTTCTGCGGCGACGGGGAGCGCGACGACGCAGAGGAGTGCGACGGTCCCATCGACTGTAGCGAACTCAACCTGCCGCCCTACTACGCAGACGAGGGAACCACCGCCAGATGTTCGGATACCTGCGAACTGGACGCCAGGCAGTGCGGCTGGTGCGGCGACGGACAAACGCAGTCAGAGCACGAGCAGTGCGACGACGGAGACACGGACAACACGGACAGCTGCACCACCGCATGCCGGCACGCAGCTTGCGGCGACGGGTACCTACAACCCGGAGAGGTATGCGAGCGAGTCGACGGGGAGTGGCAAGAGCGACGATGCTCGACGTTGTCCGACGAGGATGAAGCAGCGGAGGAGTACTACCCAGGCCGGAACAACATCGCTAGCTGCGATCGTTGCCAGGACTGGAATGTCTCAGAGTGTGCATTCTGCGGCGATGGCGAGGTACAAGCTGCGTACGGCGAGACGTGCGACGATCGAAATGATGTTGCGAACGACGGGTGCGACAACTGTAGCGAACGTGACCACTGCGGAGACGGTCAAATCGACGACGGTGAGCACTGTGACCCGGGCATTGACGGCATGGAGACGGTCGATTGCGCTACGCTGGTCGAGCTAGGCCATGACTATCCGGACTATCGGCCAGGGGCGTTCGCAACTTGCCGAGGCCCCGGTAGCGGAAACTCATGCACATACGACGACGAGCTTTGCTCTCGCTGCGGAGACGGGGAGATCAACGGACAGGAGCAGTGCGACGGCAGCGACGTCGACGAACAGACGTGTGAGAACGTAGTGAGTGGAGTCTATGATTCCAGCATCGACGCGCCAGTCGGATGCGAAGCCGACTGCAGTGCTTTCACAGTCAACGACGAATGCGCTTTTTGCGGAAACGGCAGGATCGACGACATCGACCCCCGCCTCGGGGTCCGAGAGCAATGCGACGGCTCTGCTGTTCCGAGTGGCGCGAACTGCGGAACCTCCCGTCCAGAGCTCACGTACAACCCCAGTCAACCTGTTGCCTGCGCCGAGGGCTGTACTCTCGAAACCGTAAGCGTGTGCGACTACTGTGGAAATGGCCGCGTGGAGGATAGTGATGACTATCCCCTCCTTTCTGAGGATTTGTGGGAGGAATGCGACGATGGGAACGCCGTAGCGGGCGACGGGTGCACGGACTGCAGGTGGGACGCAGCTGACGACGACGACGATGCCGGCGATGACGACGATGCCGGCGATGACGACGATGCCGGCGATGACGACGATGCCGGCGATG
>QKPP01000240.1:0-2165 GCA_006508105.1 Myxococcales bacterium FL481 | reverse complement strand
GACGACGATGCCGGCGATGACGACGATGCCGGCGATGACGACGATGCCGGCGATGACGACGACACCGACCCCGGTGATGACGACGACACCGATCCCGGTGACGACGACGACACCGACCCCGGTGACGACGACGACACCGACCCCGGTGACGACGACGACACCGACCCGGGCGACGGTGACGGCGACGATGACCAAGACAGTCCCGGTGACCAGGACTCCGACGCTCGCTAGCTAGACCGCGTTGTCATACGACGGCGACCCCAGCCCTGGCTGCGGTCGTCGACCCTGAAGGCCCCGGCGCTCAACCGCGCCGGGGCTTCTTCGCGATCTCCTACCCGCTCCGACACCGTCACGCCGGCTCGGATCCGACCACTGGCTGACCGCACACACCCCCCGAATCAGCGAGGGATGGCGTCGTCAGTTCACCTTCCCGGCCCACATCTGCACCGCTTCGATTGGCGCGAGCGAGGTTCGCGTGTGATGCTCAGATGCTGGCCCGTTCTCGCTGACGGCCGCGGATGGAGAGAGCACCATGAGTGGACCCAACCTCATCGTCTGCCCGGCCTGCAACCAGCACGCGTCGGCCCACGAGACCCATTGCCCGCACTGCGGCAAGCGATTGCGCGATGCCAACGGCCGGCTCGCAGTCACCGCGGGCGCCGTGCTGATGGGCCTGTCCACGCTGGGAGCCGGGGCTGCGTGCACGCCGGAGATCAAGCCCGGGCCCGGTGACCCGGCCACATCGTCGCCCGAGCCGACTTCCTCACCAGAGCCGGAGTACGGGGTTCCGGCCACCGGCGATGACACCGAACCCACCGAGCCAGCGTCTAGTAGCGGCACCGGCATCACCGCCACCGACACGGGCCACATCGTCACCGAAACCGGCATTGAACCCGAACCCGACTACGGCGTCCCGGCCACGGTCGAAGACAGCCAAACCGACGAGCCGATTTTCGACATCGGCGAGCCGGAGTACGGCGTGCCCGCCACCGCCGACGATACGGGGATCGAGCCCCCCTACGGCGTCGCGGCCACGGGCAGCGACAGCGGGGCGAGCGAGACAGCCTCGGAGACCGGGGTCGAACCCGACTACGGCGTCCCCTCTACCGGCGACGACGGCAACGCTCGCTAGCCGAGCCCGTCATCGCGCGCCGCCACGGCTGGCTCGGCGCGAGTCGACCCGGTGCCGACCATCAACCGACCCCGCTCGGTGACGGGCTCGCATCGCGCTGCTCCGACCCCGCGAGCTCCACCGCGGGCAGGGCCTCCTCGACAATCTCGAACCGGCCGAAATCGTAGGGCTCCCCCGGCGGCCGCTCGCGGAGACGCAGCACTTCACGCCGCCCTTCCGACCGCAACCGAGCCGCTCGGTAGTAGCAAAACGGATTGTTGCCCCGCCGGCCGACGGTGCAGTGGGCCGTAAACGAGCAGCCCCCCCGGCAGGTCTCAGCGTAGTAACACGCACGGCAGCGCCCCCACAGTTCGTCCGTGGTGCGATCACGAGCGAACCGGAGTTCCTCGGTGTGCTCCCAGATCTCCGCCAGCGAGAGGTCGCGCACGTTCCCTCCCGTGTAGGGAGCGCTGGGCAACGACGGGCACCCCTTCACCTTGCCGTCGGATTCGATGCCCATCGTGTACACCCCAGCTTGGCACCCGTGCCAGTGGGTGTCGGCTCCACCCGGGCGAGACCGCAGCATCTGCTCGTGTGGGCCGAAGTACCCCAGGTTGTTGCCCAATCGCACGTGAAACGCCCGGGAGAGCGCTGTCCCCTCCGCACGCGCCCGCTCCAACGCGCCGCGTTGAATCGCGGCCAGCGTGTCGATGACCTCCGTGACCATGTACGGCTCAAGAATCCAATCGGGGTGGTCGGCCGCCCGCCCCATCGGCACGGTCAGCTGCGCCCGCCAAACGGCCACGCCGCGACCCCGTAGCGCGTCCGCGGTTTCGACAAGATGATCCTTGTTCAGGCGGTTAACCTGGGTATTCGCCGTGGTGAGTAGGCCCGCCTCGCGAGCATTTTCCAATGCCGTCATCGCGGCGAGATAGCTGCCCAAGCTGGCACGGAGCCGATCGTGTGCAAGCGGCGGACCGTCCACCGACACCCCGACGGCTTTCAACCCCGCCTGCTTGAGCGCACGGCACCGCGACAGGGTGAGCCCTCGCCC
>QKPP01000111.1 GCA_006508105.1 Myxococcales bacterium FL481 | reverse complement strand
AGTCACGGCGAGGCACGGCGAGGCACGGCGAGGCACGGCCGACGCACGGCCGACGCACGGCCGAGGCACGGCCGACGCACGGCCTAAGGCACAGGCCCCACGGCATGGCTCAACGTGTGGCCACGGTACGGCCACAGCCTCGCTCAACGTGCGGCGTGGTGGGTCGACGGGATGGCGCGACGGTCGACCGGGCCCGCGGCGGTCGTCGGAGCGCGGCTAGCTGGGACCGGCGGGGTGGCGGGGTGCGGCGGCGCGGCGGTCGGCCGGCAAGCTACTGCGGGGTGACTTCGAGGCTGCGCCACAAAAGCCGCGTACCGACACTCCGGTAGGGCTCCCAGTCGGCCGACAGCGCCAGCATCTTGGCGGCAGCGGGGCGTTGGCGCAGGCCGTACGCGCGTTGGAAGGCGTTTTGAATCCCGAGATCGTCGACGGGCAGCACATCGGGGCGATGCAAGACGAAGATCAGAAACATCTGGGCCGACCAGACGCCCAGGCCACGAATCGCTGTGAGTTGCTCAATCACCTGCTCGTCGTCGAGCCGATGCAGGCGGTCGAGGCGGACGTCACCGGACGCGACGCGCCGGGCCAGGTCGGCGAGATACGTGGCCTTTTGCCGTGAGATGCCGGCGGTGGCCAGGCCGGCCGGTCCGAGATCGTCGAGACGCTCGGCCGTGACGTGACCCCCCGCGGCGACTCGCAGCCGGCGGTAGACCGAAGCAGCGGCCTTGGTCGAGACTTGCTGGCCGACGATGGTGCGGGCCAACGCCGCGAAACGAGGCTGGCGTCGAGCGGCGGAGAGCGGCCCGACGCGGCGAATGAGCGCGGCCATGACCGGATCGCGGCGCGCGATGTGACGCGATCCGAGGGACTCAATGTCCGTCATGGGCGGATCGTAGCAACTGTGAGCGCCGGGCTATTCGGCGGGGACCAAGCCCAGTCGGATCGCGTGTCGCACCAAGGCCGCGACGTTGCGAGCCTCGAGCTTGGCCATCATCCGGCTGCGGTGCCCTTCGACCGTTTTGACCGAGAGGCCGAGATCGCTCGCGATCTCAGGGCTCGAACGGCCGTCAGCGACCAGGGTCAACACCTCGCGCTCGCGCGGGGTGAGGCTGTCGGCCGCCCGCAGTTGGGGCGAGGCAGGGGCCGTGTCGGTGAGCAGCCAGCGGGCCACGGCCGGGCTGAAGAACGCATCGCCGCGATGAATCGCCCGAATCGCCGAGATCACGTCGGCGATGCCCGAGCCCTTCACGAGGTAGCCGCTGGCCCCAGCTCGCACGGCCGGTCGCACGTACTCTTCGCTGGAATGCATCGACAAGACGAGCACCTTGGTGCCCGCGTATTGACCGACAATTTGTCGGGTGGCATCGATGCCGTTGAGGCGGGGCAGGCCGATGTCCATCAGCACCACGTCCGGTCGATGGTTTTCGCAGGCTTGGAGGGCCCCGAAGCCGTCGGTGGCTTCCGCGACCACGTGCACGTCCGGCTCGGCCTCCAAGAGGCTCCGCAAGCCCTCGCGCACGACGGTGTGGTCCTCGGCCAGGACCACGCGGATGAACGGGACTTGGCTCATGGACCCGAGGGTAGCACTGCTGGTCCGGCGGGGTCGCGGGGCATTCGGGCGCTGATCCGAGTGCCTCGATCGGGCCCGCTGTCCACTTCAAGGTCCCCGCCCAACAGCGCGACGCGCTCGGCCATGCCGGTCAGTCCGCGGCCGCTCGGGCTCGCCTGGGGGGCGAAGCCGCGTCCGTCATCTCGAACGACGAGTTCGATCTCCTCCGCGTTGACGTGGACGTGGACGCTCACGGTCGACGCCGCGGCGTGCTTCGCGACGTTTGTCAGTGCCTCTTGCACGATGCGGTAGCAAGTGACCTCGTGACTGGTGTCGAGCCGGTCGGGGCCGGAGAGCCCGTCGAATGCACAAACGGTGTGTACGCCGGTCCGCTCGGTCCAGTCCTCGACGAGACGTTCGAGCGCGTCACGCAGGCCCATGTCGTCGACGATGGCGGGGGCGAGGCGAATGACGGTGCGACGGATCTCCTCCACGGCCTGGTCGGCCAACGCCATTGTCTGGTGGGCGATGGCCAGCGTGGCGTCGTCGGGCGGTCGCACCGCGAGTCGCTGCAGGTGAATCCGAATGGCGGTGAGGACCTGGCCGGCGCTGTCGTGCAAGTCTCGCGACAACGCCCGTCGCTCGGCCTCGGCGGCCGCGGTCGCGCGGCGAGAAATGGTGCGCAGCCGTTGTTCTTTGTGCTCCAGCTGTTGGAGCGCCGAGCTCAGCTCGGCGGATCGGGCCTGCACCTGGGCCTCGAGCGTGGTGTTGAGCGTGGCCAGTTCGCGCCGAGAGCCTTCGAGCTTCGCGAACAGCTCGTCGAGCTCGGTCTGAGCGCGGGACATCGCTCGCATCGGTACAAAGTACAGGCCGCCGGCGAGGAGCAGGCCCAGCCCGACAAAGCCGAGCAGCATCCAGGCGGTGCGCCGTAGCACGGCCTCGGTGGAAGCCTCGACCCACACGTCGAGTGAGTCGGGTTCCAAGGCGATGGTGGCGTGCCCCCACACTGGCCGCGTGCGGTCCGACTCGGGGGCTTCGGCCTCGAGCTGGATGCCGCGATGATCGGTGACGATGGCTCGCATCGCCAACGCCGGATCGAGATGGGCATCGAGGTGACGCCGGAGTTTCGCGGCGTCGTATCGCCACAGCACCGGACGGTCGCGCAGGTCGAGTGCCATCGATCGGGCGATCAGCCGTGCGGTACTTTGCGCTTGCTCGCGTACGTTGCCCGTGCCCATCGCGAGGTAGGCAATCGGTGCGGTCAGCGCCACCACGGCCAGCGTCAAGAGCACGAGCGGGCGCAGCTGGGTCGCAAGGTAGCTGCGAAGCACGTTCACCGGCGGGGCGCGACTCATGGGTTGTCCCGCGGAGGGGGGGAGAGCAGCGCGAGATAGTGGCCGTCCTCAATGATCCGTTGGGCGACCGGGGAGCGCACGAACGCGAGAAACCGGGCGACAGATGGCGAGCTGGGATGTCGCACGACGAACGCCAGGGTCTTGGTCAGCGGGTATGAACCGTCGCGCAACGTGGCGAGCGACGGAACGTGCTCTTCATAGGCCAGCACGCGCAACGGCAGCTGTTCTAGGCGCACGGTGCCGAGGTCGAACAGGCCGATCGCACCGGGCGTGTTCGTCAACGCTTGCTGCATTTCGCGGTCGCGGTAGAGCACCCGAGCACTGGGCCGTTGGCGAGCGCGTCGGTCGGCGGCCGCGAAACCCTCGATCGCGAGTAGTGCCGCCTGCGTGCCAGAGTCTCCAGGCTCGCGCAGCAGTACCACCACCGGTTGGCCGTCGTGCCAGCTGGGTTGGATGCCCGTGTACAGTGCGAGCAAATCGCGGGAATGGACCCGATCGACCGGAACGTCGGGGTGAGCGGCGAATACCACCGCCGCTTGCGCGTAGGGCACTACCTTGAACTCGGCGCCGAGCTCCTCGGGTCGCGGGTCGCGGGAGACCAACGCGACGTCGATCACGCCGTCTCGGAGGGCTGCAAGGCCGCCGCCCGAGCCAATGCTTGGGTGCACGGTCAGGCGGGGGTCGGGATGGCGATCGGCGTACGCGCGGGCCAGGCGGGTCGTGAGCGGCAAGTTGGTGCCTGAGCCAGCCAGCTGCAGCCCACCCATTGACCGCGTCGGGGATCGGGTCGAGCGGGGCTGGGCCGTGACCGGGGCGTACGCGGGACCGCGCGCGGCATCGGTCAGGGCCCACCAGGCGGAGACCATCAAGCTGACGAGGGCGGCGGCGACGACGGTCCAAGTGAAACGGGCCACGCGGCGCGGATCACCTGGCGCCATCACGCCTACCCGGGCGAGCTCGGGTTCGGTTGAGCGATCGGAAGCAGGTCGACGCGACTGGGGCTCAGTCGCCAACGCTACCCGATACGTCGAACTCGCAGGTCGTGCCTGGCGCGGGCTCGAAGGCCCATTCCTTGGCCAAACCCGTGAGGCACTCGCCCATGGCGTCGGCGTTGCCGTCGGCGAGGTCTTGGCCCTCGTAGTTGCGGACCTTGATGAGCATGTCGTTGACCTTGGCTCCGGTGACCGCGCCTTCGGCGTCGAGCTCGAGATGCATGCTGAACGCGGCACGCATGTACAACGTATCCTCGGCCGCCATCTGCTCTTCGAGGCAGCGTTCGTAGTCACGTGAGTAGACGTCGCTGGCCATGCCCTGATAGGTGGCGATCATGTCGGCCGATACCTCTTTCGGGGGCTCTTCGGCCGCCGGCTCAGCCGCCGCAGCGGTCTCTGGTGAGGTGGTCTCGCCCTCGGGGCAAGCGGCGAGGAACAAGAGAGCGGCGAGCGGGAGCGCGAGTCGAGACATGAGTGGCGGAAGTTAGCAAACGCTTCGTCGCCCCTTCAACCACGAGCGGACGGCAGCGGAGCGCGGCGGCGGTCAGATCGGCCCGCCGCGGGGCGATCTGACCGCGGGGCGTTCGCGGATCCGCGGCCGCGAGTCCCCGATCGATGTCCGAATGAGAGTCGCGCGGCTACGGGCAGGGGAAGACCGCGTCGAGCAGATCGATGGCGCGCGCCAGGTCATCGAGCGTGGGCAGGGCCAGCTTCCAAATGGCTTCGAGCTCGACCGCGAGCACCGGATCACGCTCTTTCGCCTCGCGATCGAGGACCGGCCCGGCGACGCGGAGAAATTCCCAGTACACCGAGGTCAGCGAATCGTCCCCACAGCGGCTCAAGCGTTGCATGCGGCTGCGGAGCATGGCCGCGTAGCCCGCGTGCAGGGCCTGGTCGAGCTGCTCCCAGGCCGTGTCGAACATCGCTTTGCCATCGGCGGGAAGGTCATCATAGGTCGGGTACTGCTCGGGGTCGTACAGATCGCGAAAACAGCGAACGGCCAAGACCCCGTCGAAGATCCGCTGGTGAGCGAGTGGGCTGGCCTCAGCCACCTGCTTGGCGAAGCCGATCACCGCGCCACCGACCTGATGACCGCCCGTGTAGTAGGCCCACGATGAATCGCAGTCCTTCGCTTTGCGGGTGCAGGTGTAGGCCTCCTTGTAGGCGGAGATATACAGAAACCACTGGCCCGCCGCCTCGATGCGGGCGGCCTGCATTCTCGGGTCGCCCACCGCCGCGGCGCCGTCGAGCAGTGCTTGGGTGAGCAGCGGGTTGATCGTCGATGGTCCGGCGCACCGTTCGGGGTACTTTTGCACGTTCGCGGCGACGCTGCATTGCTTGTCAGGATCGAATCCTGGGTCCCAGTCCGGTTCGGGGATCGGCGGGTAGTGCAGGTCCTCTCGACGCTCGAGGCGGGACTGTAGCCCTTCCGGCGTCGCGTAGATCTCGCGGGCCTGCGTGAAGGCACCGGGTCCGGGGGTGCCCTCATTCCACAGTAACGTGCCCATCATCTCGAAGGCCTCCACCCGAGCGATACTGCTAGGCGGATCGGCGACGAGCTGGTAGACGCCGCCATCGGAGATGCACGCCGGGTAGGCGTCGCCCGCCGAGTTGGTCGGCAGGTAGTCGCTCGCCAATGGCACGCAGCTCGCCGTGTCGAGCGGACCGCAGTTTGCTTCGCCGCCGGTGATGGGTTCATCAGGGCCCGGCGGCACGTCGTCGTCATCATCGTCTCCGGCTCCGGGGTCATGATCGTCGTCGGGGTCCGAGGTCGCGCACCCGGAGGCGACGGCTGCACCGGCGAGGAGGGCGAACAAGCAAAGCCGGGAAGTGAAGTCACGGTGCCGCATATGACCGCCGAGCGTAGTCAGTCGCCACTGGCGTGGCAATCCGCGTTGTTGGGCCGCCCCGGGGAAACACCTAGCGAGATCGCGTCAGGTCACCGGCCGATCTGGTCAGGACCGTCTTGCTCGGCCCTGTTTGCACCCATCGAATCAACCAGCGCGTCGTTTGCCGGTCGGTCGAGCCTTCCTCACCGCGGCACGGCTACCACCGGTCCGACCGCTACGCGCTCGACCGAGTGACCTACCAGCCGACACTCACATTGAGGTTGATCGAACGACCGGCGCCGTTGACCGCGGAGCCGTGGTAGCGGTAACTGGTGTCGAGCACGTTTTCGACGGTCGTGGCCAGCGTGAGCCACGGATTGGCCCGATAGCCCACTCGCACGTCGAACACCGCGAAGCCGGGGGTCCCCCCCTGCGGGATTCGGATGTCGGAGGTGTCGCTGACGGCCAGGCGGTCTTGGGCGGTCGCCCAGCGAGTGACCGCAGCGAGCCACACGCCCCACGGCGAGCGCCATCCGAACTCGGCCGTCCCGTTGAGCGGGGGGACCCGCGAAAGGGGCACGCGATCGCGATAGTTCGACTGGACGTCATCCGGCGGAGGCGGCACCGGATTGGGGCCCTCGCCCCACGCGTAGCTGAGGGTGGCACGAAGGCCTAGATTGGCCGGCAAGTTGAGTCGGATGGAGCCGTCCGCACCCCAGATGTACGCGGGGCCGACGAAGTTGATCAGTTGCAGTCGGGTCTGGGATGCCGTACATCCCGGTTCGTCGTCCGGGCACTCGTCGGTGGTTCGGGGCGCTCGGCCGATCAGATCGTCGATGCTTGTGCGAAATCCAAACGCCTCGAACTGCACGATGGGATGGACGACCCGGGCCCCGATCTCGAGGGTGAGGGCGCGCTCGGGCTCGAGATCCGCGTTTTCAAACTGAAAGCCGGGCCCGGTTTGTTGCCGACTTGTGAGGTCGTCGAGGTTCGGGGCGCGGAATCCTTGGTCTGCCCCGGCGGACAGGTCGAGCCAAGGCGTTGCCGCCACGATCATGCCGGCGTTGCCCACTGGCGCCCACCAGCGTTTGCTCACTGCGCGCGACGACGAGGCCGCGTCGCCCGGCGAGGACGCGGCGACGAACGCCATGCGACCGCCACCGCGCAAGGTGACGCGGGGACCGAGGTGGGCATCGCCTTGCGCAAATGCCCCGGAGGTCAGGTATCTCGAGTCGGTGATGTACTGGCCTCGCGACGCCCGCAACAGCAGGTGCGGCTGTACGTCGGTCCACAGCTGCCAGATCTGACTGTCGATACGATCGAAGTAGGCGTCTCCCCCGTACTCGATTCGCAGGTCGCTTTGCCGTCCAAGCTCGAATCTCGCGGTATTGAGCACCAGTCCCGTGCCGATGGTGTCCACATCGTCTCGCCCGTGATGCTCGATACCGCCTTCGATCGTGGGGACCGGGTTGTCGCTGAACAAGAACCGGTGCTCGTGCTGTCGCTGATAGCTGACCGTGGCCCGCAGCGCTTCAGCGGCCGGAGCCCCGTCGGTGAGTTCCAGTGCGGCGTAGATCAGCGTACGAAACTGATCGAGGTAGACTAGACATGAGTCTTCCGGCGCCCCGTCAGCCGGGCACCGATCGGTGCGGGGGGCGTCCTTTTGTCGGTAATCGTAGTAGCCCAAGCTGAGTTGGAGCGTCTCATCGGGACGATAGACGATTCGTGCATCGCCGGTAAACTCGCGAAAACCCGTGCCGCGTTGAGTGCGAACGTCGGACTCGAACGCCGGCGATTTATGGGGCTCGCCGGTGGCCGGGGACTTGATGGGGCCCGCGGTTTCAAGCTGGCCGACATCGCGATAACCGACGCCACCCAATAGGCCGATCCTGTTGCCGTACGATGTATCGAGTTGTACGCGACCCCCGAGCTCGTCGTCGGCAGTGCGGGACGCGGCCATGAGTCGGGGTTTGACGCGCCATTGTCCGGGTTGGCCGAACGTCGGGTCGAGTGGGGTGGCCAACAGTGCGCCACCGATGGCGTCGGACCCATAGCGCGTGGAGGCGGCACCGCGAAGCACCTCGAGTCGCGAGACAGTGCGCGAGTCCACGAGAAAGAAGTATTGATTGGGACCCTGGCGGAACGTGCTGGTATTGAGGCGGACGCCGTCGAACCGCATCACCGTTTGCTGACCGGTGACCCCCCGTACGTACGGCGAGGCTTGAGCGTGCGCCGTTTGTTGGACATAGACTCCAGGCTCGTAGCGCAAGGCGTCTGGGGTCGACCGAGGCTGGCGTTCATCGATTTGGTCTCGGGTCACCACCGTCGCGGCGCGGCGGTGGTGCTTCGCGGCGTTTTCCGGGGTCCGCACCTCCAGTTCCCGCGTGTCCGGCGGTGGTGTGTCGCCCGCTGGCGGGCGTGCTCCGGGCGGTGAAGAGGCCGATCGCGGCGGAGCGGACGGGGCGACTGGACGCGAGCGCGCGGAGCTCGAGGCGGGCGACGGTTGTGGCTGGGTCGTCGTCGCGGGTCCCTGACTCGCGGGGGAGGTCGGCGGTTCGGATGGTGGTGGGGCCGCGGCCTGAGGGGGACTGGTCGGCGACTGCGTCGAGTCGTTGTGGTCAGACGGCGCGGATCGGGGCAACCCCTGCGCGCGGACGGGGTACTGGTACCAAAGCGGCGGCAGGGAGCTGGCCGCCGGGGCGACGGCGGCGGTGGGACTCGAGATGGCCCACACCACCGCAGTCAGTCGCAGCATGGCGGTAGTGTCGGGGCCGGGGTGGGGTTCGGCAAGCGGGGATGCCCCCGGACGGTCGCGCTCATCGACCCAGCCTGTGCCGGCCTGGCCGCACGGGGAGCCAGTTTGACTCGACTGTCCGGCGGGTGGCGGGTGATGCTCGTGGTCGACAACCCTGCAGTCAAGCCGGTCACCGCCGCGGGCGGTCCGGCAACTCCGCGACCGGATGCCTCACGCTCGGCGCCGGGGCGACCGAGTCGTGATCGCGTCACTCCCAACGAATCGGCGGAGCCACGAGTCGGGCCATGCGTGGCCGGGCGACGCTCCAACTAGCTGGCGCGGATCTTTGGTCGGGTCGATGCGACAACGCAAGCCGTGCTCGCGCCGATGACCGTTGGCCAGGCGCTTCGGTGCGTGCAGTTGCGGTATGGCAGAAATCGCCGGCGTGCGGCGACCTTGGTGCGAGGCGTCGACGGGAGTGTCGGTGCATATCCGCGGGCGGTGGGCCGAGTCTCGCGCGCTCGCGCGGTTTGCGGAACCCGGTTTGTCGCCATCGGCGGGCCCCTGAGAGGGTCTCCGTTGCGGGGCATCGCAGCGCGTGCCCGCGCGCCTCGGGGCCCGTCGGGTCGTCGAAATCCTTGATTCGCCGCACCGACGAGGCCACTATCCTCGCACCATGCGACGCTTTTCATACCTCTTCATCGGCGGTGCGTTCGCGGCATCCCTCGCGGGATGCCAGCGACCCGCTCCCGGCGGCGGCGACAATTCCGAGGTGCTCGCCAAGCTGGACGAGATCAGCAAAAAGCTCAACGACCTCGAGGGCAAAGTCGAAAAAGCTGCAAAGGCGGGCGCCAGGCCTTCTCGCCCGTCGCGGCCCCGCCCCGACGCCAAGGCGACTTACTCTATCCCGCTGGGTGACTCCCCGGCGGTTGGTCCCGAGCACGCGAAGGTGACGATCGTCGAAGCCTTCGAGTATGCCTGACCGTTTTGCAAACGGGTCGGTCCGACCCTCGAGCAACTCCACAAAGACTACGGCGACGACATCAAGACCGTGTACAAACACTACGTCGTCCACCCACAATCGGCGACCGATCCTGCCTTGGCTAGCTGCGCCGCTGGACGGCAAGGCAAGTTCAAAGAGATGGACAAGCTGATCTGGGAAAAAGGCTACGACGCCGGTCGCAATCTCAAAGCCGACAACATGGAGAAGCTGGCCAAAGAAGCCGGTCTCGACATGGCCAAGTACAAAGCGGATATCGGCGGCGCCTGTAAAGAGACGCTCAAGAAAGACCGCGCGGCGCTGGCGAAGGTCGGGGTTGGTGGAACCCCCGCTTTCTTCATCAACGGGCGCTACCTCTCCGGCGCGCAGCCCATCGATCGCTTCAAAACCGTCATCGACGAAGAGTTGAAGAAGGCGAACGAAGCGATTGCCAAGGGCACGACCGTCGACAAGTACTACACCGAGTTCGTCGAGAAGAAGGGCAAAAAGAAGCTCTAGACGCGGTTTTCAGGCCGGCGTTTCGTTGGCCTGCGGACCCGCAAAAGGCCCGATCCGCCGCGGTGGATCGGGTTTTCTTGTCGCGTGGCGCCGCGGCGGCCGCCGGGGAGGCGCAGCAACGGCGGTGGCCCTGCTGCAGGCTGCATGCTAGAGCGAGTCGTGATCGCGACCTCTCCCTGGGCCGCCGCCGGACTGATGGTGGCGGCCGTGGCTGCTGTCGCCTTCGGGGCGCATTGGATGGTCGACTCGGCCTCGCGGCTAGCCAAGCGGGTAGGGGTCTCGGAGCTCATTGTGGGGCTCACCATCGTGGCGATGGGCACGTCGTCGCCCGAGTTGGCGGTCTCGCTGATCGCCGCCTTTGGTGGCAAGTCCGACGTGTCCGTCGGGAACATCATCGGTTCGAACATCTTCAACCTGGGGTTCATTCTGGGAGGATGCGCGCTGTTCGGGGCGATTCCTACACCGATGGGGATGTTGCGACGCGACGGTCTGGTGTTGCTCTTGGGCGGTTTCTTGCTGCTGGGCCTCGTTGGAGCCGACTTGGGGTTGGGACAACTCGACGGAGGCGTGTTCCTAGGGTCCCTGGCGTGCTACGTCGCCTTGTTGTTTTGGCAGCGACGGGCAGACCTCACCACGACGTCACCCGAAAACGACCCCCCCGAACCCGACACCGCACCCCTGTGGCGCCATGTGGCGTGGGACCTGGGATTGGTGCTAGGCGGGCTGTTCCTCATCTTGGCCGGCTCGCGCGTCATGGTGCTCACGGCGACCGAGGTGGCCACCACGCTGGGGATCAGTGAGTGGGTCATTGGCGTCACTGTCGTGGCCGCGGGGACCTCGGTTCCGGAACTCGCCACCAGTTTGGTCGCCGCGATGAAGCGCAACTACGGTATCAGCGCGGGGAGTCTTATCGGCAGCGACATCTTCAACATCTTCGGCGTCTTGGGGGTGGCGGGGCTGGTTTCGCCGATGTCGATCGACCCCGCGGCACGGGGATCTCTGGTCGCGATGACCCTGATGACCGCGTTGGTGCTGGTGTTCATGCGCACCGGCTGGCGGCTCACGCGGACCGAGGGCGGGGTGCTGGTGGTCTGTGCGGTGGCCAGGTGGGCGTACGATCTGTCGTTAGCGCCCTAGACCAAAAGCCGCCGCTGACTAAGCCGGGAGGCTCGCGGAGGTGGACCGCAGCTGGTCCCACAACGCCCGCACGTGTTCGCGGGTGGTGTGGCTCTGCGCGACGCAGATCCGAATCACGTAGCGACCGTCTACGACGGTGTGGCTCAAGTAGGCACGACCGGAGCGATTCACGGTCTCGAGCAGGTGCTGGGTCTTGGCGTCGCCGTCGATATGCCGCAGGCACACCAGGTTGAGCGTGCGGCCCCCGAGCAGCTCGAACTGCGGGTCCGGCTCGATCCACGAACGCAGCTCGCGGGCCAACGCGACATGGTGGCGAATGTGATGACGCAGGCCTTCGACCCCGTAGTGCCGGATGACGAACCACAGCTTGAGCGCTCGGAAGCGACGTCCCAGCGGGATGTGCCAGTCTCGATAGTCGATCACCCCGCCCGACTCCGTGGCGTTATTGCGCAGATACTGGGGGAGTATCGCCAAGGCAGCGAGCAGTGGGCCGCGATCGGCGACGAACATGCAGCAACAGTCGAAGTTGGTGAACATCCACTTGTGCGGATTGACTGTGTAGCTGTCGGCGTATTCGACCCCGGCATGCAGGTGGCGAAACTCAGGGCACAGCGCGGCCGTCCCGCTCATCGCCGCGTCGACGTGTAGCCACATGCCGCTGGCGCGGGTGATGGGGGCGATCGCGGGAATCGGATCGACGGCTTGCGTGGACGTGGTCCCGACGGTTGCGCAGACGAATAGCGGAACCAGCCCGGCTTGCTGGTCGGCCGCGACCAGGGCGGCGAGGCGCGTCGCGTCGAGGCGTTGCTCCGGGTCGGTGTCGACGAGGCGCAGCTGGTCTCGGCCGAGGCCGACGATCCGGACCGCTTTCGGCACCGAAGAATGGGCCTCTTGCGAGGCGTACACGACGAAGCGACGCCGCAGCTGGTGGCGAGCCTGTGGGTCGGATGCGCCGTGCTGGCTGAACTGGCGTTCGCACGCCGCGAGCAGGGCACACAGCACGGCACTCGAGGCGGAGTCCTGAATCACGCCGCCACCTGGCCCCGAGGACGCGAGGCGGGCGGGCAGGTCGAGCATCTCGATCAGCCAGTCGAGTACGTGGGTTTCGAGCTCGGTGCAGGCGGGGCTGGTCGCCCACAGCATTCCTTGGACGCCTAGGCCGGCGGATAGCATCTCCCCGAGTACCGACGGTCCCGATGCGTTCGCGGGAAAGTAGGCAAAAAAGCTCGGAGACTGCCAGTGGGTCAGGCCGGGCAAGATGATGTTCTCGACGTCGCGTAGGATCGCCGCAAATGGCTCGCCGACTCGAGGGGCGTGGGGAGGCAGTTGCGACCGCACATCGCCAGGCTTTGCGGTGGACTGCACTGGGAACTGTTCGACGCGCTCACGGTAGCTGGCGATGAACTCGACCATCGCGTGCCCGTGGCGGCGAAACTCGTCGGGTGTCATGTGGTACGAGCCAGGCGCCTCGGTCGAGCCGGTTGGATGGCCCGGGCCGGGTGCTGGCCGGGGTCGGGGGCGGGCGTCCGCGCGGTCGGACGAGGGGGCCGCGGCGGTCAGCCAGCGCTGCGCCATTTCAGCGCCGCCTTCATCGAGGGCGGGCGGGGGCCGGTGGGTCGACCGCATGCCGCCGGCCTCGAGCGGCGAGGCGACGGTGCGAACCGGGCCGTACGCGGGATGTCCCACCGCGACGATCTTGGCCTCGGGTCGCGCGAGGGCCTCGTCGGCGCGCAGGATGGGGGCACAAGGGACGGCGCGCGCGCGCAGTCGTGCGATCACCTCGTCCGCGGCATGCGGTCGCACGGCATCCGCGATGGCGTCGACGACCTCGGTCCGCCGGCGGCAGCGATCGGCGTTGCTCAGTTTTGCCCAGCCCTCGGGCAGCCCCAACTCCTGGCGCAATTCTCCGAACTGTCGATCGTTCCCCACGGCGATGACGATCGGCCGATCGCGGCAGGCAAACGCTTGGTAGGGCACGATGTTGGGGTGGGCGTTGCCCCATCGCGGGGTGGGCTGTCCACTGACGAGGTGATTGCTGGCGACGTTGACGAGCGAGTACAACGCGGTTTGGTACAGCGAGACTTGAACGCATTGGCCTCGTCCGGTGCGTTCGCGGGCGAACAGGGCCGCGAGCGCACCGTTGCTAGCCATGTTGGCGGTCAGTACATCCAACACGGCCACGCCGACTTTGAACCCCGAGTGCTCGGCTTCGCCGTTGAGCGCGATCCAACCGGACTCGGCTTGGAGGGCGAGATCGTAGCCTCGTTCGTGTTCTCGCCCGCTCGCCTCGGCGAAGGTGGAGATGTTGACCACGACCAAGCGCGGGTTGTGGGCACTCAGTGTCACCGCATCCACGCCGAGCCGCTGGCGCAGATCTAGCGGGAAGTTGTCGATGCACACGTCGGCCTCGGCGACGAGCCGCAGCAGCTGCTCGCGCCCCGCCGGCGTCTTGAGATCGAGGGCGAGCGAGGCCTTGTTGCGGTTACAGCTTTGGAAGTACGCGGATTGATCGCGTTGAAATGGAGGCCCCCAGCTACGTGTGTCGTCGCCGCCGCGTGGGTTTTCGATCTTGAGCACCTCGGCCCCCATGTCGCCGAGGGTTTGTGTGGCGAGGGGCCCGGCGAGGATGCGGCTCAAGTCGAGCACGCGCACGCCGTCGAGAAACGTCGAGGTGCGAGTCGAAGACATGGTCAATCCAGGGAAATGATATGTACAATCCTCGGGCGCCCGGCGTCGTCGCGGATGGAGACGTGAAGTCGCCCGCCCGCCCAATCGTACTCGAGCAGGCCAAAGTTTACGCCCGGGTACACTGCCCCCACTCGGTAACGGTTCGGCTCGTCGGGAGGCGACGGGAGCGGGCGGCTGAGGCTACTGCTGGTCACATCGACGAGCGCCGCACCGGCGGGTAAAGGCAAGCGGGAGAGCTCGGCGAAGTGTCGATCTCCGCTGAGCACAATGAGGTTGCGCGGGGCGACCTCGTCGAGCAGAGCAAGTAGTCGAGCGCGTGCGCGGGGGAAGTTGCCCCATTTTTCGTAGATCTGTTCATCAGCGACGACTTGGATGCTGGACACGAGCACGTGAGCGCGACTGGGCGATCCGCGTAGTTGGCTCTCGAGCCAGCGCCATTGGGTTTCGCCGAGAACGTCACCGTCGGGCCCTGGCTCGTCCCGGTGATAGCGAGTGTCGAGCAGGATCACGCGGATCCGTCGACCGTCCGGTCCGAGGTCGTAGGCGGCATTGACACCCGCTTGATGGCGCCGAAGGCTATCGGCCGGTTCGTCAAGGAAGTCGAGCAGTGCCGCTTGTGACGCGTCGCGCTGGGGATACTCTTTGCCGGCGTTGTTTGCCCCATAGTCGTGGTCATCCCAAGTCCCGATGACAGTGGCTGAGACCAGTAGCTGCGCGTAGTCGGGATGGGCCTTCGTCTGCTGGTACAGCTCGCGCATCCGGGCAACATCCTCCGTGTCGGCGTAGATGTTGTCGCCGAGCCAGATCCACACGTCGGGCTTGGTCGCCAAGATGCTCGGCCACGGGTTGATTGGACGCGAGAGATCGCTGCACGAGCCAAAGGCGAGACGAAATGGCCCATCGGCCGCGCGGATGGAGCTCGGCGAACTCGGCCGTGGTACGGCACCGATCACGGCCTCCAACGCGGTGCCTCGAGTGGGGGCGGGGGCTCGAGGCAAACTTGAGGGCTCGATCGGCGCGCGGACGGGCGGCGGCGCAGGCGGAGGTCGACACGTGAGCGCCGCCGCGGCCGCGCACAGGGCCAAACTGACGAGGCGGACGACCCTGGCCACGAGGGCCGGATCGCACGCCTTCCGATTCCGTGCAAGGCGACGAACAGGCGGCGGCCGGCGAGGTCGGCGAGCGCTCAAGATCGCGCGGGTTCGATGGGAGTCCGCTGAGACGCCGAACTCGCCTATCCTAGTGAACGATGATCGATGGACGTCGTCATGTCGTGTTTGATCTGGACGGCACGCTCACGGTGGCGGTGCACGACTTCGCCGCGATGAAGCGCGCACTCGACCTGCCGCCCGAACTGCCGATCCTCGAGGCGCTGGCCGGTCTAGATCCGCCCGAGCGTCGTGCGAGGCGAGCTCGCCTCGACGCCATCGAGGCCGAAATTGCCGGACGCGGGCAGGCCGCGCCCGGTGCCCGCGAACTCCTCGAGCACCTGCGCGGAGGATCCCGTCGCGTCGGGATCGTCACTCGCAACACCAAGCCGAACGCTGCGCTCACGCTACGAGCTGCGGGACTGGACGGGTACTTCGACGAGGCCGATATCGTCGGTCGGGACGAGGTTCCCGCCAAGCCGGCGCCCGATGGCATCCACTACTTGCTGCGGCGGTGGTCGGCGCAACCGGCCGACGCCATGATGGTCGGTGACTACCGCTTTGACCTTGAGGCGGGCCGGGCGGCCGGGGTGATGACGGTGTTGGTACGTGCGGGGCCGGCCCCGGACTGGGGCCGTGGCGCCGACGTCTACGCGGGTTCGCTCGTCGACCTGCTCGAGGCCGCAGCTCGGGGGTGAAGCCGCTGCATGCGCGGGGCGTTGAGGCACGCCCCGGAGTCGGCGTCGAGGACCACGTTGAGTACCCGCCCGTCGGCGGTCATCACGAGGTCGACGCGATACACCGTGCGCGTGTCCATGCCGCCGTTGATCGAGTCCTCCACCAACACGCTGCGGCGGACCTCATGCGGATGTCCCTCCAAGAGTTCCGCGACCAGCCGCAGCAGACGCGCGCGATCGACGAGCGGTGGGGTGGTGCGGTAGGATCGCACGTCGGTGGCAAAAAACGTCGCAACCTCTCCGGTTTGCGGGAACACGCGCACGGTCACGTCGTTGGGAAAAATTGCGTGCTGGCCGGGGCGCGGGCGTTCGACCCAACGAAACTCATAGAGGTCGCCAGCGTGGCCCGACGCTTCGGCTTCGAAATTGCGGGTGGCCGCGTCTTCAACCACCGCCTCGACGAAGTCGGCCGCGACCTCGCCGGCCCGCCCTAAGTCGACGTGCGCGGGCCCTTTGGGTTCCAACGACGAACGCATGCGAATCACGTTTCCACGCGACGACACTTCGATGCGTCCCCACGGCGATGTGTATTCACGCAGCTCGCCGAGCTGGTCGTGATCGCGGATGCTCGGTCCGGCGATGCCGCGGTCAACGGCCGCATGGTCGGCTGGCTCGACGGCCACCTGCGCGTTCGGGAGCCAGCGGACGAAGCGAAAGACGGCGCGGACATCCGTCGGATCGTTGCGCAATGTGATCACGCGCGCCCGACGTTGCCACCACGTGTGGAAGGGGTCAACTCGCAGGGTCCGTTCTGCGGGGGCACTCACCCGCAAGCCATGTGTGCTCGGGCACGAGTTGCCTCACGTCTAGACGGTTGGCTTCTCCGGTTTGTTGGCCCTCAGAGCGATGTGTCGTCGGGTATGCGACTGGCCATCGTGGGGCTGCATCGGTGGTGACGCTTGCGTCACGTGACGATCGCCAGTCGTCTCGCGAGCGACGAGGGTGCGGGCGGCGGTCGACTTGGCGCAGCGGCGGTCGACTTGGAGCAGCGGCGGTCGCGGTTCGCCCAAGCCGGACTCGATCGAGGGCGGACCGCCGGCCGCGGTCCGACCTTATCCCACGGGCTCGGTGTCGGGCGTCGGTCGGGGCTCGCAGTCCCAACGAAAGTTGTCGACGAAGACGTAGCTGTCGAGGATCGAGTCAGCGAGGTCGAACACGGCGAAGACCATGGTGATCTCCTCTCCTTCTTCCACGCCCATTTTGGTGGTCAACCAAGACGTTCCCGCTCGGTACTGCATGCAGGTCCCGTGCAGTTCCTCCGAGACGCACGCCCCCGGCGTGTTGCAGTCGGGGTCGACATCGTAGCCCCACGTTCCCGCGTTCGGGTTCGGTACGTCACGGAAGTTGAGAAAGCCGGCATTGAGGGAGATGGGGTTGCCGTCCTTGTCGAACGAGATGTTCCCCGTCCAGTTTCGCGACTCCATCCAGCCGATGTACATGTCGTTGTACGGCGAGCCCCAATAGTACGGGTACTCGGTCGAGAAGAACGCGAAGTCGTAGGCCACTGAGATCACGGTGGGAGGCACGGTGGCGGTGAGGCGCATCTCGGTGTAGTCGTTGGCTAGCCGGCCCGCATCCCATTGTTCCTGCAATGTGTTGGAGCAGTCGCCGGTGCCGATCAGCGAGGGGTCGTCGGCGCAATCGGTGACCCCGGCCGGATCGACCTGCGTGACGTCGATCGGTTCAGGAAGGCCATTTGGCAGGTCCCACTGACCGCCGAGATCATCGTTGCACTCTAGCGGTCCCGCCGGGTCTTCATTCCCCGTGTTGTCCAGGTCGGCGACGTTGCCCGACCCGAGCGCGACGTACTTGACCCCCTCTGTGGGGTCCCACGTATCGGTGTTGCCGAAGCCGTCCCGAACGCCGATCGCGTCGGGACTGCCAAGTGAGCTCCCGTCGACCTGCGGCTCGCCGGGGCAGTTGAGCCCGATTGCGTGGAACAAGTCGTCGTCCATGTGATCGCAGGGCACGTGCTCGGGGATCTCGCACTCGCCCGTGCCGGCGTCGTCGTCGGGTGGATCCTCAGCTTCCGGGGGCTCGCCGATGTCCCACTTGGGCCCTTCGTCGTCCTCGTCGTCATCGTCATCATCGTCATCATCATCATCATCATCATCATCATCATCATCATCATCGTCATCGTCATCATCATCATCATCATCGTCATCGTCATCATCATCATCATCATCAT
>QKPP01000076.1 GCA_006508105.1 Myxococcales bacterium FL481 | reverse complement strand
GGCGAAGAAAGGTGGTGTGGCGAAGAAAGGTGGTGTGGCGAAGAAAGGTGGTGTGGCGAACAAGGGCGGTGTGGCGAACAAGGGCGGTGTGGCGAACGATGACGGAGCGGCGAAGAAGTCGCGCGCCGCGAAGAAGTCGCGCGCGGTGAAGCGATGAAGCATCGCGGCGAGCGAGCGCTGGCGAGATGACATCCTCTTCCGATCACTCCCGTCGACCCGGGTCGCCGAGCCCGGCCGTGACTCAGGCGATGCAAGCGGCGGCGTTGCTACGCGCGTGGGATGCCACGTCCCCGCGCCAGGAACACGATCTGGCCCGGGCATTGGAACTGGTGCACGCGGTGGATTGCTGTCGTCGCGATCACTTCGTGCCCGGACACTTCACCGCGAGTGCGTTTGTGCTGAGCCCGGACCGCACGCACTTTCTGCTGATCTTTCACGACAAACTCGAGCGTTGGTTGCAGCCGGGGGGCCACGTCGAACCGACGGATCGGGGACTGGAGTCGGCGGCCCGTCGTGAGGTCGAAGAAGAAACCGGTTTGGTCGCGCATGACTTGTCGATTGAACACGAGGGCCTATTCGACTTGGATGTTCACCGGCTTCCCGGCCGCGCAGACGAACCGGCTCACGAGCACTTCGATCTTCGTTTTCTGTTCCGCGCGCGGCAGACGGACGTGCGCGCCGGTGATGGAGTTCGTGCGGCGAGATGGCTGTCGCTCGCGGAGGTGGCGACGCTCGGTGACGCGTCGGTCCGGCGAGTCGGCGAGCGGCTTGTCGCCCGCACCGGGTTCTAGATCGCGTTCGTCTTGAAGCGAGCCCGGGTTCGTGTGCTCGAGCTGCGGGCGCTTGCAAGACCGCGGTGCCACCCGGTGAGATCGAGCGTGGGCGAGAACCGCCTCGCCGGTTCGCGTGGGCGACGGGGCCCGCTGGCGCGGTCAAGCCCCGACGCTCCGGCACGCCGGTCACGCCGCTTGGTCCGACGGGCGGCCTCGCCGACGCGACGTGTGGGCCGAGCGACCGGCGGGCGATCCTCGCCGACCACAAAGCTAAACGGCCTGGTGCACCTGACGAATCGATCATCAACGAAAGCTTCGGCAGCCTCGCTTCGTGGGATTCGCCAGCATCGGGATCTAGACGCGGCATACCGGATGGGTACGCCGTGGCGCTACCGCGCGTCGGCCCCGGCAGTTCGCACGCTGGGGTGCCATCGATCCTGTGGCTGCGGCGAAACGTTCTCTCGGCGGAGACGTCTCCATGGTTGTGCCGGTCCTCGACCTCTTCCATGGTTGGCTCGTGGTGTCGAAGCTTCGCGAGTCGGACCGGCGAGACCGATCGAGACGCAGCGCATGTTGATCACGATGTCACTGGCAACTGCGCTTGGGCTTGCACTGCCTGATGTGGAGCGTTTGCCGGAGCGTGAGCCGACGGCCGGCGCGGTTGCTGAGGCGCAGCCGGCCCCGACGGGTGGCGCCGGCGTCCAGGGACCGGCGCCGGACGAGCGAGCGCCGCGCACGGCGGGTCCGGGGGCGAGCCAGGCTCGAGCTCCCGAGTTGTCGACGTCGACGTCCACGGCGTCTCGTCCCTCGCCGTCTTCTGTGACCGCGACGCGGCGGCGCGACCCCGCCTATGGTCAATTGGTCGGCGCCGGGGTGGCGGTCAGCCTCTTGGGTATCGGGCCGAGGGTCGCCGTGGCGCCCATCCAAGACGTCGAACTGTACGGTATGTTTCGTACGCTCGGGATCGCCCGGACCGTCTCGACCGGCCTCACGTACCGGCCGCTCGCGGTGGTGGTCGCATGGCCCGTTCAGCCGACGTTCGCGGTGGGATACCACTGGCTTGCGTTCACTGGACGCAACAACGGAGGGGCTGGTCTGCTGCCCGCCGGTTTGAGCGCCGCGCTCACGGTGGCCGACGTCACCGGGGTGCGGGCCGGGTTTGTGTCGGTGGCGGGCGGATTGTCGATACGCTTGTGTCGCGGGTTTGCGGCGGAAGTGTACGGCGGCCAGCACGTACAAGCGCCGGCTCGCTCCTGGCCGGATGATGGGCAAAGCTTCAGCTTCGACCATGTGAGATTCCCGGCGGTCGGCGTCTCGCTGGGGGGCTACTTCCGGCCCTTCGCGCAGAAGCTGTACGGCGACCGACGATGCCGCGGGCGGCGGAACCCACGAGGGAGCGCGTGAGGTATCCGGGCAAACGGCCCGATCTCGGGTCACCACGCGTTCGAGAAAGCCCCGCGCGAGAGCTTGATGGCGACCGCGGCGCTGCATGTTTGGGGGCTCGCCCCGCATCCCCGCCAGGAGTTCGATGCTGCCACGTTCGACGATAATTGCTGTGCTTGGTGCGTTCGCTGTGTTGGCGAGCGCGTGTATTGACGGTCGCGCTCGCGTCTCACCGCGAGCCGCCTGGACCCACCGGCTCGAGATGCCTCACGACCACCAGTTCGTCGGCCTCGTGCCGGACGAGGTGGTGCAGGCGGCCGCAGCCGAGCACGAACCGGCTCTCGCGGCGCTGGGCTTGGGGCTCGGCGACGCCGAGGGGGTGGACGACGTGCTCGCGGCCACCGAGCACAGTTGGGGTGATCTCGGATCGGACGAGCGCGACGTCGTGGCCGACTTGTTTGTGGCGATGTTCGAGCACGGCCGGGCGATGGTGCTCGAGCAGCTCGACCGGCAGCTGGACGACCTCCACGATGACGCGTACATCTCGGTCGAGGTCAGCGACTTCGTCGAGCACGCACCGGCGCGCGCGACCCAACGCGTCGTCGATGCCTTCGATCGCGGCGAGTTCGATCCCGACCTGGATGCGATCGTTGTCGATGTGCTGCGCTCGAGCCGGGTGCAACTGGTCATCGCGATCTACGTGGCCGATGTCGATGAGCTCTTGCGCGAGGCGGGGGTCGATCTTGACGAGCCGACCTCGTACATCACGCGGGCCGTGTTGCGCAGCGTCGGCGCGCGCACGATCGGGCGCGACGAGGACCTCGCGGTAGGCTCGGCGGATTACGAGCGCCTTCTCGACGGGTTCGAGGTCGGTACGGCGTGTGCTGAAGGGCAGCCGCCGCTCGACTGGATGGATGCGTACGAGTTGAGACTCGTGCCGGAGCGAGCCGCGTACCCGGAAGCATTCGGTTCGGCGTGGTTGCTCACTCGTTCCGGCGCGGCCGGGCTCGACGACGACGGTGGGTTGGTGCTGGATCGGCAGCGTGATGTCCTGAGCCAGACCGACGCGCCGCCGCGTTGCGGGGTGTCGGTCACCGGACCCGCCGACCGCTACGAGGGCATCGATGTCACCCCGTTCGTGGTCGGCAACGGATTTACCGTCGAGCTGCGCCTGACCGGGTTGCACACGTTTCAGCGCGTCCACCTGGCCAGTCGGGCTCAGCTCACGCTCGAGCTCGGTGGGTAGCCCCGCGTTCGATGATCGCGGCCAGGAGGCTGTACTGTTACCCGGCGATTCTGTGGAGGTTCGCGGCGTCGACCCTCCGAGTCAGTGGGGGCGCACCAGCGTGGCTCGTGCCCCCGCCTAGGTGCTCCCTCTCGCGATCACCGGTTCGGGAACGCGCACGGCTCCACCCTTGGCGACTCGGTGCGGGACCCGTGCAGCGCCCGGTGACGTTGACGCGCGACGAACGGGCCACCGCGGCGGAGCGCGGGTCTACGCGGCCGGACCCTCGCGTGCGCAGCGGGGTGGCAGTTTGCTGCGCAACGCCCACACTTAGGGCCGTCAACGGCTCCGCACCTCTGCCGGCTGCGGTCGCCTTCCCCACTCGCCTCCGAAAGAAGACCGATGCTCAACCGCTCGTTCCGCTCGCTCCTCATCCTGACCACGCTCACGCTGGCCGCCGGCTGCTCCTCCGCCCAGGAAGAAGTGACCGCCCCCCCCGTCGCCGTCGCCTCGCCCCCGCCCGCGCCGACTCCCGCCCCCGTCGACCGCTCCGACCCCAACCTCATCCCGCGTGATGTCTTGTTCGGCAACCCCGAGCGGGCCGCACCGAGCATCAGTCCGGACGGCCAACAGATCCTGTTTTTGGCTCCGTTGGACGGCGTGCTCAACGTCTGGATCAGCCCGACCAACGACGTCACCGCAGCCAAGCCGATCACGGCTGACAAGAAGCGTGGTATTCGGTTCGCGACCTGGGCGTGGAGCGGCAAGTACGTGCTCTACATCCAAGACAAAGACGGCGACGAGAACTGGCACCTGTACCGGGTCGACCCCACGAGCGGAGTCACCAAAGATCTCACGCCGTACGACGGGGCAACCGCCTGGTTCATCGCAGACGAGCCGGAGATCCCCGACGAGGTGATGGTCACGATCAACGACCGCGACCCGAAGCACCACGATCTCTACCGACTTCACCTCGAAACAGGCGAGCGCACGCTGGTCCGCCAAAACAACGAAGGACTCGCCCAGTTCATCGTCGATCGCAAGTACAAGCTGCGATACGCCATGAAACAGCGGCCGGAGGGCGGGCGCGACGTGTTGGCGCCCACTGGCAAGGATGGCTGGCGGACTGTATTCACAATCCCCCACGAGGATGACATGAGCACCTCGATCCGGGGGTTCGATCGAGCCGGGCGCACGGCGTACCTCGTCGACAGCCGGGGCCGCGAAACGTCGGCGCTCGTGGCCGTGGATGCGCGAACGGGCAAGGAGAAGACAATACTAGCCCAAGATCCCAAGGTGGACGTCGGCCGGGTTCGAATCAGTCACGTGGACCAAACGGTACGAGCCGTGTCGTTCAACTACCTCCGCCAGCGCTGGGAGTTCCTCGACGAACGGGCGAAGGCCGACGCGGAATACCTTGCCACGGTCAGCCCCGGCGAGAGCTTTGTCAGCAGCGCCGACGCCAAGGATGAAGTGTGGATCGTCGGCTACGAACAGGACGCGGGGCCGGTTCGGTACTACCGTTATGATCGCAAAGCGAAGCAAGCGACCTTTCTGTTCGCCAACAAGCCAAAACTAGAGCAACAGCCACTAGTGCCGATGCACCCGCGCGTGATCAAGTCGCGTGACGGCCTCGAGCTAGTCAGTTATCTCACCCTCCCGGTCGCCTCCGACCCGGACCGCGACGGACGTCCCAACGCCGCCGTCCCGATGGTGTTGTTTGTGCACGGCGGTCCGTGGGCAAGAGATAGCTGGGGCTACCAGCCGTACCACCAGTGGCTGGCGAACCGCGGCTACGCCGTACTGAGCGTGAACTTTCGCGGGTCCACCGGCTTCACGAAGGCGTTTCTCAACGCGGGCGACCGCGAGTGGGCCGGCAAGATGCACGACGATCTCATCGACGCCGTCAACTGGGCCGTGACGGAGCAGATCGCACAGCCAGACAAAGTCGCGATCATGGGCGGCAGCTACGGTGGCTACGCCACTTTGGTGGGACTGACATTTACGCCTGACACGTTCGCGTGTGGGGTCGACATCGTTGGCCCGTCGAACTTGGTGACACTGATTGAGACCATCCCACCGTATTGGCAGCCAATGATCGAAACCTTCGCCAAACGGATGGGCGACCATCGTACCCCACAGGGGCGCCAGCGCCTCCAGGAGCGCTCACCGCTGACCCACGTCGCCAACATCAAAAAACCGTTGCTCATCGGGCAAGGCGCGAACGACCCGCGGGTGAAACAGGCGGAGTCGGATCAAATCGTCGCTGCCATGCAACAGCGGGGCATCCCGGTGACCTACGTCTTGTACCCGGATGAGGGGCATGGGTTTGCCCGCCCGGAGAACCGGAAATCGTTCAACGCGGTCACGGAGGCGTTCCTCAGCGAGTGCCTCGAGGGCAAGTACCAGCCCATCGGCGGCGATTTCTCGGGATCGAGCATCACGGTTCCGGCCGGGGCCGAGTTCGTTCCGGGCCTCGCGGACGCGTTGGCCTCGACGGCGACCCCGACCCCGACCCCGTCCCCGGACGCGCCCGCTCAGTAGCCGCCCGAGCGCGGCCTCAGCGAAGCGAACCGCCGCAGATCGGTGAGTCCGAGACGCAGACGGCTCCCCACAACTCGGGGAGTCGTCCCCTTTGGCGGTTCATCGCCGGCCGGTGGGACCAACTCATCGACCTCAGGGGATCGACGTTGGGGGCAAAGTCGCCGCAATCGAGCTTTCGGTGACCGCATCGAGGCAGTGGGTATGGCCAAACCCGGCGAGGCTGACGGGGTTCCCGTTCCCGTCCGGAGCGATGTCAAATACGATATTGTCCGGCCGCGACGGATCGCCACTCACACCGGCGGGAACAAAATCGAGCTGGAGAGTGTGACGGGTCCTCCAGCCGATGTTGTGATCGGCACAGGACGAATCTCCGCTCACACCAATTCCACCGACGAGTGTCCCCAGTTGATCGTAGAGCGCGAGTCCACCACCGAACACATTGACGCCACCAATGCGACGACCTCGCATGGGATCGTTGTTCTGGCCGTATCGCTTGGCTTTCCCGCCGTAGGCCGCGCGCACGTCCACCGGGTTGCTCTCCTGCAGACCGAACAAACTGTTCCCAGGTTGCACCGCGCTAAACAAGTTCGCGGTCGAAAGAGCGAGTCCCGGCAAGCTGAATGCGTTGGCGGTGTTCGCTTTCTGAGCGGAGATCACTCGACTTCCCGGCCACTGATCGCCGCGCTCGCTACCGGTGAAGGCCACGGCACAAACCTCGCCGTCTCGATTGACAACGGTGCCCCACATGTCGAGGTCGAAGCCGCCATTGCTCTCCTGGCGCGCCGCGATCAGAGCGGCTCGCAGTTCATCGTGACTCGGTAGTGCAGCGCAGGCACCGAAGTGGGCCCGCGAAGATCGACCAATCGCTTCTCCTTGAGCAGAGGCGCGGTTGAACGTCATGGCAGAAAGGGCCGTCGCACCGATGGCGAGGAATCCGAGGCTGGTGAGAGTGACTCTGTTCTTGATTCGCATGCTGTTTCCTAGTGATGTACCGCGTGCCGTTGGCACCGCCGCGCAGGTCGTGTCTGCATCGTGCGGATGACTGAGTTTGGGCTCTACCCGATCTCGTGGGCGAAGAACAGCGAGTTCCCGCGCAACGAACAGACCGGGGGAGCCGGCACACGTGGCTCACAATCGCCCCGACCTCCGTGGCCGAGGACGCCCGCCGAACCGGCGAATCCGAGCAGCAAGCCCCGACAGTACCGTCGGCGGGAGGTTGTTCGCATCGGTCGTCTCGGCCCGACGGGCTCGCCTTGAGCATGATGAATGGAGAAGGCACGAGCCGCCCGTTCGGCCGGGTCAACAACGGGTCCTGGCGTCTGAGAGCCATGCCGTCCCCTGGGCGGTTGGCGGTTGCGAGCGTCTGCCTCGGCGCGCTGCGGCGCGAAAGCGCGCTGCGCCGCCGTGGGCCAGGAGAGCCAGCCCGTTGAGCTGGATTCTACGAATGGCGGGATCACGTTGCATCCGCCGAACCGCGATCAACAGAGCGGGCCGCAGCCGTCATTTCTCCAGTGCGACCGCCACCGGCCGAGAGCTTGCGGCCTTCAACGTTGGTGCTTCGGATCTTGGGGGGCCGACCCGAGATGGGACTCGCCCTTGGCGGCATCCACTGGCGACCTCATACAATCAATGTTTCGGCGGGAAGGCCTGTCCACAATGAAGCGTTCACTATCTAGCGTGTGTGGCTGTATGCTCTTCGGTGCTCTGGGCTGCGCGAGTCTCGGATCGCACGCGGATCACTCGATGACCGCGTCGCAGGTGGAGGATTCCTGCGATGGGCTGGATTCGACGGTCCGTGAACAACGCCTGCTAGGCGACCAGTTCGAGGTGCGCTCGAGTCGAGCCCTCTATACTCGCAGCGGGAAGCAGATGACGCGTAGACCGGTCGGCGTCCAGTTTTCAGTCGCGCCGCGCCGTGGCATCGACTCGGTGTGGCTCGAGCGTGCCGCGCGGTGCCACATGAACCAGCACGCGGCCGCGGCGGCCCGCGGCGAGCCAGCGTCTGCTGACGACCCGCTCTCAATCGAAGGAGCTGAGGTGCGCGTTCGCGACTCACAGGGGTACTACATCCTGCAGCTGACATCGCGTCATCCCGCGACCGCGCGCCGACTCGCTGAGTACGCGGATCAGCACAGCGACTAGCCACGTGGTGGTCGGCGACCGGTCCTCAGCCCCCCAGCGCAGGCGAAACACGGCCTTCCGAGCACGATCGTGACGTCGTAATCTGCATACTCCGCGAGGGGTCCGTTTCCTGAGGGTCCGAAACACGAAACTCGGATCGGGAAGGGACGGTGCAGAGAACGGGTTGGTCGCCGCGATGTCGGATCGGACTTGCTCGCCGTGCGGGGGGGCGCCGACAGGCACCTCCGAGGACTCGAGGGACAAAGCATCGTTGCAGTTGATTCGCTCCGTCGCGGTCGCGTTGTTCGCAGAACGCTCGCCGACGTCGCCGCCGGCGTGTTGGGGGACCGTGCTCCGTGTTGCCCAGGTCGCGCAGCGCCTCGCGACGGTCTCGACGAGCCTTCGCGGTGGGGCTCGATGGCCAGGGCGACGCTGACCTGATGCGGGAACGCCGACGGGCGCGGTCATCCCTGAGCTGGCCGCTCCTCCACCTGGGCAAACTGGTCTCGGGTGGCCGCGCCAGGACTCGGGTTCGGGCGTCGACCCGTGAGGGGCCTGACCCAGCTCCTGGAGAACGCGTGAACCGGTGGCCTCTTGCAAGCAACTTGCATGTGGCGCAATTTTGAGCGAGACAGTATTTCCATGAGCGACGACTATCCGGCGTTGGCCCCCCGGCGGTGGGGCCAGCCGATAGAACAGCACCCCGAGCTCGCGCGAGCGAACGACGACAAGGGCGTCGCTCGCGTGGTGGCGACCGCCGCATGGCTTCCGGCGACTGCGACTGGCGTCGCGAGGTGCCCCGTGGGCGATCGCTCCCGGTTCGACCGCTCGGCCCCCGTCGGCATAGCTTCAGGTCCCGTTGAGCTCGTTTCCCGGGAGTGGGCCAAAGCCCTCAACCCGGTCGAGGTCGACGGCGACGCGCCCCATCCCACCGAGCTGCGATGCGCGTAGGCGGAGCGGAGCAGGCGAACCATCCGGTCTACCGTGGCTGACATCCGTCCCAACGCAACCCCTCCTGTCATCGATATCGAGAAGCTGACCTTTCGGTACGGTGCGCTCGATGTGGTCAACATCGAACAATTTCGACTCGGGGCCGGCGAGAGCATCAGCGTGATCGGCCCATCCGGCTGCGGGAAGACCACGTTTTTGCATCTGGTCGCCGGCTTGCTCAAGCCGACTTCAGGCGCCGTCTGCCTTTTGGGAGAGGCGATCTCGGGCATGGATGGTGCTCGCCTTGACCGTTTTCGGGGCCAGCACGTGGGCATGGTGTTTCAACGTTTGTTCTTGATGCCCGCCCTGACCGTGCGCCAAAACGTCGAGCTCGCCCGACAACTGGCTCGCAAACCACGCGATTCGGCGCGGGTCGACCATCTGCTCCAGCAACTCGGTCTCACCGAGTTCGCACATCACAGGCCAACAATGTTGAGTCAAGGTCAAGCCCAACGAGTCGCGATTGCCCGTGCACTCGTCCACAGCCCGGCGCTCGTGCTCGCCGACGAACCCACCTCGGCGCTGGATGATCACCACGCCAGTCAGGCGCTGAAACTGCTGAGGGACTCGACCGAGGCGGCGGGTGCCGCGTTGTTGGTCGTGACCCACGACCAGCGCATCCGCGGGCGGCTAGATCGCGAGTTCGAAATGGAGCCACTGCGGTGACCTGGCTGCGTTTGGCGTGTGCCAGTCTGTTGCTCTCGCCGCTGACAACGGCGGTCAACGCCGTGCTCATGGGCTTGGGCACGGCGAGTATCGTGTTGTTGCTTCTGGCCGGGGATCAACTAACGAACGCGATGTCGAGGGATGCGAAAGGCATCGATCTTGTCGTCGGTGCACAAGGCAGTCCCGTGCAGTTGATCCTGTCGGCCGTCTACCATGCGGATGTTCCGCCAGGGAACATCCCGCTAAGCGAGGCACAACGCTGGGCGGATGATCCGCGGGTTGATGCAGCCGTTCCGTTGGCGTTGGGTGATAGCTTCCGGGGTTTCCGGATCGTGGGCACCACTCCAGCGTTCGTGGACCTCTACGATGCAAAGCCGGCAGCGGGACGAACCTCGGCCGCGCCGATGGAAGCGGTGCTCGGCTCGGCGGTAGCTGACGCGACGGGACTGGGGCCGGGTTCGAGGTTTGCCGGCGCGCATGGCGTTCGGTCAGGCGGCCCGTGCCGCAGCCGAAGTCGAGGACGCGCGGGTGCTCCCCACGGGGAGGGACCTGAAAAGCGAGGCCGCCGCTGCGTCGGGTTACGCCACCACGGCGGGACCTTGGTCCCAAGTTGGGGCCTGTTCAGCCCACGAGTCCGCGGTGCAGTTGGCGGGCGCTTGCGGCTCCTGCGCTACGCGCTGTCGTGACCGTTCACGCAGGTGGAACATGAGCCCGTTTCGCGGGCTCACGGCATGTCGCCGTGGAAGCGGGTACCTGCGCCGGGTCGATCGTACCTTGGCCACGCAAGCGCGGCGCCCTGCGAGCTGCTGCGATATGCTTCGCGCGCTCTGATGGCTGCCCGTTTCGCCGTCCTCTTGTTCACCCTGGCTTGCGCCTGCGGGCAAGCGCGCTCGGAGGCCGCCCCACCGGGCAAACCCGCCGATCGGCCGGCTCTCGTGAGGGTACGCCCGGTGGAAGAAGGCAAGCTCACCGACCGCTGGACGTACGTCGGCCAAGTTCAACCCCTGATGGAGGCTCGGCTTGGCGCGGGAGTGGGTGGCGAGGTCAAAGAGGTCAACGTACGGGTCGGTGATCGAGTCGCCCGGGGCAAGCAGTTGGTGCGCGTCGATTCCCGACTGGCGCGGGCACGGATGGAGGCCGCCCGAGCGGATCGGGCCATGTCGCAAAAGGAGCTGGCTCAGGCCGAAAGGGACCTGCGGCGCACCGAGGCCCTCGGGCAAAGCATCGTGCCGGAGGCGGAGCTCGAGCAGTCCACCACGCGCGCGCAAACGCTGACGTCGCGCGCGGAAAGCTTTCGCGCCGCGGTGAGAGAGGCTCGTGAGCGCCTTCGGCTGCACCGCGTCGACGCTCCGTTCGAAGGCACCGTGTCCGCGCGGCATGTGGACCCGGGCGATTGGGTGCAACCCGGCGACCCGGTCCTCGACCTTGTGGCCGAGGACCGCGTGGAAGTGCTGGCCAACGCGGCACCGGAGCTCGCGCCGCATGTCGACGTCGGGAGCGAGGCCATGTTGCGCCACGAGCGGGGGTCGGTTCCGGCCCGCGTGCTCGGGGTGGTCCGAGCCCTCGATCCCACCACCCGTACGATCAAGGTCCGCCTCGTACCGGACGCGCCTCAGCCGTGGCTGCTGGTGGGCGAGTCGGTCGAGGCCGAGTTTCCGGTCGAGCGCCGGGGACCAGGCGTGGTGGTGCCCCGCGACGCACTGGTGTCGGGGGCGATCAACACGCGGGTGATCGAGGTCGTCGACGACACGGCGCGGTCGGTCGTGGTCGAGGTCCTCGCCACGGCCGGAGATCGTGCGTTGGTCACCGGCGAGGGGCTTGCGATCGGCAACGAACGCCTGCGCCCCGGCCAATCGGTGACGCTGGACGCCGAGTCGGGGTGATGGCATGAGCGCGAGCTCGGAGGGCAACGGGGTGTTGCGACTGGCGATCGCCCGGCCTGTCACGGTGATGGTCGGGGTGATCCTCGTCGTCCTGTTCGGCGTATTGTCGAGTTCGAAACTTCCGATCCAGCTGACCCCGGATATCTCCGTGCCCACCTTGTCCGTGTCGACCCGGTGGCCCGGGGCTGCACCGGTGGAGATCGAGTCTGAGATTTTGGAAGAGCAAGAGGACGCCCTCAAGAGCGTTCCCGGCCTGGTCAGCATGCGTGCGGAGGCGTTTCCCGACCGCGGACAGATCACGCTCGAGTTTGAAGTCGGCGTCGCGCTAGAAGAAGCGCTGGTCCGGGTGTCGAATCGTCTGGGCCAAGTCCCCGCCTATCCCGAAGCGGCACGGGAACCGGTTGTGAGCACCGCGAGCAACGCCGGGCCGCCCCTCGCCGTGATCACCATGCGCTCGCCGACTGGCGCGCCGGTGGCCGCGTACCGCACGTGGGTGGAGCAAGTGATCCTGCCTCGTCTCGAGCGGGTTCATGGGGTCGCCAGCATCTTCCATCTCGGCGGACAAGACCGGGAAGTGCACGTCGACTTCGATCCCGCCGCCTTGGCGGCTCGGGGCCTCACCGTGCGCGAGGTTGCAGCTCGGGTCGGGGCGGAGCTGCAAGATGTGTCCGGTGGCGATATGACGCTGGGCAAGCGGCGCTACCTCGTGCGTACGCCGGTGGCTCCGGAAACACCACGCGAGCTGGAACGCATTATCTTGGGCGCGGGAGCAAACGGGGCACCCATCCGGCTCGGCGATGTGGCCACGGTCCGGCCCGGACTGCGCAAAGCCACCGGCGTGGCGATGTCCGACGATCGGCCGTCGATGGTGTTGTTGCTCTGGCGCGAGGCGGGAACCAACGTGCTGGAGGTCTCGCAGGAGATCCGCGACACAGTCGATGCACTGCAAGAGGAGTTCTTCGCGCCAGAAGGCCTGGAAATCGAGTTGATCTCCGACCAGACGGGCTACATCAACGCCGCGTTGGACCTCGTGCGGCAAAACCTGCTCGTGGGCGCTTCGCTGGCGATCATCGTGCTTCTGTTGTTCTTGCGCAGCGTCCGGGCATCGGGGGTGATCGCCGTGTCCATCCCCGTGTGTGTGTTGGGGACCACCTTGGGGATGTCGCTGATGGGACGAACCGTGAACGTGGTGTCCCTCGCGGGCATGGCGTTCGCCGTGGGCATGGTGGTCGACAACTCCATCGTGGTGCTCGAGAGCATCGACACGTGGCGGCGCCGCGCCAAGTCGGCGGCGGAGGCCGCGTTCAACGGCGTGCGCGAGGTGTGGGGGGCGATCTTGGCGTCCACCGTGACCACCGCCGCCGTGTTCGTGCCAGTGGTGAGCTGGGCCGGTGAGGTGGGGGAATTGTTGCGCGACGTGGCGGTGGCCCTCTCGTTCGCCGTGGTGACCTCGCTGTTCGTGTCCATCTTGGTGATCCCCAGCTTGGCCGCGAGGTTCCTCAAGCCGAAGCCGTCGGGCGCCGAGGACAACGACGGTGCCGTAGCCCGCTCCGGCGCGGCCGTTCGGCGCGGGCTCACCCGTCAGATCGCGTGGCTGTCGGCCTCGAGACTGCGCGCGGGAGCGGTGGTCATCGCGGCGGTCACCGGATCGGTGATGCTGGGCAGCCAGCTTCTGCCTCCGATGGAGTACCTGCCCACCGGCAATCGCAACCTCATTTTCGGCATCTTGACCCCGCCACCTGGGTACGCAGTTGAAGAACTCGATCGTATCGGGAATCAAGTACAGGGGGCCGTCGCCCAGCGATCGGGCCCATCCGAGAGCGGCGAGGCCCGGCTCAAGCGGAGCTTTTTCGTCGGCGACCCGAACCAAGTGTTCATGGGCGGGGTGGCCGAAGACGCGGCTCGTGTCCGCGAACTTCTCCCCTACTACCGCGGCGTACAGGCCACGGTTCCCGGAACCTTCTCCTTTGCCACGCAGGCTTCGCTGTTCGCCACGCGCATCGGCGGTAGCCGAGCGGTGGAGGTGGAGGTGTCGGGTTCGGACCTGGCGGAGATTCTGGCGACGGCGGGCAAGCTGTTCGGGACGATTGGGGGGCAACTCGAGGGGGCGCAGATCCGGCCCATCCCCTCGCTCGATCTCGGAGCCCCGGAGATCCACGCGACGCCCCGCCGCAACGAAACGGCCCAGCTGGCGATGGGCGGAGCGGAGTTGGGCTTGGTGGTGGACGCACTTGTGGACGGCGCGATCGTGGGCGAGTTCGGGCGGGAGGGCGAGCCGAAGATCGATGTGGTGCTGCGAGCCACCGACCGCGCGGGCCGGACTATCGCCGACCCGGAGTCCCTCGCCGCGGCGCCCGTGGCCACCCCGGATGGCTCGGTCGTGCCCCTCGGCACCCTGGCCCGAATCGAGGAAACCATCGGGCCCACTCGGATTCAGCGAATCGAGCGTCGCCGCGCGGTGATCCTGCAAGTCCAGCCGCCGATGGCCCTCCCCCTCGAGACGGCCATGCGGATCATCCGTGACCAGGTGATTGCGCCGGCGCGAGCCGACGGCACGATTCCCGATTCGGTGGGCATCAATCTCAGTGGCACGGCGGGCAAGCTCACCGTGGCCAAGGCGCAGTTCGGTGACGTTTTGCTCTTGGCCCTGGTGATCTCCTTCCTCCTCCTGGCCGCGCTCTTCGAGGATTTTCTGGCCCCGGTCGCCGTGCTCGTCACCGTGCCTCTCGCCGCCGCCGGTGGGGTGGCGGGGCTGCGGTTGGCCGACCACTACCTTGGCTCCCAGCCCCTGGACCTCATGACCGCGCTTGGGTTTTTGATCCTCATCGGGGTCGTGGTCAACAACGCGATTTTGGTGGTGGATGGAGCCCTGGCCCGGTTGCGCGACGGGTTGTCGCTGACGGAGGCTGTGCCTGCGGCGGTGCAGGCCCGGGTCCGGCCTATCTTCATGTCTACGCTGACGTCGCTGGCCGGACTGCTGCCGCTGGTCCTCTTCCCCGGATCGGGGTCCGAACTGTATCGGGGCGTGGGCGCGGTGGTGCTAGGCGGACTCGCGCTTTCGACTCTGCTCACAATCTACGTCGTGCCGAGCTTGTTTACGTTGCTGTGGTGGCACCGGCACGGGCGCTCGCGCTAGCTCGATGGGGGTCAAGTCCGGGCGATGGCGCGGTGGCGGGGCCCGGTGATGATCTCATCGTCTTTGCCCTCAATTCGAACCGCCGCATGCTTCGAGGCTATCGTTCCACTAGCGGCGCCGACCCCCACCATCTGATCTGGGCGACGACTCGGTTGCCTGTCTCACCGTCTCGACGGTCCGGATGGCCGTCGCGGGACGCGCTGAGGGCGCTAGCTATCAGGGGCCGTCCGGAGTCTGCCGGCGGCTAGAAAGCGCCCTTCAGACCTGGCCGTAATCGGCGAAGGAGGTCGCGCAGTGAACACAACGCGATGCATCCGCTTGCTTTCGTCGCCGGTGTGGTGGCCACTCACGACGCGCACGCTTTGTCGAGTGGTGATTCCTGGGAGAGCAGGTGCCACAACGCTGAGCAGGAATGTGTATCCCACTGCAAAGACGACGATTGCAGGCACAAGTGCGAAGACGCCGAAAAGGCGTGCAAGAACCCCGGCCCCTAGAGCATGGGCCAGCACGCGAGGGGCGATGCTGCCGTGATTCACAACGACGCCGATGACGGCGCCCACGAGAGGCCGACACGATGATTTCGAACGACAAGAACCTCGCCCCAGGCGCGGCTCGTAGGCCAGCTGGCGTGTTCCGACGCGGCGCCGCTTTTCTCCTCGACAACAAGTTGCTAGCGAGTCTTGGTGTGTGGCTGTCAGCTGCGCTGGGCGTTGTTATGCCGCTCGACGGAACGCTTCTGTGGATTCCAGCGGTGCTCAGCGCCCTGGTCGCGATCGTGGCGCAGTTCTTTCTTCCCGTGCTCGTCGGAACCTCCCCCGGGCGCTGGGTCTTCGGTGTCCGCGTGGTGGCGGACGATGAGGATGCTCCCCCGAGTCGCAAGCAATGGTTCATCCGCGGGGCTTGCCTGGTTGCCGTGCCGGTCGAAGCCATCGTCGCCGCGTTTGACTCGAACAAACGGCGCCTCGGGGATCGACTTGCGCGAACCAGAGCACTGCGGGTCGAGCGACCTTGGGGCCAGCTTTTCTCCCGCCTGGGGCTTGCGCTGGTCGGACTCGTGCTGCTGCATGCGCTCGACCTCTTCCTGGTCTCCCGGGTCTCGATGCAGACCGACATCTATCAGGCCACCGAAGAGCTGTTCGCAGCCGAAGCCACGTGGGGAGAGTCCCCCGCTGGACCGCCGGAACTGGCGGGAGCGCCGGTGCGGGTGCTGGTTCGCAACGACAGTGGCGCCGTGGTCGTACCGACTCGCACGCAGAAAGGCGAGACGCTGCTCGAGATCGTGTTCAAACGCGAGGATGGCAGGTGGAAGCCGGACTCAGTCAAGGCGCTCAACGCCACGCCCAAGCGCGGCTACAGCTTCACGCGCATCTCCACCAGCAGTCGCTTCACCGGCTCGGTCTCGGTTGGGGTCGCTGCGTTATGGTAGCTGGACGCAGGGAGGCGCCGTCACGTCACGCCGTTGACCGCGGGACCACAGCGCCCCCACCTCAGCCGCAACGCCGCCGTCCTGGATCACATCACGTCGAGGGCGGTCCGCTTGCGCTTTTGTGGCCCCTCCGGCGGGTGGCTGATAGTCGCCGGTGGCCCGGCCACACTGGCGTCGTGGCCGTCGTGCCGTGAAGGCCGCGTGACGCCAGTCTGGGGGGCTGAGCGCGTTAGAAGCGAAGGCGTGGCGGTCGCTCGCGCGATGAGAACCGCACCCTCAAGGGGGATGCGTTCTGCTCGTTTGGCCTCAGGTCGTGGCGGCCACGTCGAAGCGGTCCGCGTTCATGACCTTGGACCACGCTGCGACGAAATCCCGCACGAACTTCTCCTTGTTGTCGTCTTGGGCGTACAACTCTGCGTAGGCCCGAAGGACCGAGTTCGAACCGAATACCAGATCGACACGGGAGGCCGTCCACCTGACCTGACCCGTACCGCGGTCACGGACCTCGTAGAGGCCGTTTCCCGACGGCCTCCACGCGAAACGCATATCGGTCAGGTTCACGAAGAAGTCGTTGGTGAGAACCCCCATGCGATCCGTGAACACGCCGTGCATCGTGCCTTGGTGGTTGGCGCCGAGCACCCGCATGCCACCGACGAGCACCGTCATCTCGGGAGCCGTCAGGCCCATCAGCTGTGTGCGATCGAGCAGCAGCTCTTCGGCACTGACGAGGTAGTCCTGCTTGAGCCAGTTGCGGTAACCGTCGTGAATCGGCTCGAGGGGAGCGAAGGACTCGGCGTCGGTCGTTGCATCCGTGGCGTCACCGCGGCCCGGCTCGAAGGGGACGCTGACCTCAACGCCAGCGGCCTTGGCCGCCTGCTCGACGCCGACGTTGCCGGCGAGCACGATGACATCCGCCATGCTCGCTCCTGAGCTCCCAGCGATCCCTTCGAGGGCGCCGAGGACTCTGGCGAGCCGCTCGGGTTCGTTGCCCTCCCAGCCATTTTGCGGCGCAAGCCGGATCCGGGCCCCATTCGCGCCACCCCGAAAGTCCGAGGTGCGGAAAGTCCGGGCGCTGTCCCACGCGGTCGCCACCATCTCACTGATTGTGAGACCGCTGGCGGCGATCTTCGCCTTGACTGCCTCGACGTCGTAGTCCGAGTTGCCCACCGGCACGGGGTCCTGCCAAATCAGGTCTTCCTTGGGCACATCCGGACCGAGGTAGCGTGCCTTTGGCCCCATGTCGCGGTGCGTGAGCTTGAACCAAGCGCGCGCGAACACCTGGGAGAAATAGGCCGGGTCCTGGTAGAAGCGCTGTGAAATCTCCCGGTAGACCGGGTCTTTGATCATCGCCATGTCGGCGTCAGTCATGATCGGCTTGTAGCGGGTCGAGGGATCCTCGACGTCGGCGGGCTTGTCCTCTTCCCGGATGTCGACCGGCTCCCACTGCCAAGCGCCGGCTGGGCTCTTGTTGAGCTCCCACTCGTGATTGAACAGCATGTGAAAGTAGCCATTGTCCCAGCGGGTCGGATGGGTGGTCCAAGCTCCCTCGAGGCCGCTCGTGACGGTGTCGCGCCCGAACCCTTGGCCCTCGGGGTTGCGCCAACCCAGGCCCTGCTCGCCGAGGTCGGCGGCTTCGGGGTTGGGACCGAGGACGCTTGCGTCTCCGTTGCCGTGACATTTGCCCACCGTGTGGCCGCCGGCAGTGAGCGCGACGGTCTCCTCGTCGTTCATGGCCATGCGTGCGAACGTTACCCGT
>QKPP01000021.1 GCA_006508105.1 Myxococcales bacterium FL481 | reverse complement strand
GGAGTGCTAACCGAAACCCGAACGCAAAGGTCAATCGATGAGCGATGAAATCCACAAGGTAGGCGTGCTCGGAGCGGGCCAGATGGGCGCCGGCATTGCCCAGGTGCTGGCGCAGCACGGTCGACAGGTCGTGCTCGGCGATGTGTCGCTGGACGCCGCGCAGGTCGGCAAGGCGGGCATCTCCAAGCGCCTCGACAAAGCGGTGGCAAAAGGCAAAATCGACGGGTCGGTCCGCGATGCCGCATTGTCCTTGATCACGCCGACCGCGGCCGTATCGGGCTTCGAAACGGTCGATTTGGCGATCGAAGCGGCATCGGAGGACATCGAGCTCAAAAAGAAGCTGATGCGACAGCTGGACGAGGTGTGCCCGCCGCGGGCCATTTTGGCGACCAACACCTCGTCGATCAGCATCACGTTGTTGGGCGCGGCCACGATGCGCCCCGCGCAGGTCATCGGCATGCATTTTATGAACCCAGTGCCCGTGATGAAGCTGGTCGAGATTATTCGGGGGCTTCCCACGGATGACTCGACTCACGCGCGCACGGTCGCCTTGGCCGAGGCCGTCGGAAAGACCGTGATCACGAGTGCGGACAGCCCGGGCTTCATCGTCAACCGGATCCTGATCCCGCTGATCAACGAAGCCGCGTTCGCGCTGCAAGAGGGCCTGGGAACGGCAGAGGACATCGACACCGGGGCGAAGCTGGGTCTCAACCACCCCATGGGACCGCTCGAGCTTGCGGATCTCATCGGTTTGGACACGTGTCTCGCCATCGCTGACGTGCTCCACCAGCAGTTGGGCGACGACAAGTACCGAGCCCCGAACGTCATGCGCATGCACGTCGCCGCCGGTTGGCTGGGACGCAAGACCCAGCGCGGATTTTACAACTACGCAGAGGAGACTCGCCGATGAGCCGGTTTGAGACCATCCAAATCGAGGACCGCGGCCCGGCGCGAGTCATCGCAGTCAACCGCCCCAAGGTTCTCAACGCCCTCAGTCCCGAGGTCGTCGCCGAGTTGAGCCACGCTTTGGAGGCGCCGGAGATCGGGCGAAGCGTCTCCGGCTTGGTCCTCACCGGGACTGGCGACAAGGCCTTCGTGGCCGGCGCCGACATCAGCCGCATGGTCGACATGACCGAGGACGACGCACTGCTCTTCGCCAGCCAAGGGCACGCCGTGGGGGATATGCTGGGACGACTGCCCGTGCCGGTGATCGCCGCGGTGCAAGGCTTCGCACTGGGCGGAGGGTGCGAGCTGGCGCTGGCCTGCGACTTCATCTACGCGTCGCCCAACGCCAAGTTTGGGCAGCCCGAGGTCAAACTCGGGGTGATTCCTGGCTTCGGCGGCACCCAACGTCTCGCCCGGCGGGTTGGGGTTGCGGCGGCGCTGGAGCTGTGTGTGACCGGGGCGACCATCGATGCCACGGAGGCTTACCGGCTGGGACTGGTAAACCGTGTGGTAGACGATGCTTGCGCGGCCGCGGTGGCGACCATCGAAAAGGTGTCGGCCATGGGTCCGTTGGCGGTGGCGGCGGCCAAAGATGTGATCCACCGCGGGGCCGAGCTCCCGCTGGACGCCGCGAATCAGAGCGAGATCGAGGCCTTCGCTGCCTTGTTTCGCACCGAGGATCAACGAGAAGGCATGCAGGCGTTCGTGGCCAAGCGGCGGGCCCAGTTCGGCGGAAAGTAGCCATGGACTTTCGCTTCTCGGACGACCATCAGGCGCTACTGCACACGGTGCGCGAGTTTTGTGATCGGCACGTCAAGCCCGCGGCGGCACAGATCGACCGCGAGGCTCGGTTTCCCCGCGAACTCGTTGATCAGATGGCGCAGCTGGGCCTCATGGGGATCGAAGTGCCCGCAGAGCTCGGAGGGGCCGAGCTCGATTCGGTCGCGTATGTGCTAGCGATGGAGGAGATCAGCGCCGCCTGTGCCTCCACCGGGGTCATCATGAGCGTGAACAACTCGCTCGTATGCGACCCGCTGCGGAAGTTCGGCACAGCTGAACAAAGGGCGACTTGGCTACCCCCGTTGGCGACCGGAGACAAGCTCGGCTGCTTCATGCTGTCCGAACCAGAAGCGGGATCGGACGCTGCGGCCCAGCGTACGCTCGCCGTGCGCGACGGAGACGAGTACGTCATCAACGGCGTGAAAAACTGGATCACAAACGGACCCCAAGCGGATGTCGGTGTTTTGCTGTGCATGACCGACCCGGGGCTCGGGCATCGCGGGATCACGGCGTTTGTCGTGGACATGCATGCGCCCGGGGTCACGCGGGCCCCCAAAGACGACAAGCTGGGAATTCGCGGCAGCCACTCGTGCCAGATTCAGTTCGACGACCATCGCGTGCCGGCCACCCAGCGACTCGGCGACGAAGGGGCGGGATTCAAGGTCGCCATGGCAACCCTCGACGGGGGCCGCATCGGCATTGCGGCGCAAGCGCTGGGCATCGGGCGAGCCGCGTTTGAGTTCGCCCGCGACTACGCGCTCGAACGCAAGACCTTCGGCAAGCGGATCATCGATCATCAAGCGATCGCGTTCATGCTCGCCGACATGGACGTGGAGCTTGATGCGGCTCGGCTCCTGACGCTGCGGGCGGCGAGCCTCAAAGCGGCAGGTCAGCGCCATAGCCGCGAGTCGGCGATGGCGAAGCTGATGGCCGCCGAAGTCGCGAACAAGGTCGCAAAAAACGCGATACAGGTGTTGGGCGGCAACGGCTATGTGACGGAGTACCCCGTGGAACGGTACTATCGCGATGCAAAGATCACGGAGATCTACGAGGGGACGAGTGAGATCCAACGCATCGTGATCGCTGCTGCCCTTTCCCGTCCCTGATCTCGGAGGCTGTCCCATGACCCGTCAACACCACCTGCTGCTCTCCTGCTCGCTCGCGCTCGTCGCCGGCGGACTCGCCTGCGGACCCAAGTCCTCGGGCACCACCAACGCCGACATGGTCGGTGCCTACAGCGACAACAAGTACAAATCCGACATGGTCACGGCGGACGAGTACGAGGAACACGAAGACCAAGGCGACGCCATCTCACCACGCACGCTGGCCAACATCGACGACACGATTCTCTCGGTTTACACCGCCGACTTCGAGGCGTGCCTCGAAAAGGAGATGGAGCGACTCGAGACCAAGTGGCTCGCCGGCACCTTCACCGTGGAGTTTCGTATCGATACTTCCGGCAAGGTCCACGACGTCAACGTGCTCAATATGGACGTCAAAGAGCGCAAAGGCTTCGAAGGAGAGCCCCGAGTCGCCGACCAGTTTGACGACTGCCTCAAAAACTTGCTGGTCGAGTGGCAGTTTGACCCGCCGCCGGAGGCCGAGTTCGTGCACACCTACAACGGTGAGCTCGGCGAGGCCTGGTAGGCCCCGCTCCGCGAGCACGACCACACGGGCCGCGGTGAACCGCAGCCGCTGTACACATGCCGAACTTTGAGCCGACCGAGCAGCAAACGCTGATCCAGCGGGCCGCGCGGGCATATGCCGAGCGCGTGCTCGCTCCGCGAGCCGATGAGCTGGATCGTCGGGGCACATTCCCCTGCGAGAGTTTGTCCGAAGCGGCCGACCTCGGCTTGCTCGGAATCAACGTTCCCGAAGCGTTGGGGGGCACGCAAGCGGGGGCGGTCGCCTACAGCTTGGCGGTCAGTGAGCTCGCACGGGCCTGTGCCGCGACGACGGTGGCGATCTGCGTGTCGAACATGGTCGCCGAGGTCATCGCGAGCTTCGGCACCGAGGATCAGCGGGCCGAACACGTGCCGCGCCTTTGCGGGGGCGACTACGTGGTCGGCGGGTTCGCGCTGTCGGAACCCGAGGCGGGCAGCGACCCCGGTGCGATGGTCACCAAGGCGGTGCGCACGGACGATGGCTGGGTGCTGCAGGGGTCGAAGTGTTGGATCACCTCGGGCACCCACGCTGGCTTGTTCGTGGTGTGGGCTCGGACCAACGATTCCCCCGGGACGCGCGGCATCTCGGCGTTTCTGGTCCCCGGTGATGCCCCGGGTCTGTCGCGCGGCCGCCCCGAGGAGAAGATGGGGCAACACGGCAGCACGACGACCACGGTCGATTTCGACGAGGTCAAGGTGCCCGAGCGGGCCCTGCTCGGAACGGAGGGCGGGGGGTTCCGCGTGGCGATGATGGCCCTGGACGGCGGGCGAATCGGCATCGGGTCGTTGGCTTTGGGGATCGGATTGGCGGCGTTTGCCAAAGCCCGCTCCTACGCTCAGCAGCGCCACCAGTTCGGACGAGCGATCAGCGAGTTTCAAGCGATTCAGTGGCCCCTCGCCGACAGCGATACCGAGCTGGAGGCTGCGCGATTGTTGCTGCTCCGCGCCGCGTGGCGCAAAGACCAGGGGCTACCACACACGCGCGAGGCGTCGATGGCCAAGCTGTTCGCGACCGAACGGGCGTTCCAAGTGTGCAACCGGGCGATCCAGGTGCACGGCGGCTACGGGTACGTGCGTGAATTCGCGGTCGAACGGTTGCTCCGGGACGTACGCGTGACCTCGATCTACGAGGGCACGAGTGAAATTCAGCGTCTCGTCATTGCCCGCGAACTCAGCCGTGGCCGCTGAACCGTCATCGAACGCAGCGCCGACCGTGGCACGCGTCCGCATCCACGCGATCGCGAACGGAGGGGAGGGCGTCGGCCGTCGTATCGGCGACGAGCACGGGATGGTCCATTTCGTGGCGGGGGTGCTGCCGGGTGAGATTGTCGATGTCGCCGTCGAGCAGGTATCACGCAGCTTCGTGCGCGGGCGGGTGAGTCGTGTGGTGGAGGCGAGCCCGTGGCGAGTCGAGCCGCCGTGCCGCCATGCCCACGAATGTGGCGGCTGCGACTGGCAGCACGTCGATCCCAAAGCCCAACTCGAGCTGAAAGCCCAGATCGTTGCCGGCCAGCTGCATTGCCCCGAACTGCCAGCCGCCCACCGTCATGCCAGCGCAACGTCGTCGGGGTACCGCCGACGCGCTCGACTGCACTATGTCCGCGACGGGTCGACGTTCCGCCTGGGTTTTCGCGCCCGGCGTGGTCGCAGTATCGTCGATGTCACGGCCTGCCCGGTGCTGACGCCGGAACTCGATCGCGCGGCGCAGCGACTGCGAGCCCTTGCGCCGTGTCTGCCCTCGGAGGGAGAGATGTCCCTGTTCTCGGCCGGCGGCCGGGTGGTGGCAGGACTGCCGGGGGTTCGAGACCATCCAACGTTGCGCGCCGCGGCTCAAGCACAGCTCGACGAGTCGCTCGTTGGCATCACCTGGCGCGGCGG
>QKPP01000010.1 GCA_006508105.1 Myxococcales bacterium FL481 | reverse complement strand
ACTGCATAGACGCAGCGAGTCATCTGGAAGCTAGGTCCAGACGACTCGCTGCGTCTATGCAGTTTCGGCGAAAACACGATCTGTCCACGACCTGTTACAGCGAGCTCGAGAGCGATGGTCCACTACCGGTTCATCATGTTTTGACCTCCGCCGTAGCCTGAGCCCCGCGCCGCGTTCCAGGTGTCGCTGTTACGACTACTCCCCATCGACTGGCTGCTGTGATGGAGATCGGGCATTACCGCCGTCGCGCTCGCGTTCGTTGGCCTGGGCGCCCAACAGGAGGTTTTCTCATGAGCAAGATCGCATTCACCACCCTCTTCACGTTGCTGCTGCAGTGTTTTGGGTGCGGACAGTTCTTCGTTCTTTCGTCGGTAGCGGCATCGCCAGAGGGCCAAGTCCACGTCTTCGACGTCGAGAGAGTGCACGTCTGTCAAACCAACGATGCTGGACAGCCCGTCTGTACCCAGATCGCAAAGCATTGAGGCTCGCCATGCAGACTATCCGGACGCTCTCTTTCCTCTTGGTTCTGGGAGCTACCCTCGGCGGCTGCGCGGTCATTCGAGGCACCGCGACCACCCCCTCAGGCGACGTCTGGTACGTGCGGGCCGGCTACCGCACCGCCAAAGTCAGGGACATCTACTACTGTCCTTCGGGTGAGCTGCAGTGTCAGAAAGCACTCATCGTGAGCCGCGAGCAGTTCGAGGAGTTAACGAAGCCTCAACCAGTTCCCACCACTGAGAAGCCGAATCCGTAGGGGGCCTTCGCACTGCCGGCTTGCTGCGCGCTTGGACGGGCTCTGTTAGCCCATCAGGCTCAAGAGGGGGCTAACAGAGCTGGCGCCTGTACCACAGCACGACGGTATCGCAGAGTCTGAGAAGGGAGTTCGCCAAACACTCTGCGATACCGTGCAGCGAAACGGCCAAACTCCCACTCCCCGTGTCGAAGGAGCACGGTGGCAACGGAGACCTCTTCGGGATCAGCTGCACGCAAAGCACGCCGAACCCTGTGAAGTGTCCTCAGTTGAAGGTAGCGAGCCGGCCCAATTCCGTAGTGCTCTCTGAAAGCCGTTCGGAGCGTCCGCTCGCAGACTCCGGCCGCAACCGCCAAGTCCTTTATGCCGATGTGTTCCCCGGAATGCGCCTCGAGTAGCTCGTGGCAGCAGCGGATGATTCTCCGTCGTGGAATTCTTTGTCGTCCCACGGGGGGAGTGTCGCCTGCTTGTCGCTGAACGAAAATCTCAGTGATGAGCTTTCGCAATTCTTCCGCAGCGACGGTCGATGCGAGTGACGACTCGAACTCGGGGTAATTCGCGGAAGTGGCCAGCAGATCAACCACAGACGCGCGATACCGATTGGCGAGCTGGCGGTCCAAACGAGTCACTCGACACCTCGGTCTCAGGGTTTTCGATGACGCGTCCCCCGGAGCGGAGAAAGGATCGAGGTGGAGGGTCGGAACGAAGATCGAAAACCAATCATGCTCAGTTCGGGAGGCGAGACAAAAGTCGGTTTTTGGAGCCAAGATCGCCACTGAGACGTCATCCAAAGCTACTCCATTCGCCGAATGCGCCTCCGCGTGAGTCAGCGGCATGAAGAGCAGATGCCCATCCGGAAGTGTCTCGCCCTCCGTGATATTGCCGCTACCCTCCTGCCCCATTTGGATGTGGATCCCGTGAAGGTCCATCTGCGTGACGCTCCAGAGTTGCCGCTTCGGATTCTGAATCAGCATCTCGAAGTTCGCGTCGCGAACCGCGCTCGAGAAAGCGTCGAAGTCTGTGTACTCTGCGACCTTCACGGCAACTCTCCAAGAGTCGGCCTTCTGCGACCAGACAGAACACCGTACCCCGATCACGTCATCGAAGGAAGCCGAGCACTGATTTCGCGTACACCGTGATCGCGGCGGCTCCGATCTCGTGCGTCCCTAGGTGCCACGTCTACGAAGACGCGAGACGCGCCCCATACCTTTTTGCCGAAAGTGCACAGCGCCGCAACCGCGTTTTCCTGTATCCTCGCACCCCCCGTGGGAGGTCACGGTCTGGTAAGCCGCGATCACATCGATCGCATGAAAGAGGGAATCTTGGACAAGGACAAAGAGAAGAGTACGTCGGAGGCTGGGCTAGAGGAAACACAAGCGACGAGGAGCTCTCGCCGGGACTTTGTTCGGACAGGCACAGTAGGCGTCGCGAGTCTTGCGGGTGCCGTCGCGCTTGGTGCTCAGGCTTCGCATGCCGAAGCGAAGAAGCGGCGCGGCTCGGGTGGTTCGAAAAAGAGGCGTGTTGTGATCCTCGTCGACACCGAGACGCACATGATGCCGGATCTTGCTCGCGAAATGGCGCGTCGTGAACACAATCTCGTCATCGGCAATGCAAAGGAAGGCCTCGCCAAGGAGCTGCGAGGCATGGGCGTCGAGGTGGAGGAAGTAGGCGGAGCACTTGACCTCACCAAGCCGGAAGCTGTGCAGCAGCTCGTGGACGCCGCGCAGAAACGATTCGGTAGATTCGACTCGGCGTGCGTCCGAACAGGAGTGCACGGCACGGGGAGCATCCTCGACGCGAAGGTAGAGGACGCGCAGCTACAGTACGAGGGCAACTTCCTGTCTGCATTCCTCGCGCTTCATGCGTTGCTGCCGCCGCTCGTGGCTCAGAAATCGGGCCAGGTGGTGATCAACACCAGTGCGAGCGGCCTTCGACCGGCACCCTTCGCTGCGCTGTACAGCGCCCAGCGCGCGGGCGCGAACACGCTCGTGCGATGTGCCGGGCAAACCGTGGCGCCGCACGGCGTGACGGTAAACGCGACGGGAACGTACGCGATGGATTACCCGGACTTTCTCCACGACGTCGGCGCGGACAAGGATCCGGCGAAGCGCAAAGAGGTCGAGGCGCAAGTCCCGGTGCAGCGGTTGTGCAAGCCGGAGGAGGCGGCGTACTTCGTCGCCGGGCTCCTCGACGGCAAGAACATGTTCCAGACGTCGCAGTTCTTCGCCATCGACGGTGGCTGGGCCTTCATGTGAGAGCGAGCGACCCATGAAGCGCAGCGACATGGCCAGTGATCCGGGCGCCTACGACCACATCCACTGCGACCAGTTCGGGGTCGGTGAGGACGGCAAGCCGGTCGCGGCGGACCTGACGGGCACGGGCTCGGATGGTGGCCCAAAGGCCCTCGACCGGGGCGCGTCTCAGAGGATGACCCTGACCCAAGAGGAGCAGGACATCCTCGACGGGAGCCAAGGGCCGGTGATGGCCAAGGTGCTCAAAACGATCGTGATGCACGGCGAGCTCTTCGGAGCCGAGCGTCTCGCCGACTGTGGCGGCGCGCCGCACTCGTCGCTGTACACCGCCAACCCCTACATCGAACCGCTCCTGGAGATCTTCGAGGAGATTGCCGATGCCGGCCTCAAGACATTCGCACCGTACACCGTCAACCCGATGGGCATGGACATGTACACCGTTGGACAGGACCCCGAGAAACGGCTCATGGAGCTCGAGGGCTATCCACTCCAGGGGCGCTTGATCCAAATCCACACGCGCCTGGGCGCACGCCCGCTGAATGTTTGGAGCTGCGCTTGCTATCTGCCGGAGGTGGGGAACACCGCGGAACCGGGTACGCCGGTGAGCTGGGCCGAGTCCTCAGCCGTGAACTACGGCAACTCCGTGCTCGGCCTCCGGGTCAATCGAATGGCGACCGGCATGGAGATCTTGTGCGCCATCGCAGGGAAGGTGCCGGTCTTCGGGCTGCTGACCGACGAGGGCCGCAAGGCCAAGTGGCACATCGACGTCCAGCTCTCCAAGGAGCCCCATTGGGGCGTCCTCGGTGGCGCGATCGGCATGAAGGTGGTGGAGAAGGTCCCGTACATCAGCGGCATCGACCGGTGGATCGGGATGGAGGATGGGAAGCCTGACGGAGTTGCGGTGGGCAAGCTCAAAGCCATGGGCTCGGCCACCGCTTCGAATGGCGCCGTTGGCCTTTATCACGTGGAGAACGTCACACCCGAGGCCATCGAACAGGGGCGCGATCTCCTTACCGAGGAGCACCAGACCTACGTCATCGACGATGCCGAGCTGGCACGCATACGAGATAGCTACCCGAACCTGTGGAACGACCCAGACGGCGACCCGACGCGGGTCTATATCGGGTGCCCGCACAACACGTACGACGAAGTGGTCTACTGGGGGCACAAGATCCACCGGGCGCTGAAGAAAGCGCGGCAGGAGAAGCTCGCCATCCCCGTGGTCATGGCCCAATCGGTCGAGGTCAGGGACCACTTCATGGACGAGCATCCCGTGCTGTTTCGGGACCTGCGCCGCGCCGGCGTGCAGTACACCAACATTTGTGCGCCAGCGTTCCAGGGGCTCAGCGGCATGGCTGACATCGAACGCGGCGTGACGAACTCCAACAAGGCACGCTGCTACACCAAGTTGCGCCTCTACGATGACGACGACCTCGTAGACATCGCGCTGACTGGCAAGGTGCCGTACTGAACGGTTGGAAAGAACGAGGATCAAGCGATGAGCAAGAAGACGTTCCGTGGCCGTGTGATCCTTCCCGGGGAGGTCTCCGGCACAGCCACGGTATCGAGGCAACCGTTCAACACGACCGGGTCCTACTTCGAGAACATGCTGGCTGGAAGACGAGACAGCGCACCGTGTACCGACTCCAACAACCCCGAGTTGTTTCACAAAGAGCTCGCCGGCATGATCCTCTGCACCCCGACCACGGTCGGCTCGACCATGGGCGGAATGGTCTTGATGGGAATGAAGCAGATCGGCGTCGGTCCGCAGGCGCTGCTGTTCTCGCAACCCATCGATACCCTGGCGGCGGCGGGAGTGATCTTGGCGGAGGTGTGGAAGGACATCCGTATCGTGACGATTGACATGCTCGGCGACGAGTTCCTCGAGACGGTCGAGATGGGCGACCCGATTACGATTCACGAGGACGGCACGGTAGAGGTCGGCTAGGTTTCGTGCTGGCCCGCGACCTGCGAGCGGTCAGCCTCGATATGGCGAGCCCGCACCAGAGAAAAGGTCGAGACCTAGACAGATTTAGATAGGTCAGGCGCGTCAGGGACGACGACCGAGACGTTCAGGTGAAGTTACCACGTCCGACGGATTAGTTCGTTCGGTTCGAAGATGTTCGCCGGATGTCCCCGCCGCGAATAAGCCGAAGGCGTTGAGCGCGGCATGCGGGGATTGGGACATCTTCGATGTCTTACAATCCCACATCTTGCCCGAAGAAGTTGAGTCACATGCTGACCAATTTTGTCACTGGATGTTCCGTGGAGTC
>QKPP01000098.1:23095-52434 GCA_006508105.1 Myxococcales bacterium FL481 | reverse complement strand
TCCCAGATTTCAACCAGTGATAGATCCATGATGTCCTCGTTTGCTACTTGAGCGTAAATGGGAATTTGACTTTGACCCAGACCGTGATGGGCGTGCCGTTGTAGCTGGCCGGTATGTAATTACCGTTCCAGGTCTTGAGCAGGTCGGCGACCGACTTGAGAAACTTCTTCTTGGCCCACGCCGCCTTCTTCTCGTCGTCCGGTACGGCCGCCTCTTTGCGCAGTACCTGGACCTTCTTGATGTTGCCCTTGCGGTCCACCAAAATCCGTACCGAGACCGTCCCCGTAATGTTCTGTTTGCGCAAATCGGGGGGATAGACGGGCGTCCGTGCGACGCCTGGCTTGAGCTTCGCGGGCTTCGCCCCTTTGGGAAGCTGCGCTTGCGGTTGCGACGGATCGAACGGCAGGCCCTTCTTCTTCTTGGCTTTGGGCTTCGGCTTGGGCTTCGGCTCCTCCTTCGGAGGCTCCTTCGGCGGCGCCTTCTGCGTCGCCTTGCCCGTCCCCGATCCGCCGCCCGAACCGCCCACAGGGGCGCGATCGACGTTGGACTCCTCGGCGCCTTCACTGATGGAGTCAGGTGCAACGATCTCTGGTCTCGGCGCCGGCTTCGCCCGGGTCTTCGCGCGTGGAGTCGGGCTCGGCGGAGGGTCGTCGAACTCCGGTTCGGGCTCCTCCGGCTCGGGCTCCTCCGGCTCTTCTGCTTCTTCGACCGGGACCAGGTTGTCGATCTCGACGTCGACTTCCTCCTCGGTGTGCGCCGCGAAATTCTGCTCGCGCACGACGACTCCCCAGATGGCGAGCACGTGCAACAGCACGGTGACAGTCCCCGCTGCTTTGCGCCTACGAGGAAAGTACGACGACCGCCGGCCTGGCTCGAACCCTGAAAACATGTTGCAGCGCGCTTCTATGTGACGGTAGTGACCGAGCGGTCTCGCATGTGTGACAGCGATGTAGCAAGGCCGGTGTAGCGCCGCCATCTGGCTGCGCCCACCGGCCTTGGTGCGACTGAACCGTCTAGCTCGGTCAGCCGAGGGTTTCCGCGAGACTTACGGGTACGCGCGAACCCAGGCTTCGAGCGTCCAGTTCGGCCCAGCCGGATCGACGGCGCCGATGTACGTGGTCGGAGTGAAGCCCGCACCAAGCGTGGCGCCGCCCGTTGCGGCCTGCGGGGCGGTCGCCGCGTTGGCGTTGAGAACCGGGTCGATGGAAAGGTTGGCCCGCGACGGGTCGTTGACCCATGCCTCGAACGCGGCGTTGTCCCACGTGGTGCCCGCGTCGTCGTCACCACCCGCGACGAATGCCGGAACCCCGTTGTTCCAGAAGATGTTGTTGGTCAGCACGGTCGCGCCCGAGGTGGCTTGGTTCTCGGTTGCTTGGTGGGTGAGCAGCGCCGCGCCGTTCTTCGCATTGGTGAAGATGGTCGACTGGATCGTGGCTTGCGTCCCCTCTTTGAGGGTGAAGCCGCGGCTCTTCACATCGTGCACCGGCCCAGCGCCGATCACCGTGGCGTTGGCGATCATCGGTCGGGTGACCGGCGTCGCGTCGAACGCGGTGTCGTTGTTGGAGATCTCGAAGCCGTTGTCGCCCACCAAGGCGTCTTGGACGACGAGCAAGTGTTGCAGCTGACCTTGGAAGCCTTGGTCGATGTCGAAGCTGTCGTCGGCCGAGCCAGTCGACACGAGGTAGCTGGCGTTGAAACCGCCGCCGAACCACTCGAAGCCGTCGTCTTGGCCCATGTAGACCTGGACGTGGTCGACCGTGGTCTCGGTACCGCACGCGTAGAACGTGATGCCGTTGAGCTCACTGCCCTCGACCAGCGGGAACCCAGCCCACTCGACGCGGACGTATTGCAGCGTGCCGCAGTTGTGAGCGGGGTTGTTGCCGCCGTAGGTGGGAGGCGTGGGAAAGCCCTCGGCCAAGCCGGTGCCGATGTTCGCAACCGCGTTGCCGAGAAGCACGAGGCCACCCCAGTCACCGCGAGCCGGGTTCGGCTGCGAGGACGTCATCACGATCGGTTTGTCGGCTGTACCGACGGCCTCGATCCGAGCGTCTTTTTCGATGACGAGCGCAGCGGACTCACGACCCTCGATGCGAGTGCCAGGCTGGATCGTCAGCACGGCGCCTTGAACGAACACGTCCGAGCCGGCCAGCACGTAGATGTTGTCGCAAGTCCAAGTCGTATCCGCCAAGATGTTGCTTTGAACGATCACGAAGGAAGCGTTCGGATCGGCCGGGTCGGCGCATCCGGCAGGAGGCGGCTGCATGCCGTCATCATCGTCACCCGTGGCCATGCCATCGTCGTCGTCGCCAGCCTCTTCGTGGTCGTGGTCGTCGTCGTCGTCGTTGTCGTCCTCGCAGCCGGTCGACGGAAGGACCAGCGCCATGGTGGCGAACATCGCCGGGAGCGTGATGATAGAGCTAATGCGTTTCACTGTAGGGGTTCTCCTCGGGCGCGGAGCCTGGCGATGCCTTGTGACATTTAGATGTCAAGAGCGGGGCGAATGGCAACGCCAGCGCGTCAGGACGGCCACGAGCTGCTAGGTGAACCGGGCGATCGAGGCGCTTGAGCCGAGCGAATTCGGCAACTGCGCAGTGTGACGAATCAGCAACACGGCGACCACGAGCGCGTCGACGAGGCGGCGCACCCCGTGGACGATATCGTCGACGGCGTCGGTTACCTCGCCAATGGTGGTGGCCTCCATGCCGGGAAGCGTCTCCCACCACGTGTCGGGCAAGGCACGTAGGGTCGACGCGGTGTCGCGGTCGAAGCGGCGACCGTGCTCCACACAGCTCGACACGACCCGGCCGGCGCCCAGCACGTCCCCTGCGGCGAACGCGGCAAGCGCGTCGTCCAGATCACGGGCGAACGCTCGCACGCTCTCGGCGACTCGCGGGAGCGCGGCCACGCGACGTTGCTCGACGGCGTCGAGCCGGCTGAAGCGCTTCATCGCGCCGCCGACCTCTCCCATGCGACACAGCGCCTCGGCGACGGCCCCCGAATCGGGCATGCCGTTGGTGTCGGTGTGGAGCTCGGTGTCTCCGCAAGTCCCGGCCCATTCGAGAGAGTCGATCCAGACGTCGAGCTCGTCGCACCAGGACCGCAGCGCCGGCGCTTGTCGGCTCGTGCCTGCGAGCACCGCTGCGATCTCGCGCATGGCGCCGCTCAGTTCCGAGCCGCGCACCAAGCACGCCCGCCGCACCCGGTCCCACGGACTCGCGCCACCTACTTCGAGCGCGATCGACTCTGCTTCTTGTCCTTCACCGTTGATCATGCGCTTAAAGATGATCCTGGCGCGCAACACCGACACGAACGATGGTTGACGCACGCGTGACATCGGCGCACGTCGCCTCGTTGTCACACACCTGAGGCGATGCGAGATCGCGTCCTAGAGGCCGCAAAACGGGCGAGATCGGGTTCGTGGCGGTTCGAGCGGAGCCTAGAAGCGAACGCTCCACCCACCTCCCGCGTACGTTCGCGTGACATTGACGTACCGAGTGTGAGTTGCACGATGCGAGCGAGCCTTTCGGAACGCGATCGTGGTCATGATCGTCCCCGCTGTCACGAGCACCACGGCAGCGATCGCCGATCCGACGGCGATGCGAGCTTCCTGGTCGTCGAACCAGCCGTGCTTTTCGATCTCCTCCCAAGGCACCGAGTCGATGCCCTGCTCTTCGGCGGCGACCGCCGAACTCCGCCGCGCGGACGCGGACCGGATGCTTTCGGCGGCCCCCCAAATCGCCGGGCCGAGCGCCGCGACCCCGAACACCGTTGTGGCCACTCCACCGCCGAACAACACGCGACCGTCACCTTGGTCACGCCATCCGTCTGGCTTTGGCAACAGGTCCTCCTGTGGGTCCGCGCGAACCGGAGTTGACGCGGTTTCGTCCTGCGCGGCTCGTTCCTCGGTTGCATCGTCCGCCGCCTGCTCCCCGTCGTGGAGCTCCAGCCGGCGAGAGACGTCGCGGACCGCGGCCGCAACATGCGGTGGCAAGCTCCACGCCGCGCCATAGACCTGGCTCAGCTCGCTTTCGTACACCGCCGCGACCTCCAGCGCGACCACGAGATGCTCGCGGTCGTCGCTCTCGCGGTACGCGTCGACGTAGGCGGTCAACAGCTGGGAGAGCACGTTCGCTCGGGTCGCGCTGGTTTCTTCGGTCTCCGGCTGGGACTCGAGCGCCTGGCGCCACAACTCTGCGGCCTCGGTGAAGCGCTCGGCCTCGTACGCGCGATCCCCTTGGCGATACAGCACCTCGAAGCTGTCGTCTGGCTCCGGCTCGAGCGCGCCCGCCCGCGCAGACGCGCTCGTCAGCGCCATGGCGAGCGCCAGGACCGACGCGACCCTACGGCCAACTGCTGGCCGCGCCACACGCGGGCGCGGCCGGGAGCTCTCGGTCCTCGTCATCCCCATGCGCATGCCCGGCGAGGCCTGGAGCATGCCACAAGCGCAGGTTCGCTGATCTCACGAGTCGGGCGAGGTTCGGCAGTCATCCCCCGAGTGGGGGAAGACTACGCCGCGATAGCGCGCGTCGGGCGAGTTCGCATGGAACACTGGCTGCGGGCCACGCCTTGCAGACTGAGTCGACGCTGGCGACATCGGCCGCGGCGTCGGGCGAATCAATGAGCGAGCCGCGAGCCGCGAGCCGCGACTAAGCGGTGCGCTTGATCAGGTGGTAGCCGAAAGGCGTCTCCACCACGTCGCTGACCGCTCCGACCTCCATTCCGAACACAGCCTCATCGAACTCGGGCACCATCTGGCCGCGGCTGAAGGAACCGAGGTCGCCGCCTCGTTGCCCCGACGGGCAGTCTGAGTGCGCTTGTGCCAGCACCGCGAAATCTTCGCCAGCCGTGATCTTGCCCTGGATCTCCGCGATCTGAGCTTTCGCGTCGTCTTGGGAGCGGCTCGCGGTCGAACGCATCGAACCGGCGTACATGAGCAGAATATGGGAGGCCTGTACCGAGGACATTGGGCAGGGGTATCACGGCCGGCCCCGCCGGAGTGGGCGCGCTCGCGGGCCCGCCGGCCACTGCGCACAGATCGCGGCCCACCCGTCGCGCGACTGACGATTCCGCGCAACTCGCCAGAGAGACGGAGCACGGCCGCCTCATCCACCGCTCGATCGCGGACGCTGCGGTTTTCGCGATGGGCGACGCAGGCTCGCGCAGTCCCAAGTCCACACCACGCGGAAACACCGGCGGACAGCCAGTCGCGCGGGAACGGGGCACGATTGAGTGCTGCACGAACCCGTCGCCGGGGCGGCGACGGAGGACAAGCTAGTGGTGCACGAGCACGTCACCATAGACGGACCGGGCGAACAACTGCTGGTCAGCCGCCCGACAATGATGCACGCCGATGTCGAGCTCGCCCTCAACCGAGTCGACAAATAGATCGTACTGGCTGCGGGGAACAGTGAGACTGACAGTGCCGTGCACGCTCCCGAGCCCCGCGACAAGCGGTGGTTCGGCAAACGCGAGTGAGATGTCGCCGCTCTCCGAAGTCGCCCAGGTGTCGCCACGCAATAAGTTCGCCCCCATCACGTCGCCGCCATCGGCCTCCACTCGCACCGTGCCCCCCACGCCCAACAGGACGACCGACCCGGCGCCGGTCGACACGTGAAGATCGCCAAGCAAGTCGGTGACGTCGACATCACCGTGCCCCGCGGCGATGGAGACCTCCGCGTGCTGCGGGACATCGAGCCGCAGACCCGCCCAGCACTCGCCACTACCGGCGGGACAGTTCGCGGAGACATGCAGCGTGTCGTCGACCAGCTTCGCGTCGATGCCCAGAGACATCGCGGTGTCGCTGTACATCTCACCGAGCAACGCGGCGCCGACTCGCTGACTCCCCCGAACGTTGATGTCGCCGACAGCGACATCCACGACCACGCGTCGCACCTCGGCGTCGAAGGTCCGATTCTCGATGTCGCTACCTTGGCTGCAACCGGCCATGAGCAGGGAAAACAACAAAGATGCAACTCGGGGAATGGTGCTTGAACGCGTCATTGGGCCTACGCAGAGGTAGACACCATTCGGCCTGGAGTTATCGGATCTTTCCCCAACCACGACGACGTCTGCAGCGCCGAATGAGGTCGCACGACCCGACAACCCAGACAAGTTGAACCGGTGACGAGGGCGCCCGCCCGCCGCGTTGACAACGAGCCCCCGCAGAGTGCGATTTCGGGAGCATCAGCGCCGCAATGACCAACCCCACCTCCCGCATCGGACAGATTGCGGACCTGATCGGCAGCTGACCGGTCAAGGCTCGACGGTCCCTGACCACCCAAGCCCAAGTCGGCCCACCCGTGAACCAGGCGGCGCCATCGCCCGTTGGCGAGCACGCACCGCGTCCTTTTATCGCCCGTCAATCCGACGTACGGTGGCTGGCCCCATGCGGCCTCGCCCTCCTCAACCCAGCGCGCTTCGCTTTCGGCACCGGCCCACCCACGTGCGCGTGGATCGGAGCGCGCTGCTGCACAACCTCGCCGTGTTACGGCGAGCGGCCGGCGACGCCCGGATCATGGCGGTGCTCAAAGCCGACGCTTACGGACAGGGCCTCATCCCGATCGCGCACAGCTTGGCGGATGCCGGCGTCGACTACTTCGGCGTGGCGTTCTTAGAGGAAGGCATCGCGCTGCGCCAAGCGGGAGTCGAAGCGCCCGTGCTGGTGTTGGGCGGTCTAGTCGGGTACCAGCTGCAGCACTTCCTCGACTACCACCTCGAGCTCACCGCATCGTCGGCATTCAAAGCCCAGCAGATCGACGCGGAGGCCCGGCGACTCGGCCGCGTGGCCCGAGTCCATCTCAAAGTCGACACGGGGATGCGCCGAATCGGCACGCGACCCGAGACGGCGATCAAACTCGCGGACGAGTTGGCCCGGCTCCCAGGCGTCGATCCGGTTGGTGTGTTCACGCACCTCGTCGGAGCCGAGTCGCCCGCCGAGCCCACCAGTCGCCAGCAGCTGGATCGGTTCGACGAAGTGGTGGCCGCGATGCGCGACGCCGGTACCTTGCCTCCGCTCGTGCACGTCGCGAACACAGCCGCTTTGTTGTCGCTCCCTGACTGCCAACGCGACGTGGTCCGGCCCGGCATCGGTTTGTTTGGGGTCGCGCCGGCGAGCCGGTTTCCCCAGGCCGACGCACTTCGCCCGACCCAAAGCGTCCACACCGAGATCGTCTTCTTCAAAGGCGTTCGCAAGGGTGCCGGCGTCGGCTACGGACACACCTGGCATGCGCCACGAGATGGCTGGCTCGCCACGCTGCCGGTGGGCTACGGCGACGGGTATCCCCGCGCGCTGTCAAACCGTGCGCAGGTGCTCATCGGCGGAAACCGCTACCCAGTGGTCGGCAACATCAGCATGGACCAGACGATGGTGTGGGTCGGCGACGACCAGTTCGAGGTGGGCGAGCCGGTCGTGTTGCTAGGCCAGCAGGGGTCGGAAACCATCGACGCGTGGGAGTTGGCCGAGCACGCGGGGACGATCGCGTATGAGATTTTGTGCGGCTGGGCAAGCCGCGTCCCACGGGTGTACGACGACATGCCGCCCTCCCAACGCGTGGATGACGACCTGCCGCCCTCCCCGGGGCGAACCCGCGGCGGGTCGTTGTAGTTGGGCATCAGCGCCAAGCGCTGATACAACGCGACCTGCGACCCCGCTCCTAGCCGAGGTCGGATGAGGTGTCCAATGGCAACGAAGGGGCCGATCTCGTATTGGGATTACATCAAGACCGATGAGCTGCTCGCCCTGCAGCGCGGACTCGCCAATCGCGATGCTGAGCTCGAAGACGATGAGGTGATGTTCATCGTCATCCACCAAATCGATGAGCTCTGGCTCAAGCTCGCGCTACGCGGTTTGGTGACCGCGCGAGACCTGTTCAAACAAGACTACGTTCCCGACACTGCGCTCGCCAAGGCCGTGCGCGGACTAGACCGGGTGACGCAGGTGTTTCGGCACGCCACGGACCATTTCGCCTTGATGGAATCGATGACCACCCGCGACTACCTCGGATTTCGCGACAAACTGTATCCGGCGAGCGGGTTTCAATCGGCCCAACTCCGCGAAATCGAGATCGTGATGGGTTTACGCCCAGAACAACGCATCCCGCTCGGGCACGAGACGTACCTCGCAGCGCTCCGCCGGCCGGACGGGCAGCCCTCACCCGCGCTCGAGCGAGTACAAGCTCGCCTCGACGACCCGCCGTCGCTGCGCGAGGCGGTCGACGACTGGCTGTACCGCACGCCGATCGAAGGCTCCACACCGGACCAAGACGGTGACGAGCGCGTGGTGCAACGATTCGTCGACCGCTACCTCGACGCACAACGTGTCGAGAGCCGCTCGCTCGCCCGCCGGGCGGCGGATGCCGCTCTTACGTCGGCCGATCGCGAGCGAGTCTCGGCCCGCTACCAGCGCGAGATCGAAACCGCGAGAGCCCACCTCTGGGCGGAGGACCGACCCGCGGAAGAACGCTTCGAGCGCATGCGGATCCGCGCAGCCATCCTCTTCATCGAGAGCTACCGTGAGCACGCGCTGCTCGCCTGGCCTCGAGCGGTGATCGATACCCTCGTCGCGCTTGAGCAGGCGATGGTCGTGTTCCGGCAGCGACACGCTCGAATGGTCGAGCGCGTAATCGGTCAGCGCATCGGCACCGGCGGATCCGATGGCGTGGCCTACCTCGACCGTACGGCACTTGAGTATCGAGTCTTTGTCGATCTGTGGGCGACTCGGACCCTGCTGGTTCGCAAAGAAGCTCTGCCCAGGCTCACTGAACCCGAGGCGTACGGGTTCGCGTATCGAAGTGACGACCCCGACTAGCGCGCCGATCGCTGGAGCTGGACCGACCCAACCCATCCACCATCGGCGTCGACGACCTACCAGCGCGTCGCCGTCCGGGTATTCCAGGTGTCGGCACGGCGCCCCTCGTCAGCTGGGACATTCCGCCGCCGTCCGCCGCCACACCAGCAGGCGGTGGATCGGCGCTGCAGCGTCCGGACGATCACGCGCGATGGCCAACCACGCCCGATGGCCAACCACGCCCGATGGCCAACCACGCCCGATGGCCAACCACGCCCCTGCGGTCAGATGCCGGGCGCCATGGCTCAGCTCAGGCCGCGCAGACGCTGGAGCAGCGCGTCAACGTCGATCTCATCGTGATAGAGGGCGAACCCCACTCGGAGCCGGTCGCCGCGAACATCCGTCGCCACCCCGGCCTGGCGCAAGCGCGCTTGAATCCGTCCGGCGTCGGAGCGACGAAAGGTCAGAAAATGCCCGCGCTGCTCATGCGAAGCGTCGGGGACCAGGTCCGTGGTTTGCAGCGGACCCGCCTCAGCGCGCTGCACAGCCCGCAAGAAGCGCTGCTGGAGCCCAACGACGTGGGCGTGAATCCGAGGGACGTCGACACCGAGCTCGCGCCAGCGTTTCAGTGACGCTCGCAATCTGTACAGCCCGGACGCGTCGAAGGTCCCTCCGAAGAACCGATCACCGCCCGCGCCGTAGCGCACGGTTCCTCCCGGGGTGGCGTCAGGGCCCGGCCCGGCGAACCATCCGGTGTTGATCGGTCGCAGCCCGTAGCCGGCTGGAGAGTGCATAAAACAGGCGCCTTCGCCAGCCATCGCGTACTTGTACCCGCCCGCGAGGTAGAACACCCGGTCCGCGACCGCGCGAAGCGAGGTCGGGCGGGCGAAAAAGCCGTGATAGCCATCGACGACAATCAGCGTTTCTCCGCTCGGGACGGCGTCGATCAACGCTGAGAACTCCTCGAAGACGAAGCCGGAGTTGAAGAACACCTGACTCACGTACACGAGGTCACGATGACGACGTGCCGCCCTCAGAAAGCGCGGCCCGAACGTGTCAAACGGCTCGACTGGAACCCGCTCGACGGCGATGAGCCCCGCCTCTTCCCAACGCGCGCACTGACGGGCAAAGCTGTGAAACTCGGCGTCCGTGGTCAACACCGTGACCAGGCGACGCCCATCGAGACACGATACCAACCGCGTCAGAAGCTCGTGGGTGTTCGGTGCAAACGCCAAGGTCTGCGGGTCGGGGAGATCGAGTACCTCGGCCAGGTGACAGCGCAGGTCACCCAAGACCTCGTCGAGAATCATTCCCCATTTGTCATCGGCTCGCTCCGCGGCATCGAGCCAGGCTTGCTGGTGCGCCGCGAAAGTCACGTCCGGCCAATAGTGATGACTGTGTGCGGCGAAGTGCAGCACCTCGGGGCGAGCGGACAAGAACCGCCGAAACTCAGACTTGTAGTCCATGAGGAGCCGTCGGGGGCTTTTTCCACAAGACGGCGAGCACGCTCGACAACAGCTCGTCATCCTCGTAGTTCGCCAGCCCCCCAAGCTGACGCACGCGAGCGAGCTCCCCTTGAAGATGGGGCTCGCGGAACAACTCGAAGCGAGCCCCCGGCCAGTGGGAGTCGAACAAGGCTCGCCAGTCCCCGAGGCGAACCTCGTTCAAGTAGGAGTTGGGCCGGACCAGATGACGATGCTCTGGACGCAGGTGCGCCCAGTACGGGATGCCGTCGCGCTGTCCCGACAAGACCCGTACGTCGTGGGCGCCCGTTTCGCTGGTGAACAAATGGACATAGACACAGGCCACTCCCCCGGGGAAAAGCACACGCTTGACCTCGTCGAGCACCGCCGCTGGCCGCCGGAGATGCTCGAAGACGGAGAACGACACCACGCAGTCGAACATGCTGGCGTCGAATGCCATCTTCGCTGCGTCCATCCGCAACAGCTGAATCTGCGGTGCCTCGTCGATCTCCAACGCGCGCAGCAGCTCGCGTTCGAAGACACGATCGATCCCCAAGACCTTGCGCGCCAACGTCTTGCCGGCCCGGACGGCCCCGTTGTCCCGCAACATCCGCATATAGTCGCCCACATGATAGTCTCGCGCAACAAAGTCCAAATCGATCGCCGTGACACAGTTGCGATGGGCCAAGATGGTCGCCGTTTTGAGCTTCTGTCCGGGTCCTATCTCGAGGACTCGCTTGTCGACGAGCTCGCCTCCCAACAACGCTTCAATTGAACGACGTGTGTTCGCGACGTCGGCGAGCAACTCGCGGACCTGGCAGGGAACGTCGTGGACGTGCATCTGATACAGCTTGAGGACCTCTTTGAGTCGATGCCAGGGCCCTACCCGACGCTGCGTGTACGATCGCACTACGCTCACCTTAGCAAGCTCTCCTGCAAGACAGGAACTGTGGCGGGGCCCACTCGTCGTCCCGCGCGCGCAGTCGCGGTTGGGTACGTTCGATCGCGCTTGACGAACAGCGTCGACACACCGCTCGGCTGAACCAATCGGATCAGGCAGCGCGGTCCCTCGAGATCCGCAGCTAGGACCCAACGACCGGGCCGAGTTCCCAGACGTCGACCTCGCGTACCGCAAGCGATCCGACGGGACGCGGAGGGTTTCTTGGGAAGGACGGCACGCCGGTTCCGGATCCGGCCAAGTAGCTGAGAGGCCCAGTCTCGGAGGGTCTCGGAGGGTCGCGGAGGGTCTCGGAGGGTCGCGCGGCCGCGCAGACTCGATTTCGCCGGTCCCGCATGGTCGAGCCCGGGACTGCGATCGCGCGCAGCAGTCTCACGCCCGAGCCTCGCAAGCTCGCTCCGCGCGAGGTCTCGCCGCCGGTTGCCGCGGCCGAGCCCCCCGGATCTAGCCGGGGTCAGGAGCGTTTTCGCTGCCGCAAGAACGTCGCGAACGCTGCTTTGGCCTCGGCCGACGCCAGCCGTTCGATGAACGCCGCATTTTCTCGACTGATCGCCGCGCGCACGGCCGGTCGCAGGGCGTCACGGACGAGTTGTTTCGTGGCCCGCACCGCGGCGCGAGGTTTCGCGGCCACGCGCTCGGCGATCCGCAGGGCCTGCGGCAACGTGGACGCATTGTCACACACTTCGCTGACCAGCCCGGCCCGCTCGGCTTGATCGGCGTCTAGGCCCTCCCCTAGCAGCAACATGCGCGCGGCGATCCGATCGCCAACGACCCGCGGCAACAACAAGCTCGAGCCCGCCTCTGGACACAACCCAAGATCGACGAACGGTAGGCGAAATTGGGCAGTTCGGCTGGCCACGACGAAATCGCAGTGCAACAGCATCGTCGTACCGATGCCGATGGCCGGACCGCACACGCCCGCGACCAAGGGAACATCGACCTCGACCAAAGCCTCGAGCAACGCGAACACGGGGTGTGATGCGTCGGCCGGCGGCTCGTTGAGGAAATCCTCGAGGTCGTTGCCGGCCGTGAACGTCTCCGCGTCGCCGCGCACCAGCACCGCCCCACAGTCGGGGTCCTCGTCGGCTCCGCGGAGGGCATGGGCGAGCCGCTGGTACATGTCGGCCGTGAAAGCGTGCTTTTTACGCGGCCGGGCAAACTGCACCACGTGCACCCCCGAAGCCTGGCGCGAGACAGTCACGTGGCTGCTGGCGTCGTCCATGCTGGCAACGCTAGCGGATCTTCGCCTGGCCGGCGAGCCACGAACCCTCGTCGTCCCAGCGCGGTGCGCTACGAGACCACACCAGACGGCGGCCATGGGCCAAGGCGCGTGTTAGGTTGGCAGGGCCATGGCGACGACTGACGTGAAGCACCGCACCGAGACCGACAGCATGGGCGAGATCGCCGTACCGGCCGATCGCTACTGGGGCGCTCAGACGCAGCGTTCGCTCCACCACTTCAGTATCGGCCGCGATCACTTCCCGCGACCAATGATTCGCGCGTTGGGCCTGCTCAAGAAGGCAGCGGCGCTGACCAATGCCAAACTGGGCACGCTGCCCGCCGACCGCGTGGAGCTCATCGTGACTGCGGCCGACGAGGTGATCGACGGCAAGCTGGACGATCACTTTCCACTATTTGTGTGGCAAACCGGCAGCGGCACCCAAACGAACATGAACACCAACGAGGTGATCGCCAACCGAGCGATCGAGATCGCCGGCGGCGAGCTCGGTTCGAAGCAACCCGTGCACCCCAACGACGACGTCAACCGGGGTCAGTCTTCGAACGACACCTTTCCGACGGCTATGCACATCGCCGCCGCAGAACAAGCGGTGCACCATCTCATCCCCCGCGTGCGCGAGCTGCGAGACACACTGCACGCCAAGAGCTTGGCGTGCGCCGAGGTGGTGAAGATCGGCCGAACCCATCTTCAAGACGCCACGCCGGTCACCCTCGGTCAAGAGATGTCCGGCTGGGTGGCCCAGCTCGAGCACGGACTGGGCCACATCGACTCGGCGCTACCCCACGTCTATGAGCTCGCCCTCGGTGGGACCGCCGTGGGTACGGGACTCAATACCCACGCCGACTACGCAACGACCAGCGCCGAGATCATTGCGGAGCTGACCGGTTTGCCGTTTCGAACCGCCGACAACAAGTTCGAAGCCCTCGCAGCCCACGACGCCCTCGTCCAGCTTCACGCCACGCTCAAAGGACTCGCCGCGTCTTTGATGAAGATCGCCAACGATGTCCGCTGGCTGGCCTCGGGACCACGCTGTGGCATCGGCGAGATCCTGATCCCGGAAAACGAGCCGGGCAGCTCGATCATGCCTGGCAAGGTCAACCCCACCCAATGCGAGGCGCTCACGATGGTATGCGCGCAGGTGATGGGCAACGACGTCGCGGTCAGCGTGAGCGGGGCGAGCGGCAACTTCGAGCTCAACGTCTTCAAGCCGGTGATCATCCACAACGTGCTGCACTCGCTGCAGCTGCTGGGCGACGCCTGCCACAACTTCAATCGCTTCTGTGCCGCCGGCATCGAGCCGAACCACGAACGAATCCAACACAATCTCGAGAGCAGCCTGATGCTCGTGACCGCCCTCAACCCACACATCGGCTACGACAAGGCGGCCAAGATCGCCAAGACCGCTCATGCCAACGGCACCACACTCAAGCAAGCGGCAGCCGAGCTGAACCTGGTGACGCCCGAGCAATTCGACCAGTGGGTCGTGCCGGTCGAGATGACCAAGCCGAAGCGCTAAGAGCACCTCGCGAAGCGAGCGCTCGACGGACCCGCCATCGAGCGCCCCCGCGAGGTAGCCGGGACCCGACCGACCCTACTGGGCCCACAGCTGCGGGTCGAGGCAGCTCACATCCCCCGATTGGATCGACTTGGCCAATGCGATGGCCCCCGGCAGGATCTGGTGCACGTAGAAACGCAAGTTGAGCGACTTGCCACGAAGCAGAGCATCGTCGCGCCCGCTTTCGATGGCACCGTGGGCCAGCACCGCCTGCTCCATACACTCGAGACCCAACACCACTAGGCCGAACGCGCGCAAAAACGGCACGGCCTGGAGCATCGCGCCTTCGACCTCCCCTTTCTGCGCCTGGCCGCCCAGGTGCATCGCACTCGCCCCCACCGCCTGCACGGCTTTGGTGAGAGCCGCCGCATCATCGCTGAAACCGGCGGCCTTGCCGGCCTCGGCCCGCTGTTGCGCGTCTTGCATCCACTCCATCAGCAACCGCCCCCCGTCGATTCGGAGCTTGCGCGCCAACAGGTCGAGCGCCTGGATGCCGTTCGTTCCCTCGTAGATCGACTGGATCTTGGCGTCGCGCACCAGCTGCTCGACGGGATACTCCGAGATATAGCCATATCCGCCGAACACCTGCACTGCCGATACGCAGACATCGAATCCTAAATCCGTACAGATGGCCTTGACGACGGGCACGAGAAGATCGACCCGGCCAGACCAGCGCTTTCGCTCCGCTTCATCGGCCGCGTACTCCGCCAGGTCGTGCTCCACAGCCAGGCGGTAGCACAGCGCGCGCATGCTCTCGACCAAGACTTTTTGGGTCATCAGCATGCGTCGCACGTCGGGGTGCTGCACGATGGCGACGTTTTGGGCGTCTGGGTTCTTGTAGTCGCGGAGCGAGGTCCCCTGCACGCGTTCTTTGGCATAGGCCACCGCGTGGTTGTACGCGACCGCCGCCGTGGCCAACCCTTGGACCCCCACGCCGATCCGCGCCTCATTCATCATGTGGAACATCAGCCGCATCCCGTCGCTCTCGTTGCCGACGAGCCAGCCCCGGCAGGGACCGTCGGTGCCCAGCCCCAGCGTGCAGGTGGCGGAGCCGTTGATGCCCATCTTGTGCTCGATGCCCAAGACCCGAGCCCCGTTTCTCTCGCCGAGCGTCAAGTCGTCGTCGAACCAAAACTTCGGGACCAAAAACAGGCTCAACCCCTTGGTGCCGGCTGGCGCGTCCTCGGTGCGGGCCAAAACCAGATGGGCGATGTTGCCCACCAGATCCTGGTCGCCACCACTGATGAAGATCTTCTCGCCCTCGAGCTCGTAGACCCCGCTTTCCGCGGTGGCCCGCGCCCGACAGCGATTGTCCCCCACCGAGCTGCCCGCGCCAGACTCCGTCAAGCACATTGTGCCGCCCCACTCGCCGGTGAACAGTTTCTCGGCGATCTGGCGCTTGGTCGCCTCGGGACCGAATCCAGCGATCACCCGAGCCGCGGCCGCACTCAGGCCGGGGTACATCATGAACGCCATGCACGCCCCGCTGAACATCTCGTTGAGGGCGAGCCCAATGGCCATCGGCATACCGGCGCCGCCGAGCTCCGCGTCGGCGTGGGGCGCGATCCATCCGCCGGCCGCGAACGCCTTCCAAGCCTCGGGATACCCGTCCGGAGTGCGCACGGTCCCGTCGTCTTCGAGTCGACAGCCTTGACGATCACCGGGCGCATTGATCGGATGCAGCACGTCCGTCGCGACCTTGGCGCCCTCGGCCAACGTCGCGGCGTACACATCGCGGTCGAAGTCGGTGTAGCGGGGCAGGTCCGCGAGGCGCTCGTGCACGCGAAGCTGGTCGAACAGCACGAACTCAATGTCCGCGAGATCCAAGGGAAGGCCGGGGTCGCTCACTTCCTTGGGATACTGCGCATCCCCGGACCCGTCCACCCGAAGTGCCCGAGGACGCGCGAGTCGTCACCGATCGGCGATGCCTCGCCCCGCAACCTGCACGATGCGGGCCCTAGCGACGGTCACAGCTCGACCCAGAGACGGGCGATCACCGCCAAGCGAGCGTCGAGTTCACGAAGTTGCGTGGCGTCCACATGGGCAGCGACCGCAGCGGCTTTCGCGGACTTCGTGCGTTGGCGTTCGGCCGCGAGGTAGCGGCGGAAGACCTCCCCACCGCGGCGCCGCAGATGGGGTCCGTACAACACGTCGGCGAGGTCGAGCGAATGCGCCCCAATCGGAGCCGGAGAGGCCGGCTCCGCGACCATCACCACGTAGAAGCGACCCCGGTCTTCACACAGATGTTCGTCGACCAACGTTAAGCCCCGACGCGGCAGGTAGCGGCGGACACGGGCTAGATCCAATTGCGGCTGCAACACCAGGCGCGAAATTCCGTCCAGCGGCCCCCGGTCCAGCGCACGAATGATGGCGTCCCCCCCAAACCCGGCCAAGACAGCGGTGGCCGCATCGACGGGACCCCCGGCATCGAGACGATCACCGACGACGAGTTCGAGACGTTCCGCTAGCGGCAGATCACGAACGCGGGTGCGAGTGGCTGCGATGACGGTCGCGCTGCGATCAATCGCAACCACACGGGGCACGACCTCGGCGAGCAGCAACGCGACGGGCACCAGCGCGTGGTCAGTCCCCAAATCGACGACCGGCCGCCCGGGCAGGACACACGCGGCAATTCGGGCCAACCGCGGCGAGAGTCCGACGAACGTGGAAGGTTCCAACACGGGCCCCTCATGAGGCACGACGCGGGCTTCGCCGACAACCCAAATCACCGAGACGATCGCGCCGTCCGAGGGCGGCGCCCACCGTCCGTTTGCATCGGCCCGCCATCGGCGACGGCCCCCAAGGGCTCCCACGCGAACCTCGGCTCGAACGAGCCCGATCCGACGGCTCGCGCCATACGCGCCGAGTCCCAGACCGCGGCGCACGAGAGTAGACACACACGGGCGAAGCCCCCTTGAAGCCGGTGCGCGGTAGATTTTGGCCCGGTCGCAGTCAATGCTTATTCGGTATGTTGACCAGCTCCGTTGACCTCAACGCGAAGATCCCCAACAACGTCGGGCTCGCGGACGACCCGAAGGTTCGTCGCGCGTTGGAGCGGTGGCAGCCACGGTTTCTCAACTGGTGGCACGAGATGGGGCCAACCGACTTCGAGCCGAACGACGTGTACCTGCGCACCGCGGTGTCCGTCGACTCGTCAGGCTGGGCCAACTACGACTACGTTCGCATGCCCGAGTATCGCTGGGGTATCTTCCTGACGCCACGCGACGCGACGCCGACGATTCACGTGGGGGACGCCACGGGGCAACCGGCGTGGACCGAAGTGCCGGGGGAGCTACGTACCGCGTTGCGCCGGATCATCGTGACGCAAGGCGACACCGAGCCGGCGAGCGTCGAGCAGCAGCGAATGCTCGGCCACACGGCCCCCAGCTTGTACGACATGCGCAACCTCTTTCAGGTGAACGTCGAGGAGGGGCGGCACCTGTGGGCGATGGTCTATCTCCTGCACAAACACTTCGGTCGAGATGGCCGCGAAGAAGCGGAGGCGCTGCTCGAGCGACGCTCGGGGGACGCCGACCGTCCGCGGATCTTGGGCGCGTTCAACGAGCCATGCGATCACTGGCTGTCGTTCTTCTGCTTCACGATGTTTACCGACCGCGACGGCAAGTACCAGCTCGCGGCGCTGGCCGAGAGCGGCTTCGATCCACTGGCTCGCAGCTGCTCGTTTATGCTCACCGAGGAGTCCCATCACCTGTTCGTCGGTGAAACCGGGCTCGAACGGATCATCAAACGCTCCGCCGAGCTGGAGCAGCTCGACCCGAACGGCGATATCCGAGCCCAGGGTGGGATCGAGTTCGACATGATCCAGCGCGCGATCAACTACTGGTACAGCCACTCACTCGATCTGTTCGGCGGCGAGGTCTCGAGCAACGCCGCCGACTGGTTCGCAGCCGGACTCAAGGGCCGCTATCGCGAGGGCTCTCGATTCGAAGACCACCGCGCCCTGGAGGGAACCTTGTCGATCCCCGTCGTCGAGGACGGCCGACTCACGGTACGTGAGGTCCCGCTGCGCAACGCGATGAATCAGATCCTGCGCGACGACTACACCGCTGACTGCGAACGCGCGCTGCGGCGCTGGAACCGAGTTCTCGAGACGGCCGGTTCGTCGTTCCGGCTGTCGCTGCCTAGCCAGCGCTTCCACCGTCACCAAGGTTTGTACGCCGACCAGGATTTCGACCCCGAGGGCAACCCCATCACGCGCGAGCAGTTCGAAGCCCGGCAGGCCGAGTGGCTGCTCCAGCCCGAAGACAACGCGTATCTGTCGTCGCTGATGGTCCCCGTTCGCGGTCCCGGCCAATTTGCCAACTGGATCGCGCCACCGAGCCGCGGCATCAACCAACAACCGCTCGACTTCGAGTACGTGCGACTCTAGTCCCTGGCGAGTGTGGGCGTCGCCCGAACCAGCCGGGCGCGTCGCCACGCCGCCCGGACCGGTCGCGACGAGGGGCCGGTCGGGCGTGTAGGTATGCTCGACGCGCAAGCGGAGCGGCCTCGCTTGGAGGCTGCGCGACGCTCCCCACGACTTGTGCGGCGAAAACGGGTACGGTCCGGCCGATGACGCTCGCCGCCGGAGCCCACTTTCTGTCGCCAAACGTGTACGTTCACGTGTTCGACGGGGACCGACCGGGTCCCACCGCCCTCATCCAAGCCGGGATTCACGGCGATGAGGTCGCTGGCGTCCACGCGCTGGCCGAGCTGCTCGAGGACGGCTACCGGCCCCACCGGGGGCGTCTCATCGTCTGCCCGGTGATGAACGCCGGCGCATACCGGGCCCGCCAGCGCAGCCGTCCCGGGGGACTGGACCTCAATCGATGCTTCCCCGGATCGGCCGACGCGGCGGAGCCGGAGTACCGGCTGGCGCGTCGATTCATGGATCTCGTCGAAGCTGAACGCCCGGCCTTGGTGGCGACCTTGCACGAGAGTCACAAGCGCTACGATCCCGCCGTCACCCCTTCGTTTGGCCAGACACTCGTCTACGGCGTCGACCCCATGCCGCCGCTGGTCCAGGCCGTGGTCGACTCGCTCAACGCCGAGCTCGCCGATGACGCGGAGCGGTGGGCCACGCAGTACTACCCAGTGGCGACATCGTCGACGGAACTCATCGTCGAAGCCATCGGGTGCATCGGGATCTGCGTCGAAACCTGGATGGGGTTCGCCGAGAACCGCCGGGTCGAGATGCAGCGGCGTGTCGTGGAGCTGATGCTCCAACAAGTCGGGGTCCGCGATCAGCCCTCGCCATAGGCCGCGTCGACGGTTGTCGTGGTCCTTTGTTGACCATCCTGGCGTGAGCTTGCAGTACACTCGGTCGCACCGATGGATCTCGACCAACTTCGAACGTTACTCGCGGTCGTTGAGCACGGTAGTTTCACTCGCGCGGCGACGGCGTTGGGGCTGAGTCAGTCGACGGTGAGCGCCCACATCAAGCTATTGGAGAGCGACGTGGGCGCCCAGCTGCTCGACCGCGATCGCGGCCGGGTCGAGCTCACTTCTCAAGGAGCGATCCTGGTCGGCTACGCCCGGCAGATCCTTACGCTCCGCCAGCAGGCACTCAGCCACCTGCACGCGGAACGCAGTGGGGTGGTGGGCCAGTTGGCGATCACCGCGTCGACCATCGGCGCCGAGCATCTTCTCCCGCCGCTGCTCGCCGCACTGCGGCACAGCCACCGTGGCGTCGCGGTGCGCCTCGAGGTGGGGAACTCGCGCGGGGCGTTGGCCTCGCTCGCTCAACGCACCTGCGAGCTCGCCGTCGTCGGGCGGGCCAGCGGTGACCGTCGGTTTGAATTCCGTCCCTTCGGCGCCGACGAGATCGTCTTGGTGGGACCGTTGCCCGACCGATACCAATTGCCCTTGGACGGCACGGCCAACCTGCGCGAGGTCCCGATCGTCGGTCGCGGCGAGGGTTCGGGCACCCGCGCCGCCACCGAGATGCTTCTCGCGGAGCATTGCGGCCTAGCTGAGCGACCCCTGGACATCGAAGTGGGCAGCACGGAGTCGGCCAAACGGTGCGTTCTTCACGGACTCGGCGTCACGTTCATTTCGCGGTTCGCCGTCGCCGACGAACTACTCGCCGGTCGCATGCAAGTGATCCCGCTGCGCGGGACGCCGGTAGCGCGCACGTTCCACGTCGCCTGGCTGCGCGGCGCGACGTTGTCACCGGCGGCCGAGGCGTTCCTCAAACTAGCCCTGCCGTCGGCTTAGTGGGCCGGCACGGCGGGTCCCGACCGAATCGCGCATCATGCGCGGACGATGTAAGAAATCCGCCGCGTCGGTGGTTAAGCCCCCCGCAGCCTCGTCGATCTCGCCTCGGCAAGCCTCGAAAATGAACAATCGGCGCGGGAAGACGTACACTAGGCAGCCTCGCGCGAGCGAGTGAAAGGGACGACAAAATGACCTCACGCAAAATCTCGACGGTGTTGTTCGGCGCTCTGGCCACCTTCACACTCCTCGGCAGCGTCGCCCCGCTCGCCCAAGCCGACCAACCGGCCGCGCCCGACAGCAAGGACGGCTACGAGCTCAAGGTCGACAAGCCGGCCTCGGTCAAAGCGGGACAGGAAGCCACGTTCACGGTCAACCTCAAAAGCAAAGGGCCGTGGCACATCAACCAGGAGTTTCCGACGAAGGTCCAACTCAAAGAGGTTGCCGGCGTCACGTTTCCCAAAAAGAAGCTCACCAAGGCCGACGCCGCGAAGTTTTCCGAGAAAGAAGCGGAGTTCAAAGTCCCCTTCAATGTCGCGGCCAAAGGCGCCAAGACCATCGAGTCGGAACTGGTGTTCTCGGTCTGCATCGAGAGCCAGTGTTCGCGGGTCAAAGAGAAGGTCAAAGTCGCCGTCACGGCGAAATAGCCCCGCAGCGCCTCGGTTCGCCCGCGACCGCCTCGACTCTTCGGCCACCGCCGCCCCTCGCCTCGGGGCGGCTCGCATCAGCTCGCCCGCGGCCGCGGCCAGGCGCCTCACCGGCTGGAGCTGAGCCGCAGCGCCGGCCCGAGGCAAAACCATCGCCAGTCTCTGGTCCAACGAGTCACGGCCCGTCACGGCGACGTCGCAGGGCTCAGGTCTGCCGTCGCGTCGGGATGATCGATGCCGTGGTCATCCCCGAAGATGAGATCCGCGGCTTCCCCCGACGCCACCTCGCCCGAGAAATGCCGCCTCGGTCGGCGACGGGCCGAGACCCGCTCCATTGCCCGCCGAATCCCAGTGAGCACAGAACGACGCTGCCACGAACCGTCGCCCGTCCGGTCCAGCCGATCGATGCGGTCGACAAACATGTGCAGCGCGGCGTGTGCCTGCTCCTCATCGCGGGCGGCGTCCATCCATCCGTCTACGGCGCGTGCCGCCAGCTCGGCGAGCAGCTGTTCGCGGCCCGGGGTGGCTTGCCGCCAGCGCGGATCGCTGAGCAGTCGACCGAGCATATCGGCGTGAGCGCCGTCTAAACTCGCCACGGCGGCGCGCCGCAACACGGCTTCCTCGCATCCGGCGGCGAGTACCGCCGCTGTCGCGTCGCGTCCCCCCTCGTCCCGACGAATCTCTCCAAGCGTGGCCAACAAGGCCAAGCGCACCGACGGTTCCGGGTCGACGCGCAATCGCTCGACTGCGGCGCGCAAACGAGGTTCGTCGCCGGCGCGCAACAGGGGCTCGGCGTTGTGCAGCGCCGCGACGCGCACCCGTGGGTCCGCATCGCTCAGAGCCGCCGCCAGCAGTTCGGTGCGCAGCGAACGACGACCCCGCAGCGCCCACAACCGCTGCACTCGAGCGAGCGGATCGGCTGGCTCCGCCTCGCGCAGCAGCACCGTCGCACGGTGCCGCGGCCAGGCTACGAGACGCTGCCGAGCCTGGTCGCGAACCACTCCGTTGGGGTGGCTCAGTCTCGCCACCAGATTCGAAGCCGTCTCCGCTGGCCGCGGCCGACGGCGCTTTGGGTTGGCATCCGGACGGGCTCGGCTGGTGGCTTCGCGGGCCAGGCCGGACGGCCCGGGAGGCCTCGACGCGGTGCCGGCGGACGAGACCGGAACGACGCGATAGATCCGGCCGTCCGACGTCGCCTCGTCGAGGCCACGAATCGACACCTGGTCCCGCAAGTAGTCGCTGCGGTCGTCGACGGAGGCCATGATCGCGCGATACTCATCCGCCACGTACAACGCGCCATCGGGACCCGTCCGGACATCGACCGGACGAAAGCGCTCATCGGTCGAGGCCAGAAACTCGCGTTCGACCGTCTCCGGATCGGGGTACCGGCGATGATCGGCGGCCAAAGCGACGCCCCGCCCGGTCAGCGCCACGTGGGCCACGACATTGCCGGGCGCGATGGCCACAAACGCGTCGCCGCGCCACTCGGCGGGAAAGGTGTGTCCGCGATAGATCGTCACGGCCTGGACGTGCGGAGCCTGCCGCAAATGCCCACGCTCATCGAGAACGCCGTCTCGCCAGGCTCCACGAACCAACGAATTGGTACGCACCGTGAAGACAGGCTCATCGCGGCTGATCAGCGGCACCTCGGCCGCTCCGACCACCCGATGATCCGAGGCTGAGAACCCGCGCCACGCATACGCGGCGGGGGCCAAGTCCACCGTCAGCCAGCCCGGCCCACCGCCGTAGTAGAGCCGCCCGTCGTCGTCGACGGCCAACCGCGTGCGACCACGGGTCAACGTATCGTCCCCCCGAACGCCACCGCGATGATAGAGCAAACGCCGCCCCCACTGACCAACATACAACCAATTGTCGAGACCGAGCGTCAGCCCCATCGGCGGATCCCGATGTGGGTTGTCGGGATCCCCAACCGTTCCCAATCGTCGACGATCTCGACAATCAAGCGAGGCCAGTGCTCGTGGGCACAGCCACAAATGTGGTGGGTCCAAGACCATGACGCCGTCCGCGACGAAGGCAAATCCAGTGGGGGCGTGGAGGCCCTCGGCAACGACCTGACGCGTGTCCATCTGCCCGTCATCGTCGTTGTCTCGAAGCTGGACCAACGCAGGCCGGCCTGGCGCCGGCGGTCGGGGATGCTCGAGTACCCACAGGCGCCCATCGTGGTCCCAGTCGAGCGCGACGGGATCGACCACGGTTGGTTCCGCCGCGACCAGCTCCACCCGAAAACCCGGAGCCACCCGAATCGCCGCCAGACTGCGCGACGGGGCTTGGATCGGCGCATTGTCCAACGCGCCCCGCCAGCTCGGCTCGGGATCGAACTCGGGCTCGAAGTCTGCGAGCTCGAGCTGCGCGAGACCCGACCAGGCCGCGCCGTCCCCAAGCACGGATACGGCCACGCTCCCGCCCCGCGCATCGACCACCTCGCTGGAATCGACCAACTGCGCGTCGACGTACGTCGCGATCCGCCCCGCGGTTGCGATGACATCGAGGCGAGGCCAGCTCTCGATGGACCCATCCGTCCCCGCGGCAGCGCCACGCGCCCCCGCGGCCGCCTCCCGAGCGTCCCGAGACGCGACAGCGCCGTGACCGGGTCGATCCAAGCGCCGTCGATGCCGGCGGTGCGAACCACCACGGCGCGAGAGCAATGTCGGAGGAACTTCAAGCTGCCCCAGGTTCTCCGCTCCCAACGCCACGCGGACGCCAGACACTCCGCCGGAACCGTTGGGCCGCGCCAGCACGACGATCTCCGCGGGCACGCCGGAGGGCGTCACCCGCACGCGCAGGGCGAACCGGCGAAACTCTCGACGCGAGATCATCGCGGCCGCGCCCGGGCGGCGAGGCCTCACGCCTAGCACTCCCTCACGCCACACCCACGTGGCGTCGCCCAGTCGGTTCCAGCCGGTCAGCGCGTCCGGGGTGAACCACGGCTCGAAGCGCCGCTCGCCGTGATGATCGATCGTCACCTCACGCCAAGCGACGCGCCCCCCCTCCGGGCCGCCAGCGACCACGAAGGCCATCGCGCCGGTCAGCGCGTCGGCCGAGTAAGACTCGGCGGCCGGGACCCCGTTGATCCAGGTCCGCATCCGAGGGCCCCGCAGCTCGATCCGAGCCTCGTTCCACTCCTGAGAGAGGTAGGCCTGGCGCGCCGCCAAGTTGTCGTCCAGCGGCTTCGCCCAGGCGTCGTGCACGGGCGCATAGATGCCACCCGAGCCGCGGCGTGGCGACCCGTCGAGCACGTACCGATGGCTGCTTCGACCGGCCTCATCCACCCGCAAATCGAGCCCACCGGTCGCGCCGCCGCGCAGCTGGAACTGGAACCGCACCGAGACGTCTCCCCAACGACCCGGCAGCAGCAGGCGCGCTTCCTCGCCACTGGCCTTTGCGACCAACACCCCGTCAGCTTCGCTGAACGCGTCCAGCTGCGCGATGGCGGCAACGGGCCACCGGAGCGGTTCGCCGCCACGGTCGATGCTCGCTGCGTCGCCGTCGACCGGGTCCGCGGGGTGACCGGGCTCGGTCTGTGCCAGCGAAACCGCATCGTGCGGCCCAGGTGACGGCACACACGCAAGTCCGGCGCCCAACGCCAGGCAAGCCGCTCGGACGGACGCGCGCGCGAATGGCCCGCTGCGGCCGACGGCGTCAGCCAACCGGCGCAGCGTGTGAGACCGACCCACCAGCAACGGTCAAATCAGAACACGACAGCTTCAGGCCGTCCACCGGGAGACGAGCCGCCGCCGACGGACGCCGGCCGGCCCCGCGACGGCGATCGCCGCCCCGATCGCGTCACCGTCCTCCGCTTTTGCGCACTCTCCTGCAACACGCCGGGGCGAGGGCCGACAGGTCCTCCGTGACACCCCCACCGGCCGACGCCCGAGATCCGTTCGACGGAGAAGCCGCGAGACGCGAGCGACTGTGGATCGCACGATGGTTCGCCCGCCGACGCGGAGTTGCACCGGCTCCGGTTGACGCGAGCGCCCCTTCTTCGCGGCTCGATCGCCCAGCGACCGCACCGGCGCCCCGTGACGGGGGCGACTCGCCCAAGCGACAAAGCGCTCGAGTTGCGGAGCCTGACCCCCGGCACGAGGACCACAGCCGCCAAGACGACACACGCCCGGCGAGGGTACGTGGCGCGGACGAGCCCCCTCGCAACGAAACAAACCCAGTGCTAGCACGTGGCGACGAGTCGCACGAGCGCACCGGGTTACATGCCAACGTCCAGGCAACGCGCGAGGAGCTCCCGGCGCGGCCGGAGCCAGGTTGCTCTGGCCACCTCTGCGGAGCGAAATCGCCCGGACGGAGGACCTAGTGCTCGACGGCAAGCACGGTGGCGACGCGGCCGAGTTTCCGCGCGAGTTCGACCCGGCACCGAACGCCCAGTCGCCGATAAACAGCCGCCAGGTGTTCCCGGACGGTCTCGCGGCTGCGCGACAACGCACGAGCGATCTCGTTCACGCTCGCCCCCTCGGCGCCCATCACCGCCACGCGACGTTGAGCCGGGGTCAACTCACTCAGCGGCGACAAACGAGCGTACGGGACCGGCCGAGCGGTGATGACCGCATGCTCCCCATTGGCGTCGAGTCGATCAAAACGCAGGTTCGTGCGCTCAAACAACCACGAGCAGCGTTGCTCCCCGCGAGAGAGGAACACCCGCGCGTTCTCAGCGAGACCGGCAATCACCCGCGGCCGACTCAGCCACTGCGCCGCTCCGTGTGAATAATTCACCACCTCGCCACGGGTATTCGTCACAACGACTACATCATTGTGAAGTTGTTCCTCATCACTAGCTTGAGCGAACCGCGACATCAGAGTCGACACGTCGCCTTGAATCTGCCGAGCCGCCCGAAGATCGCGATTGCTAAACGGAGGACGCCCCGTCCCGCGGAATAGACCGATGAAGCCCGAGCTCATCGTCCCGCTGGTGGCATGGAGGCGCAGCCCGCTGTGTGCTCCGTGTCGATGGGCCAACCAGGCCAATGCGGGCGCCGACGAGACTGCCTCCGCGTCGAGAATCGCAAACGAACCGCCCAATGTGAGTTCGTTGCGATCCGCGCCGAGTTGATGGTCGCCAAACGCCGCAGCCAACTCAACCCCTTGCCAAGCCCGCAGGTCGGTCTGCGGTCCGGTGGCGGTGAGTGAGATGGGCTCGGCTACGCAGCCTACCCCATCGACGTCGACGAACGAGCAAGTCACTGCCGCCGTCGCGTCGAAGCGACGCGCCAACGCCCCAAGCAGTTGCTTACGTGCTGTTCCGGGGTCAATACCCGCACCTTCGTGTGCGGCGAGTAGTTCGACGAGCTCGCGTTTCATACCGGCATTCCTCCTTCCGGGGTCGCGCCCCACTGCCCACGTGTCATGAGCTACCGATTAGATCACCGCATACACCCGTTTTCGTTGCACCTTTTTCCACCGCGGCGAGCGCCTCGCGCGACAGCACGGCTCGCGTCCTAGGCACAAAATCCGGCGTACATACGATTCACGCCAGTTAGCTTGGCATTCGCATCGACGCGGTCGTCACGCAAGAATTGACCGCACTTGTCTACACGGTCCGGCCTACGCTCCGGCCGTGTCTGCGAAGCTCTACTATCCAGCGACGTCGCGAAACCGCGAACCACTACTCGAGGCAGTCCACGAAGTGTTCGCCGCGAGCACCCGTGTGCTCGAGGTGGCCAGCGGCAGCGGCGAACACCTCGAGTTCATCGCCCCACACTTTCCCAACTGTCACTTTGTGCCTAGTGACATCGAGCCAAAATGTCTTGACAGCGTAGCCGAGAGGGCACGAGAGTGTCCTAGCAACAACATCGCGACCCCAGTGCGACTCGATGCCAGTGATGGCCCATGGCCGAACGGTCCGTTCGATGCCGTGTTCAACGCCAACATGATCCACATCGCGCCGTGGGCCGCGTGCCAAGGCTTGCTCGCCGGCGCAGCCCAGTGCCTGCGCCCGGGCGGCTACCTCTGCCTCTACGGTCCGTTCATGCGCAGTGGGAGCCACACGGCCCCGAGCAACGCCGCGTTCTCCGAGGACCTGCAGCGGCGCGATTCACGTTGGGGCGTGCGTGACCTCGATGAGGTGGAGCGGGCCGCGGTTCCCCACGGCCTGGAGTTGGCTTGGGTCAAACCCATGCCGGCGAACAACTTCACCGTCGCGTTTCGCCGAGACTAGACCGCTGGCCCGGATGTTCGACCGGGTCAGCGACGGCCGCAGCCGAGGCGCGAGGAAGGAGGCTTGTCGAGCGCCCACGACCCACGAGGAACGCCGGCCGCGTTGTTGAGAGCCGGTCTGGCAACGGGCGACGCGAATGGTCAGCACGACAGACCGTGGTGCCAGGTGTCCTCTCGTGGGCTTGCTGGCGGACCGGTGCAGCCGTCGCATCCGTCCGCTCGCATGACGCGGCCCGGGTGCTGAAACGCGGGGCCTGCGGCTGGGTGAGCGTGGGCCGAGCCGCCAACCGGCGCCCGGCCGACCTCGAAGAACAGGTCGAAGTGAGCCCTTCGCCCGACACGCCGCTGACAAACTGTCACGCCCGCGCGACCTCGCGTGCGAGTTGGTCATCCGCCGGGGATCGGACGCGTGACGCCCTGCGGCCCCGAGCGCCGAAGGGCATTCACCCGGCTCCCGCGGCCGTGGCATCATCGTTGCAGACGAGTCGCCCATCAGCCGCGCCATGCCATTTGCCTCACCTCCTCTACCGCGCTCAAGCGTCTACGCCGTCGCCCTAGCCTCGGCGGTCCCCGGTCCGGCCTTCGCTGCAGCGGCGCCCGATTCCGATGGCGGCGGCCTGAGCCCGTCGTCGTTCACGGCCAAGTACTTCGCGCTCGACCCCGAAACCGACGCCACAAACGACGGCACGGTCGACAGCGACGACTGGCTGCAAACTCGGGTCGAGTTTACGGCCGACCATTTCTCCGATTTCGTGAACCAGGCCCGATGCGAGTGCCGACACAAAATCATGCTTGAGCTCGGCCGGCCCGCGGCCGGCAACGACGGCAACGCCGGCGAGCCGATCGGCGTCTATGTCGGTCACGACTGTGACGACGGGGCCAAGGGCAACACTTCGCTCGCCCGTCCGTGTGGCCAACTCGCGGGCACGACGTTGGACCTCTTCGACCGACCCAAGACCTACCTATTCGATCCGATCTGGCTGGCGCAGGGCGTGGTCGGCGACCAGCAAGAAATCGACGAAGCCGAGCCCTACGCCGGGTGCGGAGATCAGATCGAGGGGACCGCCGGCTTGTGGATGTGCGCCGGCGAAGGCTGCATGAACGGTGACTTCTTCATGCGCGGCGCCTCGCAGACCGGTACCGGCCCCCAGGGCAACGAGCAAGTCAGCATCCGCTACGACTTCAGCCCCCCCCGCTCGCAACCGGTCATCACCGACATCGGCGTGGGCGACGGAGCCGTGCGATTGTCGTGGAATGTCGCGGCCCAGGGCGACATTCAAGGCTACCGCGTGCTGTGTGCGGACGTCGACGGAAATCCGGTACTCGACGCAGGCGAGTTCATCAGTCTCGGCGATCGGACGACGCGCCTGACTCAGCCGTCGTACGGGTCGCTTTACTACACGCGCGAGAACCTGTGCCCAGACGGCGTGCTGTGGACCGACCCGCCATTCGACAATGACTCGCCCGGCGGCACCCCGAACCCCAACGGCGACGGGGATGGGGATGGGGATGGAGACGGCGACGGCGACGGCGATGGTGATGGGGACGGCGACGGCGAACTCGCACCCGCGGCGGAGCTCGCCCGCACCGCGCCAGGAGACTCGGGCGGCTGCACCGGAGAAGACTGTGCCGAATCCCCGGCCAACGCTGCGTTCCGCCGCCTGGACTGGGAGTATCTGTGCTCGGCCCACCTCGATCTCAATTCGAACTCGGTGCGGATCTCCGGCTTGGACAACGGCACCACGTACCAGTTTCTCGTGGTGGCCTACGACAAGGCGGGAAATCCCGTGGCCAACGCGGACGGCCCCCGCGAGGCCACCCCACGGCCGACCCGCGGGTTCTGGGAGCAATGTGCTGAGCAAGACCACCACTGCGGTGAAGCCGGGTTTTGCCGTGTCGCTCCCGCGGGGCGCCCCTCTGCCGCCCACCGCTTCGCCGCGATCGCGCTGCTCCTCGGTCTCGGAGGGCTCCGACGACGACGGAGGTCGAAATGACCATTTCTTTGTACCTACTGGCGTTCCAGCTCGGTGCTGCGCCGACCCCGGCCCCCCGCCCAAGCGGAACACCGACCGACCCCAAGGCGTCGGCCCCTTCGGACCCGCACGTCGTCGCGTCACCGCGACGCACCGCAGCGCCTCCTCCCGGTCCAACGGCTGCGCCCCCTCCCCAACGGAATGCAGCACCGCCGCCAGGCCCAACGGCTGCACCCCCTCCCGGGCCGATTGCAGCGCCGCCTTCCAGACCGACAGCTGCGCCGCCGTCCCGACCGGCCGAAGCTCCCTCCGGTCCGCCGCC
>QKPP01000098.1:20712-22995 GCA_006508105.1 Myxococcales bacterium FL481 | reverse complement strand
CGAACCCATCCCCCGGGCGTCCGGCGACGCGGTGGAGCAGCGGGAACCGCCGCTGCCGCGAGTGGAGTCCGTATCGCCGCCGGCGTCCCTTCCCGTCGCAGCCACGCCGAGTCGGGCCCCGACCAGCGACGCGGCCATCTCGCGCGCGAGTACCCTGACTGCGTCAACGGCGCAGGAACCCACTCGCTACCGCTCGCCACAGCGGTTCGCGGTGGAGATCAAAATGGGGCCCTACCTCCCCGATGTCGATCGGGACTACGACGGAGACGGGTTTGGGCCCTACGCGACCATCTTCGGAGACACCCAGGACGACGACAACAACGACACGGGGTTGACCCAACGTGCCCCACCGCGACACCCCATGCCGGTATTGGGCTTCGAGTGGCAGTTCCTCCACCTCGGCGGCCCGGTCTCGTTGGGCGCGACCGTCGGCCTGTTTCGTGACAAGGCCGCCGCCCTCCTCGGCGAGTCGCCAAACGCTGGTGCACCGAGTGAGGAGGCCGAAGACAGCGAACCCGATGCCTCGGACTATCGCAGCACAGCCGACACGGTGCGATTCAACCTCGTCCCCCTGGCGCTGCTTGTTGGGTATCGCTTCGAACTGCTCGCCGATCGGTACCGGGTCCCGCTGGTGCCGTACGTCCGCGGGGGGCTCGCTTATGGCGTGTGGTGGTCCCTCGATGGGTCGGGTGTGGTCGAAGTCGACGATCGCGACCAGCGGGGGACCGGCGGCTCGTTCGGCTGGCAGGTCAATCTAGGCGGCATGCTCCGGCTGGACTTCATCGAGCCGGACTCGGCGACTGAACTCGACCGCGCTAGCGGCATCAACCACACCTACGTCTTCGGTGAGTATCAGGTCTCACGAATTGGCCGCGGACTCGGCCGTACCGCGCTCGACGTCGGACACGACACGTGGATGGCCGGACTCGCGATCGAGTTTTAGAAACTGGTCCAAAGTTTTGGTGGGGCGCTCGGCGACACGGGGGCTCGATCACCGGCTCGTCCCAGCGAGCGACCATGCCCGGCGCGATGGCGGTCTGCTCCGCGGTCTCGAGTCCCAGTCCCAACCCACCTCGGAGCCCCGGTCGCGAAGGACTACATCGGTGCTCGAGCCCACCGGCCCACGCTGGCATGGAGTCGTAACGTCGCCGAGGCACTGGCGTTGTGCACAAGGCCCCCGTGTCCAATCCCCCTGTTTCGCGCATACTGGGAGACCGCGTGTCCCGTCACGCCTCCCAGCCACGCACGCCGCCGCGTTCATACCTAGCGGCTCAAGCAAGACGCGGGGCGTGGTGCCGATGGGCCACGCTCATGGTGACGATGTGGATCTGGTTGAGTCCCGCCCCGGCCGCGGCCGGGCCCCCGTCAACAGACGACGTCGTGGACCCTCGGGTCGCGAAACACCGGCTCGTGTACGAGAACCTGCTCGCCGCGCGCGTGGCCCCGGCCGGCCTCGTGGATCGGTTTCAAATCGGCTATCGACGACAACTAGTTCAAAAACCAACGCCGCTGTGGCTCGACAGCCAGGTCTCAGCGAAAGTCGACACCTCAATCACGCCGGCGTACTCAGCCGTGGGCGGCAATCTCGAGATCCAACCGCTGACTGTTTTCCGCGTCGGTGCACGCTACCAGTGGATCAGCTACTTCGGCACCTTCGGCAACGTGATGTCGTATCCCAGCCCGCTGAGAGACTACGACCGAGACCGGCGACAGGCGCGAGTGGATGCTGGAGAAAACTACGTCACCTCAGGACATGTGGTCGATCTGTCGGCCTTGCTCCAGGCCAAGGCCGGGCCGATGATCGTGCGCAACGAACTGGTCTGGCGCTACTTCGCGCTGGATCTCCAACCCGGCGATCGCGTGTACTACGAGCAATACCTGGACGTGCTCGTGCCGAATCGCGGCAGCGCGTTGCTGTTGGACACCGACGTCCTCGCGGAGATCGGTCGACGTTGGCTGGTGGGGGCCCGCTACAGCATGGTCGCGCCGCTTTACCGCGATCGGCACTTCGAAGAGGGGGAGACCGTGCAAAACCCGAACGGTCCCATCTCGCGCCTGGGCCCGGCCGCGTTGTTTCGCGTGTTCGAGCGACCGGGAGCTCGCTTCGATGCTCCCTCGCTCGTGGTGATCACGCAGTGGCACCTGCGACACCGCTATCGAGTGGGCCCGTCCGCCACGACGCACCCGGCCGTGCCGACGGTGATCGGGGGGTTCTTGTTCGAGGGCACGCTGTGGCGACGGTGATGGCGAGCCGACCGTCGGTCGTCGCGCATCGCCATCAAG
>QKPP01000098.1:17000-20612 GCA_006508105.1 Myxococcales bacterium FL481 | reverse complement strand
TGGCGAGCCGACCGTCGGTCGTCGCGCATCGCCATCAAGGGCCCAGCGCGACGACGCCCAGCGATGGCAAACCCGTCCGCCGGACTCAACCGCCCCGATCAGCGCGCAGCTTGGCGACGAATGCCAGGTCGACCTGTCGACGAGGCAAACTGACCTCCTCCACATCCACAACCACACGATCACCCACGCAGATGGCGTCTCCGCTGCGACGCGCAACGGCCCGGACCCCGCTATCTTCCAACTCGTAGCTATCGCGCGCTGGGCCCAGACTACCGAGGCGCACCATGCCGTCGACGTACGGCTCGTCGAGCGTGACGAACAGACCCACGGACGAAAACCCGGTCACGGTGCCCTCGAAGCGGTCGCCAATACGATCTCGCATGAACATCGCAGCGTAGAGCGCCTTCACATCGCGTTCCGCTTGCGCCACGGATCGCTCGCGTTCCGAGCAGTAAGTCGTGGTCGACTCAAGCTCGGTGCGCTTGATTGCTCGAGGCGGCCGCCGTGCCCCCGCGCGACCCCCCCGGCGAGCCAGATGGGCCTTGACGGCCCGATGGACTAACAGGTCGGGATAGCGGCGAATCGGACTCGTAAAATGTACATAGGCCCGACTTGCCAATGCAAAGTGCCCCCCGTTCTCCACCCGGTACTCCGCCTGCGTCATCGCACGCAACATGAGCATGTTGAGCGCGGGAGCGGCCGCGCGGGCCCGCACCCGCGAGAGCATCTTTTGCACCCCGCGTGGCGTTCGGAGCTTCTCGGGATCGACATCGACCCCCAACGCCGCGGCGGCCATCGTGAACTGAACAAGCTTGTCCTCGAGCGGCACATCGTGCACCCGAAACGGCAGCGGCAACCGTTCGGCAACCGCCAGATCCGCCACGGCCATGTTCGCGGCCAACATCAGCTCCTCGATGAGATTGTAGGCTTTGGCCATCTCCGCCTGCGAACGCGATCGCTCGATGGATCGGATCCGGTTGGGATCGTCCTCGTCCAACACGATCCGCAGCTCAGGCAGATTGAGCTCTAGCGCGCCGCCGCGTAGTCGTCGAGCGCGGAGGCGGTCGGCCACCTGCCGCAAGGCGAGCACCCGCCGCTGCTCTGCCGGGCTCAGTCCCTCCTGGCCGGCCAAGGTCAGGGCCACTTGGTCGTACGACAGTCGTCCGTGGCTGTGCACGACGGCGGCCGAGAGCTCCACGTGACTGACCGCACCGGCGGGGTCCACGGTCATCGAAGCGGTCATGGCAAAACGATCCTCGCCGGGCACCAACGAGCACAAACTGGCGCTGAGTCGCTCGGGCAGCATCGGCAGCGCCCGATTGGGCAGGTAGCACGAGAACGCCCGTTCGGCGGCCTCGGCATCGAGCGCCGAGCCCTCCGTCACGTAGTGCGAGACGTCGGCCACGGCCACCACCAGGCGAAAGTCCGCGACTTCGGCCGGGCCGTCGCCCAGCTGTTCGACCCCCACCGCGTCGTCGAAGTCTCGCGCGTCCTCGGGGTCGATTGTCATCAACGGCACGTGCCGGAGATCCACGCGCGCGGCGAGCTCTGCTGCCGCAATCCCAGCTGGAGCAGCTGCCGCCTCGGACTCCACCTCCGCCGGAAAGGCGGAGGGGATACCGTGCTCGATCAGAATCTTCTCGACCTCCGTGCGCAGCTGACCCGGCGGGCCCAGCTGTCGCTCGAGTTCCACCACGATCTCGCCATCGGCCTCGTCGGGGTAGGCCGCGATCCGGCCCACCACCACCTGGTCTGACCACTCGGCGCGCACGCGACCGCGCACCGTCACGAGCGCCAACAATCGCGGGTCCTCAGCCCGAAGACGCCAGCAACCACCGGTGACCTTCTCGAGCACCCCGGCCACCCGCTGCCGTTTGCGACGAACAACGGCGTCGACACGCCCCTCGAGGCCCCGCTCGGCGGTCCAAAAGGTCACTGCGACGGTGTCCCCATCGAGCGCCCCCCCGATTCGATGCGGCGGAATGAACACGGAGGGCTCGCCGGGATCGCGCTTGACGAAGGCGAACCCGCCCGGATTGACCGCAATTACCCCGCGGCAAGACTCATCGTGGCTGGCTTGAGACACGGCGGAACCTGTCATGCGCCCGCGAAGAAAAGCAACCGCGTCCGCGAACGCTGGGTCCGTCGGCGACCGAGCTTCGACCTCGCCCCCTGCGCGAATCGAGTGTGGCACCATGCCCCGCTCGCTACTCCGCCGCTTTCGCGCATCATACGCATGATGGCGACGAATACCCGGTGCACCGCCGAGTTTAGGTCACCAAACCTGGGCGCAGCGGCACGAAACGTCGGCGATGCGCCACCCGCTGCATCTGACCCGGCGCCCGGCCGACGCGGCTGCTTTGACATGCACAATTGTCGGTGGTAGTGGTAAGTGGATTCGGCGAGCGGCGCGAAAATCCTGCTTTTTCAGCGATTTAGCCGTGCCAACGCCCTGCGTCACACCGACTGGGTGACCTACCTCACGACCTCGGAGACCGTTCATGGCAACGTCTACGGCCGAGCACCTCGAAGAATCGGGGCCGGTGCAAGAACACTACTACCGGCGGGGAGACATCGATTTTTGCTTCCTGCTCAACCGGCAGCACCACAACCTGCGGGTGTTTGATTACCGCGTGGGCAACTACCAGCAAAAGCGCGATTTCTTCGATCGCATCGCTCGTGCGGAGGGGTTGCGGAAGGTCTTCACCGTCGTCGAAAAGCAGGACTCGAAGTCTTGGCGCAGCGTCGGGTTTTCCCGCGAGGGCGCCATCCCCGGCTACTTTCGCACCGCCGACGCGTACATCATGAGTCGCGTCTACACGGAAGACGGCGACCCGATCCACGGTGGCGCACCCAAGCTCAATGCGCCGTCGGTTTCGGGCAAGAAGCAAAGCGCAGGCAAGCCCCGTGGGCTCAGCTTCGAGTTCGTTCGAGATCAACGCAAACTCGAGCGCACGGTCGAGTCGCTGGGCTCCAACGCCTTGTACGCCCCGTTTCGCCGGACGGTGTTTCGTCCCGATCTCGCCTTGCATGCCAAGCTCGGAAAAATGAACTACTGGGTCGGCGCAGAAACTGATGCCTCGTTTGGACACGCGAAGGTCGACTTGCTCACGCCGCCGCGCACGGACGAAGAGGTGCCGGCACTCGAGTTTTGTATGCAGTCGCTGCTCGACGAGCTGCTCAAGATGAGCACCGCCAGCGTGTTCACCCTGTGCGCCGCCGACTGGAAGCTCAGCAGCCAGCTGTACGGGAACCTTGGTTTCAAGGTGACCGCCCGCCTGACGGACCACATCACGCGTGAACAAGAGTTCGTGGGCGTGCAGTTGTGGCATCGACGACTCGGATCGGCCGCGCCTCCCCGGTTGCCGTCGTTCATCTAGTGAGCGGTTCAAGAGCAGCGTAGCTAGCGCGGCCCGCCCGGTCGCGACGGCTGCGGAGTCCTCCGCGCGAGGGATCGCCACCCATGCCGGTCCCGCCGACGGCAGCTCGTCGACGGGTCTTGTCGACGGGCGCGACGCGCCGGTTGCCGCGCGGCCGGACCCAGCTCTTCGGGGCCCGTATCCGCCGGGCAGGACCGCCGGGCCCGTCCGTTCGATCTACCCGCTTCACCCG
>QKPP01000098.1:0-16900 GCA_006508105.1 Myxococcales bacterium FL481 | reverse complement strand
CGGCAGCCGAGCCCGCTCTCGCGGCTCCGGCCCCACCGGCGAGCTCCGTGGCTCCGCCAACGCTGAGTCCGACCCACCTGGGTCACAGATCCCCCGAGCTGGGGCTGGAGTCGCGCAGCCCTGCCCACGCTCGAGCCAGCCCTGGCGCCGCGGATCGCCGCGCGGCTGGAGCCGCAACGCTCTGCCGACGCTGGTGCCCGGCGCGGGCCGAGGCCACCGCGCCGCCGCGCCGCCGCGTCGCCTCCACCGAGCCGCGGGTCGCCACGCGACCGCCCGCATTCGCGGCGGGCTCAGCCGAGATCTCGCGCGAGAACGAGGAAACCGCTCCACCGGTTGACGTGACGGACCGCCGGCTTAACGTGGGCGCGCTCTTCGGAGACCTCATGTCCAGCTCGACACCCGAACAACACGAGTTCAAAGCCGAAGTCACCGCCCTGCTGCGACTGGTGACCCACTCTCTGTACACCAACCGCGAGATCTTCCTGCGGGAGTTGGTCTCGAACGCCTCGGACGCCATCGACAAGGCGCGTTTCCAGGCCCTGGTTGAGCCTGATTTGGCTGACAAAGACGTCGCACCGGAGATCCGGATCACGGCCGACAAGCAAAACCGCGTACTGACGATCGAGGACACCGGCATCGGCATGACCCGCGCCGAAGCCACGGAGAACCTCGGAACGATCGCGCACTCCGGCACGCTGCGATACCTCAGTGAAGCCAAAGCAGCCGGCAAGGAGATCGACCTCAATCTCATCGGTCAGTTCGGCGTGGGTTTCTACAGCGCGTTTATGGTCGGAGATCGGGTTGAGGTGCACACCCGCTCCGGGCACGCCGGGAGCGAGCCCGTGTGTTGGTCTTCGGCGGGCGACGGCCAATACACGCTGGCCCCCACCGATCAAAGCCGACGCGGCACGAAAGTGGTCGTGCATCTCAAAGAGGACGCCGACGAGTTTCTCGACCGCTATCGCATCGAGGCGATCATTAAGCGGTACAGCAACTACGTCATGCATCCCATTCGGCTGACAACGATCGACGCCGAGGGCAAGTCGAGTGCCGACGCCGAGAACGCGTCAGACGAACAGATCAACGCCGCGTCGGCGTTTTGGTCCCGCGATCCGAAGTCGCTCAGCGACGAGGACTACCAAGAGTTCTACAAATCAGTGATGGGCGGCTTCGTGATGCCCGGCGACGAGCCGCACGCGCGCTTGCACTTCTCGATGGACGCACCGATTCAGTTCGACGCGTTGCTGTTCGTGCCGGGCAACGCCCCGGTGGACCTCTTCATGGAGGACCGCAAAGCCGTGCAGCTCTACGCTCGACGCGTCCTCGTGATGGACAGCTGTGACAAGCTGCTACCCAACTACTTGCGGTTCTTTCGGGGCGTGGTGGACTCGGAAGACCTGCCCCTCAACGTCTCGCGCGAGATGCTGCAAGAGCACAAATCGCTGGCGGCAATTCGACGCCAACTGACACGCAAAGCCATCCGCTTGCTCGCCGACACGGCCAAAGACGACGGGCCTCGTTACGCCAAGATCTGGGGTGAGTTCGGTCCCGTGCTCAAAGAGGGGATCCACACGGACGCCGGGCACCGCGACGAGCTGGTCGAACTGCTCCGCTGGCGCGCGGCGTCGGCGACCGACGACGAGCTCAAGTCGCTTCGTGAGTACGTCGACGCCATGCCGAGCGACCAGGACACGATCTACTATATCGTCGGTGAGGATTCGGCGGCCCTCCGCGCCAGTCCCCACCTCGAGGCCGTTCGGGGCCGTGGACACGATGTGTTGTTGATGACGGACACCGTCGACGAGTGGGTGATGCAAAGCCTAACCGAGTACGACGGGAAGAAGTTTCGTAGCGTTACTCAAGGGGAGATCGAAGGCGACAGCAATGAGGAATCGGACGACAAAGCCTCGCCGTCGGCAATCGACAACCTGCTCGAAGCGGCCAAGACCACGCTCGGGGATCGGGTCAAAACCGTGCGAGCCTCCAAGCGACTCACCGATTCGGCATCTTGCCTCGTCGACGAGCAAGGCGGGCTGAGCCGCAACATGCAGCGCATCTTGCGTCACGCGCAGCGCAGTGTTCCTGAGCGCCCAAGGATTTTAGAACTCAACCCGGACCACCCGTTCGTGCGCAAAGCGAACGACCTTGCCCAAAGCGAGGCGGCCAGCGACCGACTCACCACATGGGTGCACGTGCTGCACGATCTCGCGGCCATGGCCGAGGGCCAAGTCCCCGACCCCGCTGGGAGCGTCAAGCGCATTCAGTCCGTCCTCAACGAGGCGGCCGGACTGTAGTCGACAACCAGGCATCGAGGCCGACCTGACTCGACGCGGCGGGGCGGCAAGACAACCGACATCGAGGCCGCCCGGGCTCGAGGCCTGCCTGACTCGACGCGGCCGGGCTCGATGCCACCGGGCTGCCTCGACGCGGCCGCGGCCGCGCTCGACGTGGCCACCACCGGCGGTCCCCCAGGTACGGCGGGAACGGCGCATCGCCGGCGGCTCTTGTGGCCGTTCCGAGGCCAACAACGTCCACTGGCGAGGCTGAGCCTGGCGAGCACGCGCGACCGCGGCCTGCCGCCGGTTCCGCGGAGGTCCGGCGACCAACCGGCCCTGTCGACGGGCCCGCGCTACTGGCCGTCGGATGCCGGCTTGTAGATCGCCAGACGGGACACGCCGTCGTCCCGTCGCGCGTCGTCCAACGCGAACGATTTCCCGCAATCGCCCACGAGTTTGCCTTGTCGCTCGCAGGCGCACTCCGGGCCCCCCGCGCCCCCGCACGAGCCTTTGAGTTCCTTGTTCGAGAACACGACGCCGACCCCCATGCCCAGCATGACGACGGCGACGAGCCCGACCGTGAGCAGAACAACTGGAACCATGCTAGCGGGCCTCCACGAGTGCGGTAAACGCTGAGCTCATCTTCTCTTCAAATCTATCACCGCGTCGCACGAGAAACAGGGCCGCGAGCCCAAGTCGCTCCGCCATTTCCATGCCGGCGTCCGGCCCGAGCACATTGAGCGCCGTCGCGTACGCATCGGCGTACATCGCGTGGCGATGAACCAGGCTCACCGACGCGAGCGTATGAGTAATCGGCGCGCCGGTGCGAGGATCGAGCGTGTGGGACACGCGCCGGCCGTCGACCTCGCGGTAGTTGCGATAGTCTCCGGACGTCGCCAGCGCGCCGGCGTCGATCTCGAGCGTTCGCTGGACTCGCGGAGCCGCCAGCGCGTCGGCAGCGGGGCGCTCGATGCCGAGTCGCCAACGGGATCCATCCGCCCGGCGACCGGCCACCCGGACCTCGCCGCCGATCTCCACCATGTAGTTGGCGACGCCGCGCGCTTCGAGTCGCTCGGCCACGCGGTCTACGGCGTAGCCTTTCGCGACCGCGGAGAGGGTGCAAGCGACTCCGGCGGCCGCCTTGCGCACGCCGTCAGGAGCGACGAGCTCGAGCTGCTGGTAGTCCACCAGGTCCCGAAGGCGGGCCCGCTCGGCCGGGTCGTCGGTCGCCGTACCGGGTCCAAATCCGTACGCATCCACGAGCGGCGAGATAGTGACGTCAAACGCCCCACCCGACTCGCGCGCGACGCGTTGCGATGCCTCCAGTACGTGAAACAGCGGCTCCGAGAGCCGCAAGAGGGTCCCCGCGCCGGCGGCGTTGAATCGTGACAACTCGGAGTCCGGGCGATAGTTCGACATCGTCGCGTCGACCGCCGCAACCTCGGCGGCGATTGTCTGCGCCAGCTCGGTCCGATCCACCCCCGGTGGCCACGCCCCCACTTTCACCTCGTAGGTCGTGCCCATCGCCTCCCCACGTGACGCAACGAGGGAGGCCGCGTGGCCAGCTTCACCGCTCGCTCGAGACTCGAACCGCTCAGACGCAGAAACCGGCGCCTCCTCGGAAACGCCGGTTCGTTGCCACGCCACGAAGGCGACGATCGCCGCCGCCAGCGTCAAGCCAACCGCACGGCCGGCTCGACGGCGCGAGTCGGGACTAGCCACCGAAATCGTCGAGCATCACGTTCTCTCGCTCGACACCGAGCTCGAGACACATGTTGATCACCGCATCGTTCATCATCGGTGGCCCGCAGATGTAAAACTCGCAGTCCTCGGGCGCGGGGTGGTCTTTGAGGTACTCGTCGAGAACGACTTGGTGGATAAAGCCGGTCAGCCCGGTCCAGTTGTCCTCGGGCAGCGGGTTCGACAAAGCTAGGTGCCAGGTGAAATTGGGAAACTCCTTCGCGATTGCATCGAAATGGTCGATGTAGAACGCCTCGCGAAGGCTCCGAGCGCCGTACCAGAACGAGACCTTGCGAGTGGTCGCCAAGCGCTTGAACAGGTCGAAGATGTGCGACCGCATGGGCGCCATGCCGGCGCCACCGCCGATAAAGATCATCTCGTTATCGGTGTCTCGTGCGAAGAACTCGCCGTAGGGGCCCGAGATGGTGACCTCGTCCCCAGGCTTTAGATTGAAGATATACGACGACATGATCCCTGGAGGAGCATCAGGCTTGTTCGGCGGCGGCGTCGCGACGCGAACGTTGAGCATGATGATCCCCTCCTCACCGGGGTAGTTCGCCATGGAATACGCTCGCACCACGTCTTCGGAGACGTTGGACACGTACTGCCACAAGTTCCACTTGTCCCAATCTCCGCGGTATTCCTCGCCGATATCGAAGTCGCTGTACTTCGCCACGTGCGGCGGACACTCGATCTGAATGTAACCGCCGGCGCGAAACGGCACATGCTCGCCGGCGGGCAGCTCCAGAACTAACTCCTTGATGAAAGTGGCCACGTTGTCGTTCGACCGCACCTTCGCCTTCCACTTGCGAATGTCGAACATCTCGGGCTCGAGCTCGATTTTCATGTCGCTTTTGACTTTGACCTGACAGGCCAAGCGACACCCCTCTCGCAACTCACCGCGCGAAATATGTCCGAGCTCCGTGGGAAGCACCGACCCCCCACCGTCGTGGATATTCACCTTGCACACGCCGCAGCTACCCTTGCCGCCGCAAGCGGACGGGATGAACAGCTTTCGGTTGGACAGGGTATTGAGCAACGTCGTGCCCGCGGGAGCTTTGAAAGCCTTCGACGGGTCGTCGTTGATAGTGATGGTGACGTCGGCGGTGTTGACCAAGCGGCTACGCGCCACTGCCAACACCCCAACGAGCAACAGGATCGACGCCGTGAATACCGCTGTTGCCATCAAGGCAACGCTCAGCGGCGCGGTTTCTGCGAGAAGTAGAACGTACATGTTCGCTGCCCCTTCAGAGCTGAATGCCGCCGAACACCATGAAGCCGATCGCCATCAGACCGGTCACGATGAACGTGATGCCCAAGCCGCGCAGAGCGGGTGGAACGTCAGAGTAGCGCATCTTTTCACGAATGGCCGCCAACGCCACGATGGCGAGAGCGAAACCGAGACCGGACCCGATGCCGAAGACGGCGCTTTCGCCGAAGTTGTAGTCGCGCTCCACCATGAACAACGACGCGCCCAGGATGGCGCAGTTGACCGCGATCAACGGGAGGAAAACCCCCAGAGCCGCGTACAACGCCGGCGCGTACTTCTCGAGCGTCATCTCCACGATCTGCACCGCCGCCGCGATGGAACCGATGAACACGAGAAACGACAAGAAGCTCAGGTCAACGCCCGCGACAATGGCGTCTTCTTTGAGCAGGAGGTTGTAAAAGAAGTTGTTGAGCGGGCACGTGACACCCAGCACGAACACCACCGCCGCGCCAAGCCCCATGGCGGTGTCGACTTTCTTCGACACCGCCAAAAATGAGCACATGCCCAGGAAGAAGGCCAAGGCCATGTTCTCAACGAACGTGGCCTTGAGAAACAAGCTCAGATAGTGCTCAAGCATCTTAGGCCTCCTCGATCTGCGCCGGCTTGGCGGCGCGCAGGATCCAGATGAAGATTCCGATCAGGAAGAACGCCGCGGGCGACAGCACCATCAAGCCGTTCGGGATGTACCAGCCACCTTCGCTTGCCAGTGGCAGCACGGACAAACCGAACACCTTGCCCGAGCCAAACAGCTCGCGCAAAAAGCCGACCACGATCAGCACGAAGCTGTAGCCGAGGCCGTTGCCGACGCCGTCCATGAAACTCGCCACCGGCGGATTTTGCATGGCGAAGGCCTCGGCCCGCCCCATCACGATGCAGTTCGTGATGATGAGACCCACGAACACCGACAGCTGTTTGCTGACGTCGTAGACAAAGGCCTGCAACACCTGGTCGGTGACGATCACGAGCGACGCGATAATCGTGAGCTGAACGATAATGCGAATGCTCGGCGGGATCCGGTTGCGAATCAGGCTCACCGAGGTGTTCGAGAACGCGGTCACCATCGTGAGGGCGATCGACATCACCACCGCGGTCTCGAGCTTGGTTGTGACCGCCAAGGCCGAGCAGATGCCCAGCACTTGCAGCGCGATCGGGTTGTTGTTGAACAGTGGATCGAGCAGGATTTCGCGGGTCTTTGCGGCCATGACTAGCCCCCGTTCTTTCGGAACGCGGCCAGGTACGGCGCGAAGCCGTGTTCACCCAGCCAAAACTGCACGAGGTGGCTGACGCCACGACTGGTAATCGTCGCCCCGGAGAGTCCGTCGACGCGATGGGGGTCGCTCGCCGGGTCGCCGGCGAGACCCTTGATCACAGAAATCTTGACAGCGCCGGCCTCATCGAACGCCTTGCGCCCACGCCACAGCGCTTTCCAGTTGGGATTGTCCACCTCGCCGCCAAGCCCCGGGGTTTCGCCGTGCTTGTAAAACGTGATGCCCTCGATGGTGTTCACATCGCTGGCCAGCGCGAGGTAGCCGTACAGCGTCGACCAAAGCCCCTTGCCCTCGATGGGCAAGATCACCTTGGTCACGTTGTCACCGTCTTTGACTTGGTAGACGATGGCGTTGTTCGGCAGGTAGGCGACCTTGGCGTCGTTCTCCGGCGCCGGTCGCCCCGTTGCCGGGTCTTTGGCGGCCTTTTGCTGGTCGAAGGACGCGGCGTCGATGTCATCGACGTAGGCGCCCGTCTTGAGATCGACCACTTTGGCGACGATGTTGGCGTCGAACAATTCGGTGATCTTGGCGGCGTCGGTGTCTTGCCCCGGCCGGATGAGCCCGGCCACCGTGAGCACCTGGCTTTGGCGATCCAAAACACGGTTCTCTTCTTGACGGGGCTTGAGCAGTACAGCTGCGCCCGACACGAAGATCGAGCACACGAGGCAGACTGCCGCCGCGAAGCCGAAAATGTAGCCGGTGCTATGCGTTTTCATAGCGAGCCTTTCGTCGTTTGATGTTCGCCTGCACCACGAAGTGGTCGATCAGCGGCGCGAACATGTTCATAAACAAGATGGCGAGCATCATTCCTTCGGGATACGCCGGGTTGATCACGCGGACGAGCACGGCAAACACCCCGATCCCGATGCCGTACCACCACTTGCCGATGGCGGTGAACGCCGACGAAACCGGGTCGGTAGCCATGAACACAGCGCCGAAGGCCCACCCCCCGAGCACCATGTGCCACCAAAACGGAACGCCGAACAGCGGATTCGTCTCAGAACCGATGGTGTTCAGCAGCAGGCTCATCGCGATCGTGCCGACCGCCACACCGAGCATGGTGCGATGTGAGCCGATGCGCGTGACCAGCAAGACCCCGGCACCAATCAGGCAAAACAGCGTCGAGGTCTCTCCCATCGACCCGGGAATGAAGCCCAAGAACGCGTCCATGAACAAACCGGGCTGTGCCTCGAGGACGGGCAAACCGTCGACCGCGGCGCGGGCCAGCCACGTCGCTCCGCTCCAACCGTCGACCGCGCCGTCGGCCACGGCGGCGGTCCACACCGCGTCGCCAGAGATTTCCGCCGGGTAGGCGAAAAACAGAAAGGCCCGAGCCACAAGTGCCGGATTCCAGATGTTCATGCCGACCCCGCCGAAGACCTCCTTGCCGAGCACGAGACCAAACGTCGTGCCGAGTATCGCCTGCCATAGCGGGATTGTGGGCGGGAGGATGAGCGCGATAAGAAACCAAGAGACAAGAAAGCCCTCGGTCACCTCGTGCCCGCGGATGACCGCGAAGGTGATTTCCACCACGGCTCCCGTGAGACCGACCACGAGCAGGACCGGAAGAAAGTACAGGGCGCCCAAGAACGTACAGCCCAGCCAGTTCGCGCGGGCGTAGGTCAGGCCCAGCGCTTCGTAGAGCCAGCTTTGCCACCCGTCCCAGGCTGCGGCGCCCTGCCCGATCGCTGCCGCGGCTTGAAAGCCGGTGTTGTACATGGCCCACAACACGCACGGCAAAAGCGCCATGACCACCGTGATCATCATGCGCTTTTGGTCGAGCCCGTCGCGCACGTGAGAGACGCCTTTCGTCACCTCTCCCGGCGTAAACAGGATGGTGTCGTGCATCTCATAGATCGGATACAGCTTCTCGAGCGAGCCGCCCTTGTGGAACGGCTTGCCGAGTTTGTCGAGCTGATCTCGTAGGAACTGCATCAGCCGTCACTCCAGATGTCGTCGAGGTTTTTGCGCAACGCCGCGGGGTAGTCTTGCTTGCCCGGGCACACGAAGCTACACAGGGCCAGGTCTTCTTCATCGAGCTCGAGCGCCCCCAGCGACTCGGCTCGCTCGAGATCGCCGACGAGCAACGAACGCAGCAAGAACGTCGGCAGGATATCGAACGGGAACACCCGCTCGTACATCCCGATCGGGACCATCGCGCGATGCGATCCGTTCGTCGTAGTGGAGAACGGAAACTTGCGACCGGGTGACAGCTGCGAGACGTAGATGCCGCTCGTCGAGAAGCGGTCGGCACCGGGGGTCAGCCAGCCCATAAACTCGCGCTCTCGACCCTCTCGCAACGCCGACACCTGCAGGTGATAGCGGCCGAGGTAACCGAAGACCTCGCCCATCGCCGTGCGCCCATAAAGGACCGAGCCCGAGATCACCCGGTTCTCGACCATGGTTGACAGCTGCTCGGTCACGAGTTCGTCGAGCGCCGCGCCGACCCGGGTTCGCAGCAAACGGGGTTGTCGGACCGTGGGACCGGCCAGGGCCACTACCCGCTCGAGCTCGAGCCGACCGTGCTGGAACAGGCGCCCGATTGCGATGACGTCCTGATAGTGGAGATGCCAGACGTGCTTGCCCCGATGGACCGGGTCCAGCGTGTGAATGTGCCATCCGACCGTGCCGGCGGGATGCGGCCCACGAAACGCCTCCACGGAGATGCCCGATACCTCGCCCGCACTGACTTCGCTATCGGCGTGTTTGCAGAGGTAGGTCTTGCCTTCGGTGAGCCGCCGAACGACGTTCAATCCGTGTTCGAAGTCTTGTTGGCGGTCGCGGAGCACGGTGTCCACCGACGCCGCCAACGGGTTGGTGTCGCTGGCGGTCACGAACACGGAGTGCGGCGCGTCGCTACCGGGGCTGGGCACGCGACCGAACGGCCGAGACCGCAATGCGGTCCACAGACCCGATTCGACCAGCAGCGCGACGACATCTTCGCGGGTGAGCGAATCGATGGGTTTGCCCGTAAACGCGGCAAAAGACGCGAAATCGCCGTCGCTCGGTCGCCCCGCCCGCTCGGACTCGCTCAGCTCAATCACGACGCTCTGTAGCGCGCGGAAGCGACCACGATTGACAGCGATCACCCGCCCCGCGGCCGGGGCAGTATGGACCACGCCATCGCTTTTTCGATCGTTGAACAACGGCTGGCCACGCTTGACCACATCGCCCACGGCGATGTGCATGCCCGGCTTGAGGCCGACGAAGTCGGCGGCCATGCACGCGACCTTGCTTACCTCGGGCGCATCGTCGATGCGCTGTTTCGGCGCACCTTCGATGGGCAGCTCGAGGCCCTGTTTGTTGGTATGTACGGCCATTTCGGCGGTCCTTGACGCGCGAGCGATCCTGGTGGCGACGCGAGCATCTTCTACCCCCTCGCCTGTGCCGCGAGAAGCCGCGCCGCGCAGAATTGTGCGGCGTGTCGCGGTACCTACGCGTTGCCTTTTCTAATGAGCTAGACGCGTCTGTCCAGCGCCCGCGTCCCGGCGGGGTACAGTGCGCAGCCGCGCGATCCTCGTCCCGATACGGGCGCCGGATCTGGATCTTCATCTCGGCCTCGTGCGCGGGGGTTCCGCCACGGCGTAGCCGCTACGCGGTGGGCGACACCTCGCGCCAGCCAAGCGTGGCGTGACTGATACCATGCCGAGCTCGTGATGCGCGACGAGCAGACCCAAACCCAGCGGCCGCAGTGGGGTTCAAGACTCGGCTTCATTTTGGCCGCCGCCGGCTCGGCGGTCGGGCTCGGGAACATCTGGAAGTTCCCGTACATCACCGGAGAAAACGGCGGAGGCGCGTTCGTGGCCGTCTATCTGGTCTCGATCGCGGTGGTGGGCCTGCCGATCATGCTCGCGGAAACGTTGTTGGGCCGCATGGGCCAATCGTCCACGGTCGGCACCTACGCCAAACTCTCGTCGCCGCGTAGCGGTTGGGTGCTCGCCGGTTGGCTCGGCGTGCTGGCGGCGTTCATGATGCTGTCGTTCTACAGCGTGGTGGCAGGATGGACCTTGCACTACGTGTGGCTGGCCTTGTCGGGCGGATTGACCGCCGTGGACGCGGAACACCTCCCGGCCGTATTCAACGCGCTGCGCAGCGACGGACCGGTCAATATCGCGTGGCACGTGGCGTTCATGGCGTTGACCATGATCATCGTGCTCGGCGGCATCCAACGCGGGCTCGAACGAGCCGCGCGGGTGCTGATGCCGGCGCTACTGGGCATGCTCGCAGGGCTTTTGCTCTATTGCACGGGACTCGACGGGTTCGGCCCCGCATTCGACTTCGTGTTCGGATTCCATGCCGAAGCGTTGACCCGAGACGGCGTGCTCGAAGCGCTGGGGCACAGCTTCTTCACCCTGAGTTTGGGCATGGGCGCCATGTTGACCTACGGCAGCTACATGCGTCAACGCGACGACTTCATCACCACGTCGATCGCCATCACGCTACTGGACACTGGCGTGGCTCTGATGGCCTGCCTGGTGCTTTTCCCGATCACCTTCTCCTACGGCATGGAGCCGAGTGCAGGGCCGGGTTTGGTGTTCCAAAACATCCCCGTTGCCCTGTCGACGCTGCCTGGAGCCAGCTCCCTCACGGTCATCTTCTTTTTGCTCCTGACCTTCGCGGCGTTGACCAGCGCCATCTCGCTGCTCGAAGTCGTGTGCGCCTACTTCATCGACGAGCGGGGATGGACGCGACGCCAGGCCACGCTGGTGCTCGGTGGAGCGATTACCCTGTTCGGTGTGCCGTCGGCATTGAGCATGTCCGCCGCACCGTTTATGGCGGACGAGCACGGCCTCGTGGGTCGCAACTGGTTCGATAGCTTGGACTACCTGGTCAGCAACTGGATGCTCCCCCTTGGGGGCCTACTCACCGCCTTGTTCATGGCCTGGCGGGTGGGCGATGAGGCCCGCCGCGTCGCCTTCGACCGCGGCACGAGTCTCGGGGGAGCGGGCCAGGTCTATCTCGCGTGGTTGCAGTTGCTCCGCTTTTTGGTGCCCATCACGATCGCCCTGGTGATGCTCCACGCCGTCGGCGCGCTGTAGCCACGCGCCCGATCTACCGCGCGGTCGCGGTCGCGGCACGACGCGGCTGCTCGACTTGGCGAGCAGACCCGGCGACCCGCGCTCTCGAGTCGCGAGTGCCGTCGCGTTCAGCTCGCTTTCGCCACTTTGAGAGCCGCCGCCACCGGTGGCGTCCAGCCCACGGCGCGCTCGCTTTCGACGGCACGATTCCGGCCCGACCGCTTCGCCGCGTACAAAGCCGCATCGGCGGCCTTGTACAAGCGTTTGGCGAGCTCGTCGGAATCGAACTTGCCGGTGTAGGGCCCGACCGCGGTCGCCATGCCCAATGAAATTGTGAACCGATGGGGCTCGCCTTTGTCGTCCTCCACACTCGTCGAGGCGACCGACGAGAGCAGTTTTTTGGCCACGACGTGCCCGCCCGGCCGATCGGTACCCGGTAACAAAATCGCAAACTCCTCCCCACCGACCCGCGCCACCAGATCCTGCTCGCGCACCGCTTTGCCGAGAGCCAACGAAATCGCTTGCAGCACCTTATCCCCGTACTCGTGCCCCCATGTGTCATTGACCCGCTTGAAGTGGTCCACATCGCCGACGAACAGCACCAACGCCCCCCCTCGCGAGGTTCGGCCGAGATCGTAGGCTAACCGCCCCCAAAACGCGCGACGATTGGGAAGGCCCGTCAGCGCGTCTGTCACGCTGAGCTGTTCGAGCATGCGGTTGCGGGCTTCCAACTCACGCGTGAGCGTTTCCTTTTCGGCAAGGGCCTGCTCGAGTTGCTTGACGACCTCCTCGTAGCTGAGGTTCATCTCCGACAGGCCTCGATTCACCTGCACGAGGATCTCCTCGAGCGACGGTTGAGCACCGACGTCGAAGCCCAACGTGCTCGCGGCTTCTTTGACGCGATCCGATGTCTCGTTGATCAGCTGATCGACATCTCCCTCACTCATCCCCGCGCCGTCGTGCAGCTCTCGCCGGGCTCGCGTGAGCGCGGCCCCCCGATCGGCGCAGGTGAAGACCGAGGCGATGAGCTCGGCGCGATGGTTGAGCACGCACGCCCCGCGCAGGGGCTCGGGAGCTTTGTCGGGGTTGTGGTGGTAACACATCGGCACGGCCAGCTCCTCGGGAAGCTCCCAGCCTTCGGCGAGAGCGGCCCCGGCTTCATCGTGACTTTGGCCGAACATATCAATCTCCCGCTCCCGACGCGCCTCGGCTGACTGGTCGACGACCTCCATCCAATCCCCGCCGAGTTCGGGGTGCGTCTTGATCAGAGCGAGCAGACCGATGTCTTGCAACAACCCCACGGTGAAGGCCTCCATGGGGGCGACCCCATAGCCCTTGTCCCGACTGGCGAGGATCTGTCCGACAACCGCGCGGCGCACCGAGTCTTCCCAGAACCGACCTAGATCAAAATCTCCCAACTCGCGATCACGCACGCAGCTTGTCGTCGCCGCACACAACGCGACGTTGCGCAGCGCCCGGGTGCCGAGCACCGAGACGGCCCGGTCGATCGAAGTGATCTTGCTCCCGCGGCTGTACAGCGAGGAGTTCACGATCTTGAGTACCTGCACCGCAAATGCGGGATCGCTCCCGACGAGCTCGGCGAGTCGCGGTATGCTGGCCTCCGGCCCGGACGCAGCGCTGATGACTGCGGCGAGCACCCGCGGCGGTGAGGGAATTGAAAGCGGCTTGTTGGTCGAGTCGTCGGACACGGGGGAGAGGCTTCCAGCGTGTTGTGTAGAGCGCGCGAGCACCACGTCAACAAGCACCGGCGCCGCCCACACGGCCTACAGCGGCACGAGCCGTGGCAAGGCAGCTCACCTCGCTCGGACTACGGCACGAAATCGGACTCGACACGAACCTCGACTCGAGTGCGCTCGCCGTCCGCAGCGCGTTCAACCTCAACCGAGGCCGAACCGTCCACTCCGCGCGCGGCGAGCTCCTCGATGATCAGCCCCTTCGCCGCCTCAACCCCGCGTTCGTCGATAACAACGTCCAGGACCTCGTGGGTCAAAAAGCCCCCTAGCGTCCCCTCCACCCGGCTCTCAAGCGGCTCTGCTTCGATCCGCGCCGTGGCGACCACGGGAAAGGCGGTCGCCAGGGCCGTCCACACCTCGTCTGCGTCCGTTTGTCCGACCCAGCCCCACTCCAGTCGCAGCGTGCCGGCGGTCGCGTCCTCGTGTCCCTGGACCCCGAGGCGCTGCTCGACCCGGACCTCCATCGACAATTCTTCCATTTCAAACGACCGCTCGATAAACGCGGCCATGCCGGGCAAGTCCAGGGTGTCTTTGGCCGCGGCGGGCAGCATCACGGCGAGTCGCTCGCCGAGTTCGAGCTCGTAACCGACGGGCATTCGGCAAGCCGAAGCGGTGGCCGCTCCGAGCGCGACCGCGACCGCGACGCGCTTGAGAACCCACGGTACACGCCTGGGTCCCGACTCAACTGTCCGACGCTGCTCGAAGCGCTCTAGCAACTGCCCCTCCAGCTCGTCGCGATGACGAGCGCGAAAGGGCTCGAGCGACGGCGAGAACAGGCCGCGCAGTCGTGCGGACAACCGCCTAGGTAGCATAGTCGACCTCCGATGCCATGGAACGCAAATGCAGCCTCAACTCGCGTAGCGATCGAGAGAAACGTTGCTTGACGGCCGATTCGCTCAAACCGAGGACGTCGGCGATCTCGCGGTGCCGCAAACCGTCCCCGTACCGCAAAACGTACATCTCCTTGAGCTCGGTCGCTTGGCCATCAAGCCACGCGCGGACCCGGCGACTCACCTCATCCGCCGCCAGCCGCTCGACCGGACAGCCGAACTCCGCGAGCACGACCTCGTCCAGCGCAGCATGGTTGCGACGGCGCCGGACATGGTCGATGACCGCGTTGCGGGCGATGGTCAGTACCCAGGCCCGAACCGTGCCGCGCCCGGGATCGAAGTGATCCAGGCGCTCAACCACGCGATGGAACACGATGGCGACGATGTCTTCCCGGTCGGCCGCGTTCCCCACCCGCCGAGCCACGAAGCGGACCACGTCGGGATACAGCTCACGATACAAATCCCGAAAGGCCCGGCGATCCCCGCCCTGGGCGGCGAGCAACCAGCGGTTCCAGCGAGCGTGACGAAAGAGGTTCATGCGCGGCGCTACCCGGACCTACGCACGCACTGATGTTCGGTGACGAGTCCGCCCCACGACTAGCGCGATTTCCGCAATAGACCCTGCCCGCCCTCCGAGGACCACGCGTGGGCATCGGTGCCAACATCTTCGCATCTGGCCGCGACGTGCGGTCGGTTCGCGCCGTGCCCGGCCCGTCGGCTCGCGGCATCACGGCACGAGCGCCACCTGAAAACGCGCGGGGCTCGCTTCCCGGCCTCAAGACCGGAAGAGGTCGGCGATTGCGCAATCTGCGCTAGACACGCCACACCACGGCAGCCGCGGTGTCTCCTGCCGCGCAACCGGCAAACAGCACCAGACCGCCGCCGCGGGCCCGAGCCTGCTCGATCCCTTCAGCCATGAGCCGGGCGCCGGTGGGGCCCTGCGGGTGCCCGAACACGAGCGACGAACCGTGCTGGTTGAACGACGCCGTGTCGATGCCCAACTGCTGCGCGAAGTAGAGGTCGTTGACCGCGAACGGATTGTGGGTCTTGATGACAGCCACATCGCGCAAGGCCACCCCGGCCGCGTCCAAGGCCTTTCGAGCGGCCGGCACGACGGCCTTCGCCATTTTGCCCTTCTCCACCCGAGCCTCGGCAAACGCGAGCAGCTCAACCGGGGACTCACCGCCGCCCAGCTCCGTGGCGCGTTCACGATCGCAGATCACCATCCCGGCATTGCCGTCAGCGGGGAACGTCTGGGTGCCGAATGTCACCGAGCCGTCGCGCAGCACCGGCCGCAGTTTGGCCAACCCCGCCTCGGTCGTCGCAAACACCCCCTCGTCGTGTTCGACCGTGGCCACAACCTTGCGGCCAGTGGGATTGACCTCGTACGGCGCCACCATGAATCCGCGATGAAAGCCCGACGCCACGCCTTGTCGGTACTGCTCGTAGCGTTCTAGCGCCAGGGCGTCCTGGGCCTCCCGTGAAATGCCGGCCTCCTTGGCCACCGTCTCCGCCGTCTCGATCATCGCGTTCTTGGCCCAAGGGTCGTGATTGAATGAGTCCCACACCCAGTCTTCCGCATCCCCGCGCCCGCCAGGCGCCATGGGGTTGGGGTAGTAGAGGTGAGGCCCGTTGCTGCAGCGATCCGCAAGCACCACCGCGATCGACCGCGCACCCCCGCACTCGATGCGGGACGCCGCATGGGCAACGGCCACCGCTGAAGTCGCGCACGCCTGGCTGACGTTCGCCCCGGTGACCCCCTCCGCGCCGATGAGGGCGGCAAGCCACGGCGCGCCGTAGAACACATGCCGACTTGGCACCGTCGCGCCGAACACCACGGCGTCGAGCTGGTCTGCCGCGATGCGTCGTGCGGCGAGCGCACGACGGGTGACATCGGCGGCGAAATGCACCGGGTGCAGGCTCGAGAACTTGCCCTGCCATTTGCAAAACGGGGAAGACCAGTAGCCACGAGCTGGTACGAAAGCCTTGGTGAATCGCATCGGGGTTCCTCCTGTGGCTCAGCGCTCGACCATGTGAGGGCCATACACTCCGGCTCGAACCTGCGCCGGACCGAGCGTACCACCCACCACGGCCCGCCGACGTGGTGTGAACGGGTCGCCACCGCGCCAAAACGTGCGAAAGCTCAGGTTGCGAGGTTCGCGTGTGAGCGATGTTCCGTGTGGGCCCGTCAACGATAGGCGATGTCGATGACGGTCAGTACGGTAGGACCTTTGGGTCGCATCACGTCGACCTCATCGTCGACCTCGCGACCGAGCAGGGCCTTTCCGACTGGAGAGTCGATGCTGATCCGACCCGCGTCGGCATCGACCTCGTCCGGCCCCACCAACTGGTAGGTCCGCTGACCGCCCTGCTCGTCTTCAATCGTCACGAACGCACCGAAATCCGCGCGACCGGGACGACCGTGGGACCCGGGATCAACCACCCACAACCGCTCCATCTTCTTGGACAGGAACTGCAAACGACGATCGATCTCACGCAGTCGCTTCTTGCCGTAGATGTATTCGGCGTTCTCCGATCGATCACCCAGCGCCGCGGCGGCTTCGACCTCGGCCGTGACGCGCGGGCGCTCGACCGTCCACAGCCATTTGATCTCGGCTTGAAGCTTGTCGTAGCCGGGTCGCGTGATTTTGACGTTGCGCGAAGTGTCCATCCCTGGCGCCCACGCTATCACGGGCGCCCTCGTGCGCTGTGAGCCCTGGGCTCGCGTCCTCGCGCCGCCGCCC
>QKPP01000002.1 GCA_006508105.1 Myxococcales bacterium FL481 | reverse complement strand
GCCCGTCGACGAGCAATGCCTCTCAGACGGACTCGGACTCCGATGGCGTAGGCGATGCATGCGACAACTGCTCGTCCTCAAGCAACGGATTGCAGACAGATTCTGATTCCGACGGCGCTGGAGATGCTTGTGACAATTGTCCCGCCACAAGCAACGCTTCACAAGGCGACGCCGACTCCGACGGGGCTGGTGACGCCTGCGATAGCTGCCCCAACGACGCCAACGACGATACGGACGCCGATGGGATCTGTGGCGACGTGGACAACTGCCCCTCGACCAGCAACGCATCTCAGATTGATTCTGATTCCGACGGTAGCGGCGATGCCTGCGACTCTTGCCCCCAAGATCCCGACGACGACTCAGACTCCGATGGCGTCTGCGGGGATACGGACAATTGTCCGGCGATCAGCAACGCCGCGCAAGCCGACTCAGACTCCGATGGCATCGGTGACGCCTGTGACAACTGTTCCTCGACCAGCAACGTTTCTCAAGCCGACGCCGATTCCGACGGCGTGGGCGATGCTTGCGACAACTGCTCCGCCACAAGCAATGCCTCCCAAGCGGACGGCGACTCCGACGGGACGGGCGACGCGTGCGACAGCTGCCCCCACGATGCCAACGATGATACTGACGCCGACGGCGTATGCGGAGACGTCGACAACTGCCCGTCCACGAGCAACGCTTCTCAGGCGGACTCAGACTCCGACGGCGTCGGAGATGCTTGCGACAATTGTGCCTCGACTAGCAACGCTTCCCAAGCCGATTCGGACTCGGACGGGGTGGGCGACGCGTGCGACAACTGCTCGTCTACAAGCAACGCCACTCAAAGCGACTCCGACGCCGACGGACTTGGCGACGCATGTGATAGCTGCCCGGGTGACGCCAATGACGATACGGATTCCGACGGTGTCTGCGGCGACGTGGACAACTGCCCCGCGACAAGCAACGCCTCTCAAGCTGACCTGGACTCCGACGGCGTCGGGGATGCTTGCGACAACTGCTCCTCCACAGGCAACGCGGCTCAGACCGACTCGGACTTCGATGGTGTCGGGGATGCTTGCGACAACTGCCCCGCGAGCGGCAACGTATCCCAGACCGACGCCGACTCGGACGGGGCGGGCGATGCCTGTGACCTATGTCCGAACGATCCGGGCGATGATGCAGACTCCGACGGAGTCTGTGGCGATGTCGACAACTGCCCCTCGACGAGCAATGGTCTCCAGGCCGACGCCGACTCGGACGGGGTCGGCGACGCCTGCGACAACTGTTCCTCCACAAGCAACGCGAGCCAAACGGATTCCGATGCCGACTCGTTGGGCGATGCCTGCGACAACTGCCCCACGACTAGCAATCCATCCCAAACCGACGCCGATTCGGACGGCGCCGGGGATCCCTGTGACAGTTGCCCCAATGACATAAGCGATGATGCCGATTCCGATGGCATTTGCGGTGACATCGACAACTGCCCCGCTACGAGCAACCCCTCGCAAGACGATTCCGACTCCGACGGGGTTGGCGACGCTTGCGACAACTGCTCATCGGCAAGCAACCCCGCCCAGAGCGATGCCGACTCGGACAGCGTCGGTGATAGTTGCGACAACTGCCCGGCGTCTAGCAACGCCTCCCAGAGCGACTCCGACTCGGATGGAGCCGGCGACGCCTGTGATTCCTGTCCAAACGACGCGGCGGACGACGCCGACGCCGATGGGGTCTGTGGTGATGTAGACAACTGCCCCGCAATCCACAACACGTCTCAGACCGATGCCGACGGCGATGGGATTGGCGATGGCTGCGACAACTGTGGGTCGGTAGCAAACACGTCGCAGACTGACTCCGATGCGGACGGGGTCGGCGACACCTGCGACAACTGCCCCTCGACAGACAACGCTTCTCAAGCGGATGCTGACGGCGACGGGATCGGCGATGCCTGCGATAGCTGCCCCGACAACAGCAACGCATCTCAGGCCGACTCCGATGCGGACGGGATCGGCGACAGCTGCGACAACTGCCCGGCATCTAGCAACGTCTCGCAGGCCGACACGGACGCCGACGGCTCCGGCGATGCTTGCGACCTGTGTCCCGACGACCCGGACGACGACGCCGACTCGGACGGAATCTGCGGTGATGTCGACAACTGCTCATTGACGAGCAACTCCTCACAAGCCGATTCGGACGCCGATTCGGTCGGCGACGCCTGCGACAACTGCCCCGCGGCGGCCAACGCGTCTCAAGCGGACAGCGACGGCGACGGCATTGGCGACAGCTGCGACAACTGCCTGGCGCATGCAAACGCAGCGCAGACCGACAGCGATGGCGACGGGATCGGCGACGCTTGCGACACTTGTCCGGCCGACATCTCAGACGACTTCGATGGCGACGGGGTCTGCGGGGATACCGACAACTGCCCCTCGACGCCGAACCCGAGTCAAGCAGATACCGACGACGATGGAGTTGGCGACGCCTGCGACAACTGCCCAGATGATACCAACGCCGAGCAGATCGATGGGGACCTCGACGGAGTCGGCGACGTCTGTGACAATTGCCCCATTTCCGCGAACGCGGACCAAGAGGACACAGACGAGGACGGCGTCGGAGAAGCCTGCGACAATTGCCCCGACGACAGCAATCCCGAGCAGGCGAACAACGATGCCGACACGCTCGGTGATGCGTGCGACAACTGTCCGTCGGATGACAACATCGACCAGACCGACCTCGACGAAGACGGTGTCGGTGATGCCTGTGACAACTGCCTCTCTGACCACAACGCGGCGCAAACCGACACGGATGGTGACCTCGCGGGGGATGCCTGTGACCCGTGCCCGGCCGACGCCGACGATGACGCCGACGCCGATGGGATCTGTGGCGACGTCGACAACTGTCCTTCGGACAGCAATGCGGACCAAGCTGACGCCGACGCCGATGGGTCGGGTGATACTTGCGATGTCTGCCCCGCCGATGCTGCGGACGATCTGGACGGTGACGGCGTGTGCGGAGACGTCGACAACTGCAGCGAGACAGCCAATGCCGATCAGGCCGACGCTGACGCGGATGCCGTGGGGGACGCCTGCGATCTCTGCCCATCGGACCCAAACAATGACGTCGACGGTGACGGCGTTTGCGGTGACGTCGACAATTGCCCCGTCCACGCAAACTCCTCCCAAGTGGACCTCGACGCGGACGGGCTCGGAGACAGCTGCGACCCGTGTGCAGCCGATGCGGCAAACGATGCCGACGCCGACGGGGTCTGCGGCAATATCGACAACTGCCCCGGTACCTCCAACCCGGCCCAAGAGGACGTGGACGGCGATGGGGCAGGGGACGCTTGCGACACCTGCCCGCACGACGTGAACGGGGATAGCGACGCAGACGGCGTGTGCGACAGCAACGACAACTGCCCTTCTCACGCCAACCCCGCCCAAACAGACGCGGACTCAGACGGTGTCGGTGACCTTTGTGATGCTTGCCCCGCAGACTCCGATAACGACAGCGATGCAGATGGCATCTGCGGTAGTGCGGACAACTGCCCCTCGACGCCGAACGCAGCGCAGGTCGATTCCGACGCCGATGGGGCCGGCGACGCCTGCGATGCGTGCGCCAACGATGCTTCGAACGACGCCGATGCCGACGGCGTGTGTGGCGACATTGACAACTGTCCCGGCACCGCGAACCCATCGCAATCCGACCTTGATGCCGATGGGCGCGGGGATGCGTGTGACTCATGTCCGAACGACGCCAACGACGATGTGGACAGCGACGGCACCTGTGACAGTGCGGACAACTGCCCGGCCGTGGCGAACCCAACCCAACGCGATGGGGACGCGGACGGCATCGGAGACGCCTGCGATGCATGTCCTGAGGACGCCAACAACGACGCGGACGGCGACGGGATCTGTGCGAATATCGACAACTGTCCGTCGCTTTCCAATGCCGGGCAGGACGACAACGACGGCGACGGGATTGGCGACGCTTGTGATTTGTGCCCCAACGATACCAACAATGATGTCGACGCCGATGGTGTCTGTGGCGATATCGACAACTGCCCAGGGCAAGCGAACAGCTCCCAAAGCGACATGGACTCGGACGGCGACGGTGATGTATGCGACAGTTGCCCCAACGATGCCGGCAACGACGCCGACGCCGACGGTGTGTGCGAAGACCTCGATAACTGTCCGGGGATCTCGAACGCGTCGCAGACGGACAGCGACGGCGACGGTACTGGCAATGCCTGCGATAGCTGCCCCAACGACGCCTCCGACGATCCGGACGACGATGGGGTCTGCAGCGACGTGGACAACTGTCCCTCCCAGGCCAACGCTTCGCAGGCCGACAGCGATAGCGATGGATGGGGAGACGCGTGCGATCGTTGCCCGCAGGACGCGGACAACGATAGCGATGGAGACGGGGCCTGTGCCGACCTCGACAACTGCCCGACCGTTGCCAACCCGGCGCAGTCCGATGCCGACTCGGACGGGATCGGTGACGCCTGTGACCCCTGCAGCAACGACCCCGCCAACGACGGGGACGCCGACGGTGTCTGCGGTGATGTCGACAACTGCCCCGCCCAAAGCAACCCAAGCCAGGTTGACGCTGACGCGGACGGCCACGGTGACGCCTGTGACGCCTGCCCAGACGACGCGACCGACGACAACGATGCCGACGGTGTATGTAGAGACCTCGACAATTGTCCCGACACCGCCAACAGCGACCAGGCCGATGCCGACGCCGACGGGATCGGCGACCTGTGTGACAGCTGCCCCGCGGACGCAGCAAACGATGCCGACGCAGACGGTCGCTGCGCCGAGGCCGACAACTGTCCCGACACGGCCAACGGCGACCAAGCCGATACAGACGGCGACGGCCACGGGGACGCTTGCGATACCTGTCCCGCCGATCCGGCCGACGATGCCGACAGCGATGGGATCTGCGGCGACATCGACAACTGCCCGGCCACTCACAACGCCGACCAGCAAGATGCAGACGGCGACGGTGTCGGTGATGCGTGTGACGTCTGTGACGAGCCGGGCAGCACCGACACGGACGGCGATGGCGTCTGCAGCGACTCGGACAACTGCCCGGATCGAGCGAACTCCGGACAAGCCGACGGCGACGGCGACGGGGTGGGCGACTTGTGCGACCCGTGCCCGTCGGACCCCCAAGATGACGCCGACGGGGACGGCGTTTGCGGAGACCTCGACAACTGCCCCCACAGCCCGAACTGGGCCCAGGCCGACGGCGATGCCGATGGGGTGGGCGACGCCTGCGACACCTGCCCCACGGATCCCGACAACGACCAGGACCGCGACGGGCTGTGCGCGAACGAGGACTCTTGCCCTTACGACCCCGACAACGACCAGGACAACGACGGGATCTGCGGCGATCGCGACAACTGCCCGGATGTTGCCAATCCCACTCAAAGCGATGCTGATCACGACTCGCTCGGCGACGCTTGCGATCCCTGCCCTGATGACCCCGCCGCAGATCTTGACGGCGATCGGATCTGCGGCGCCAACGACAACTGCCCGGAAGTAGCGAACCCCGAGCAATCCGATAGCGACACCGACGGCACAGGCGACGCCTGCGACCACGATGACGACAACGACGGCATCGACGACCTCGAGGACAACTGCCCTGCGTGGTACAACCCTGACCAAGCCGACGAAGACTCGGACTGGATCGGTGATGCCTGCGACCCCTGTCCCGGCGACGCGGTCAACGATCCAGACGAAGATGGCGTCTGTCACACCGAAGACAACTGCCCCGACGTCGCCAACACCGAGCAGACCGACACCGACGGCGCCGGCTTGGGTGACGCGTGTGATCGGGACGACGACGCGGACGGAATCCCTGATGATGAGGACAACTGTCCCCAAACACCGAACCCGGAGCAGGCCGACGACGACGGCGACGGGCTGGGGAACGCCTGCGACGACTGTCCGCTAGACGAGCACAACGACGTCGACCGGGACGATCACTGCGGGGACGTGGACAATTGTCCCAACCTGCCGAATCCCGACCAGGCTGACGAGGACGGCGACGGCGAAGGCGATGCTTGCACCTGCATTATCGACGCGGACGAGGATGGAATTTGCAACCGCGACGACGTTTGCCCCCTCGTGGTCGACCACGATCAACTGGACGCGGATAGCGATGGGATGGGCGACGCGTGCGACGACTGCCCGGAGGACTCAGGTAACGACTGCGACGCCGACGGCGTATGCGGCGACATCGACAACTGCCCGAATGCCACGAACCCACTCCAAGAAGACGACGACGGCAACGGTGTCGGGAACGTTTGCGATATCATGGCCGACTTGGACGATGGGGACGCCGCCGACGACGACGACGACACAGGCGAGGACCCGGGTACCGACGACACCGGTGCAGACAGCGAGAGCTCGACCGCCACCGGCAGCGACGCTGACGACGACGATGACGCCGCCGACGACGATGACGCCGCCGACGACGATGACGCCGCCGACGACGACGATGACGCCGACGACGATGATGCCGCCGACGACGACGACGACGACGCTGACGAGAAAAACGAGGCCACGGGCGAAGCCACAGATACCGGCGGCACCGGTGAGGACAACGCGAGCTCAACCGCGACAAGTAGCGGCGATGACGATGACCCTGACGGTTACGACGACGACGACGACGGCCTCGGCGACACACTTGGCGAAACAGGCGACCTGGCGAGTGCGTCGGACACCGCGTACGATTCGGATGCCGTCGGACCGGAGCCTGAATCGGACGAGGACGGCTGCGGCGACTGCCAGTCCATGCCCGGCTCCTCGCCATTCAGCCTGTTGGTCCTGGGAGGCGTCGTGCTTGCCCGGCGGCGGCGACTCGCGAGTCGCCGGAGCATGTCGGTGGACTGACCCGGTCGCATCGGGAAGCGGGCCCGTGCTTCATGACAGCCGAGCGACACAACCTCGACGGGTCAGACGACGCCGATTTCACGAGCCGGCGCGGGCTGGCGTCCACGGGGTTGTACCGGCGGTTTCGCGGGGCCCTTCGGCGCTCGGAGCACGCAAAGTCGGGCGCGAACGAGTCGCCCTCGCGCCCGCTGGCGGGCCCCGTCGTCAGCTCCAGTCGAGATAGACCGCAGCGCCTCTAAACTCAGCGTCTCCGATCGTGACCGGATCACCGGAGACCAACGACGCCAGCGGAGCGGTGCATTCGAGTGAACCGCCCAACGCGTACACGCGGGCGTCCGAACGCCCATCGATCTGGTCAAAAGCCGTGATGTCTGCGGAACAGGAACCCTGCCACACGCCCGGCGCTCCGCCGCCGGTGGAAACCGTGACGGTCGCGGGTAGTCCTGTCGCGGGCATGCCCTCGACAAGTTGAGTCAAACTGATCGTGACACCAAGCGCATCGGTGGTCATCGGCGCCGTCGTCGTCAGGTTGAGAGTCCCCGTTTTCGCGTACCACGAACCCACGAAGCCACAACCGATCTCATTTCCGGCATCCACAACACCGTGCAACGCGCCGTCGAACGTCACCTTGAGAAAGCCCGATCCGTCCTCGAGGCACCCGGCGTCGCTATTTTCGTCGGCGTCGCTATCTTCGTCGGCGTCGCTATCTTCGTCGGCGTCGCTATCTTCGTCGGCGTCGCCATCTTCGTCGGCGTCGCTGTCTTCGTCGGCGTCGCTATCTTCGTCGGCGTCGCCATTTCCGTCGGCGTCGCTATCTCCGACCCCGCTTTCGGGGCAGAGATCACATTCCGGCGGCGGCGCCTCCATGAACTCCTCACATGTGCCCGACTCGAGCGCGAAGATGCAGGCTTCCGCCTCGACCTGGGTGACCTCGCAACTCGAGTCGCCGTCAGTGGACCTACACGACTGCTCACATTGGCTTTGTGACTGGCCGGACCAGAGGTCGCACTCGGCGAGCTTTTCGCACATGACACTGCAGTAGCCCTGCATGTCCGCCGTTTCTGCTGGGTCGGACCCGTCGTCACTACATGAGAGTTGCGCCGCAAGGCAAAACGGGAACAGCAGACGGAAACAGAGAGAGCCAGTGGCGGCGGTCTTCATGGGCGAGGGAGCGCCCTATGAAGACCAGGGCGCGGAAAAGCGCCATTATGTTCTTCGAGGCCGGTTCGCGGCGCAAGTGGAAACGCACCGGTGCGGTTTCTTCTCAGCTGCTCCATACGTCACGCCCGGATTCATGCGCGCCGGCCCCGCTCCGCCGGACACGGGCGTGGAACAGCCGCGCCGGCCGGTCGCCCCTGGGTGCGTGGAGGCGCGGAGGAGGTGGACGGCCCGGTCGCGGCGAGGTCTCGCAGTCCGGTGGGGGCGAGCCGATGTCGCGAGTTGGCGTCAGAAGCACTCGAATGGGGACGGCGGGCGGGGCCGTGATGTCGTCGAAGTGGGGCATCGGCTCTCTCCACGACAGATATTTGGTCGCGCCGAGGTTGGGCCAACGGGGTCTCGAATCACCCTCCCCGCGCAAATTCGCGCCGAAGATTCTGCGATCGGAGCGCTTCGCCCGGGGACTCACTCACGGTACCCCGTGGAGTGCTCCGCCGATGCTATCTCGCCGCAACCTGTTCGTCTTTCTGTGCACACTCACCGCCTGTGACTCCGACTTGTTGATTGCGGAGGTTGAGACCCCTCCCCAAGCGTGTCCCGGAGAGGACATCGGCCCCGCGTCGTTGCTGACGGTCGCGCACATCGGGGACACCGAGATTACCGAAACCGTCAACGTTGCGTGGCGGCTGTCGTCCGACCCGGAACTGAGTCCTGACGACCGTTTGCTCGTCGGCGGGCGCGACCAGATCCCAGGGCTGCCGGCCAACGCGTCGGTGCCGGTCGCCATTAACAACAGCATCGTCCCTCCCGGTACGCCGTTGGGGCCCCAATATCTCCTTGCTGTTGTCGATGAGCTCGACGTCGTAGCCGAGACCGACGAAACGAATAACGTGGCGGCCACGAATATCAACATCATTGGTTGCGACGAATGCAACGGCTCCGTGCCCATCGAGGAGGCCGACGAGCGGGTCGAAGCGATCGCTGTCGATCCGAGCGGAGACATCTACGTGGCGGGCTCGCGTGCGCGACCCGCCGGTTTTGCGGGGGATGATGTCGATGGGTTTCTCCGTCGGCTCGACCCCTCCGGCACGATCGTTCGCTGGGATGTGGCGGTGGACAACTGCTTTTGGGATACCGTGAACGACATCGCGCTGACGTCCTCGGGAGACATCGCGCTGGTCGGATCAACGCGACCCGGTGCGTTTGCGTCGACTCCCTCCAACTTCATGGTGCGCCGCTACACACCGGCCGGTACGCTCGTTTGGCACGTCAGCCCTGACACCCCGCGGACCGAAACCGGCCTCGGCTTGGCGGTCGAGCCCGGTGACGACGCGATTCTAGTCACAGGCGCTTCGAGCGATGGGGGTTTTTCGGTTCTGCTCGCTCGGGTGGGTGCCGGTGGCGCTTTGGAGTTTTCAACTCACGTGGCGCCTCGTCCCCAAAGCATCGGCCGCGCCATTGCGGTCGACGAAGCCGGTCAGATCGCCGTCGTCGGTGATTCGCTCGGGCCCAGCGGGACGGGGTCTCGGCTCGGCATGGTGGCGCGACTTGACTCCGCGGGGACCATCGAGTGGGTGGACAATCAAGGGCTGAGCCCGGCCACCAATACGGGCAACGGCGTCGTGATCGAAGCGTCCGGCGAAACCGTTGCACTATCGACCGCTTCGACGGTATCGACCCCGGGGGCCTCCGCCACGCAGATCCCGACGCTGGCGCGATACGATGCGACCGGCGCACAAGCATGGGCCATCGAGATCGATCTGGGTGCGAGCTACAACCCGGCCGCAGGCCTGCTGATCGGCCCAGGCGACAATCTGTGGCTGGCCGGCCACGCCGCGTTCCCTGCGGGCTCGCGCCCATGGCTCGCCGAGTACACCTCGGGGGGGTCGGAGCGCTCCACTCGCGTGCTGTCGGGCCCGACCGTGTGGAGAGTCACCGACGTGGCCAGCAACGTCGCGGGCACACACGCCTATTTGGCGGCGACGGTGACCCCTGGTCCGGTACCGCGAACCGCCGTGGTCATCGAACCCCTCTAGCTCGGATGTCCGGCCCCAACGGCATGCGATGCAAGCCCTCGTCGCGGTTTCGACACTACGGTGGATCGACACGGTACGCGAGCAGGAGATTGCCGCGTGGGGGTTGGACAAGATCAAGGCCCCGGTCGAGCCGCGCCACTTGACACGAACGGCTGGGCGAGCCTCACGCGAAGGTTGTCCGGTCGCGATCGACGATCCGTCGACCGTTGAAACCGACGCTGTCAAGAAAGCCGCATAGGCCCCGGCCCGCTCAGTCGGCGCGGCGGCGAACCGTTCCGGTTGTCGGCGCTGAGCAACCAAGACGCGCGATGCAGGGGCGGCTCCGGTCTCCGACTACGTGCCGCCCGAGCGCTGCTCCAACTCCAGCACAAGCTTCGCCGCCGTTGCCTCGACCCGCCCCAGCAAATCCACGAAAGCCTTGCGTTCGCCCGGACTCAACGCCTCGCCGTAGGTCCGATCCAACAACGCGATAGCGTGGGGTACATACGCGTCGATTCGCGCCTCGCCCTTCCGCGTCAGCACCACCCGGTGAGCCCGGCGATCGCTCGGATCGGGGCGACGCTCGATCAACTTGCAGGCTTCGGCGCGATCGATCAGCCGCGAGGTGTGGCTGGTGCTCTTGAGCACTTGGGTGCTGATGTCCTTCGCGCGAATCGCACCTTCGGGCGCTAGACGAATCGTGACCAGCACCCGCAGCAGGGCCTCGTCGTGTCCCGGTATCAAGTTGGCGGACGACGTCGACATGCTCAGCGAGATGAGAGGCATGGGCACCTACACGCTGCTTGCTGGCCTCCTCGCCCTGGCGGGAGCGGTGGTGCCGCAGCTGCGCACCCTGTCGTTCGGCGTCGCGGTGGTGATCTTCGTCGGTTACGCGGTCGGCAGGATCACCAGCCGGTTCGTCGACGGGAAACCCGGCCCCGACACGGTATCGGGGACCGTCGCCGAGTCAGTGCTTGGCGCGCTCAACCTCGTGGGCCTCGTGGTTGCGCTCGGTTGAACGGCTGCGGGCGGACGTGGAGTGGCAACGCCAACTCCATCCCCGCTGGCGCGCGGCGGGGCTCAGGCGGCAAGCCGTCACACAATGTCCGCGACTCGTGTTTCGTGGGGTTGTACTCCTCGCAAACGGCCGCGCAGGTGAATACAACTAGGCGCGGTTGTCGCCTTGAAACGTCGATTTCTTCATGTCGTGGCTGTCGGGTTTCTTTCTCCACAACGACTGTACATGCGAGAACAATCAATGTGGGATCTCGCCCGAGCCGACAAATCACGGCTGCCCGCGGCGCTCGCCGCCGTGGTGGCCCTTCACGCCGCGGCATGCCTCTCACCCGACGAGTCGGACGCCACGGACCGAGAAGCATCGACGGAACCGACACCCGAACAACGTCGCTATCCGCCGTTGGCTTCGGCGCACGAGCTGGCCCCAGACCGATGGCCCGGCGAAATCGTCAGTCCGCGTGGCGACTACCATTTGACTTTGATCCCCGGTGGAACGTTCGAGATGGGTTCGAGCGACCTCGAACCGGGGCACTCGCCCGCCGAGGCGCCAGTCCACCAAATCACGCTTGAACCGTTTTATCTCGGTACGCATGAGGTTACCAACGCTGAGTACAAGCGCTATCTCGAAGCCACTGGCGCCACCGCGCCGGACGGTTGGGTGACCGCCAAAGTCTTGCCGGACGAACCCGTTGTGGGGATCATGTGGATGGAAGCCCGTCAGTACGCCGAATGGGCCGGCCTCACCTTGCCGACCGAGGCGCAATGGGAATATGCGGCGCGGGCCGGATCGACCACTCGGTACGCGCACGGAGACACCCCCACCGATCTTCAGCGCGCCGGATGGTGTGGCGAAGACAAGACTCACCGCGCGAGGGCCCATCACGTTGCTCAGAAGGCCCCCAACCGGTGGGGCTTGTTCGACATGCACGGGAATGTGTGGGAGTGGGTCGCGGACCCGTGGGGGTCGTACCGACGCGAGCCGGCCGAACGCGATGGCCTGCGCCGGAGTGGACGCGCGGCTCTGCGTGCGATCCGGGGCGGGAGTTGGCACAATCGGATCCGCCTGTGCCGATCCGCCTCGCGCTCGGCCATGGATCGGACCGCTACTGCGAACAACCTCGGCTTTCGTGCTGCCCGATCGACCCCGCCCGGCGGCCAAGCTCCGCCTCCGTTTGTGGCCGCTGGGTTCATCCGCGAGCCTTCGCCCTTTCCCGGCTATCTGTACCGTCCGAACGACGACCAGAAAACGCATCCCGCCGTCGTGTTGCTGCACGGCAGTAGCGGCGGAACTGGCCGGTTTTGGCATGAGCCCCACCACGAGTCTTCGGTTCTCGGACAGCAAAGCAACATCCCAGCCACAGCTCGCATGTTCACGGAGATGGGCTTCGTTACGCTGGCTCTGTGCTACTTCGACTGCAGCCACATCGCAGGCTACGCCGCGTATCCTCCTGATGAACTCACCCGGGTGGACATCCATGCAATCGTGGAATCAGCCATCGCCTGGCTTCGTTCGACACCGTTCGTCGACGATGAAAAGGTCGGACTGTGGGGAAACTCGCGCGGCGGCGAACTGGCCTTGCTGCTGGCGTCGCTTGCGTCGGGGGCGGGCCGACCGGACGCCGTGATCGCGCTTTCCCCAGCTGGCGTCGTGGTCGGAAACTTCACCCGCGCGTCGGCCAATGACATCATCGCAGGTAAGGAAATCCATGCATCGAGCGACGCCGCTTGGACCTACGGCGCCATGATCCCGCCGCAGGGTCGGCCCATCGCGATCGAGGAGTACCGTGGGCCCCTTTTGTCCATCGCGTTCCTCTCTGACCCGGCCTGGGGTTCGTTGAATGGGGTGCGAGCCTCCGCCGAGCGCGTATTGAGGTCAGGACGACCGGTGATCGACGCCGTGGTGACGTCAACCGAGGAGCTGCAGCACGCCGTGTCTCGCATTCAGACGTCCAACATCGCGGCCAATTTCTTGCATTTCAACTATGAAGGGCACAGCTACCCCGACCGCGAAGCTCGCCCCGACCAGCACCGAATGGAGCGCGAGCTTGTGGCGTGGTTTCTGCACCGGCACTTGAACGACTAAGCGCTGGCCGTGGGCACATGCGCATGCGCATGCGACCTCGCGAGTCGTCGCTTCATCCGGCTTCGGCGCGAGGCGATTCGCGGCTCAAGTGACGGCTCGAGCCAGCCCGAATCCCGACGCGCGCCCGCGACCATCCGCGCCGCGTTCACGGCTTATCTGCACGGCCGCGCCGGTGAACAATACTGGTTTGCTCTCGTCGCCAGTGACACAGCAGGAAAAGCGGGCTTGCTGCATGCGATGGGTTGGATCTTCTGACGTGGAGCAACTGGTCAACAGCCCGTGCAGCGGTAGGTAACCTTGTACTCGTCGTTTTCCAGTACGAGGTCTTCGCCCTCAAAGACAACGAGAGGTTGTCCGGAGGTGACAAACGAAACATGCCACACGTTGTCGTACGGCCCGCCTCCGCATTCGGCGTCGCTTGAGGAGAAGTTCGACGTGGACAAGCGGTCGTCCGAGATGACGTAGTTCGCCCGGAAGTCGTTGCAGGCGACTTCGCCACCCAGGACTTGGATTCCTCGTGAAAATTCGAGGGAAACCGGCGGCGTGTCCACGACCTCATCGATCTCGGGGACCCAAGACACGTGTTTGAGAACGTTCTTGGAGACAAACGATGGGCCAGAAAGCAGTCGTTCTGCGACGTCCGCGTTCCGTGACTCCGCGTCACACGAAGTCGTAGTGGCTCCCGCAAGGAACAGACAGAAGAACGGGATTATTGAAGTTGCCACGCATTGCATGAAGCCTCTCGACCTCCACGTGCCTCGGGTCGAGTTTTCGATCGGGTATCGTGGGTCGATCCGCGAGATCTGAGCGATTCTTTTCGAGCCCCGAGCCGGCCGTTGCCAACCCCGGCTCCTGCCAGGGTACGAACGCGCTGGATCGGTGAGACCGCCGTTTGCGGCTCGCCGCGCCTAGCGGGCGCCGGTCTGACGCTTGCGCATGCTCCGCATGATCATCCGATCGAACGCTCGGCCCCCGAGCACGTTCCGATCGCCGCTCATGAATCTGGCCATCCGCCCCTTCCGGTACCGCGTCCTCGGCCGTCTGGCGGTCGTCGCTGTTTCAACCGTCTTCGCAATCACGACGGGATCCGACCCCATCGTCCGCATGTCGGGGTCGTTGGTCATCTCGATCATCGGGTCCATCCAGTGGCCGTACGCGATTCTCGCCCCTTCACTGAATCTCAGCCAGAAAACGTCTCAAACGAGGTTGGCACGCAGGGTTCTAGACAGAGTAGTCCGCCCCGGGCGCGGGCGCATCGATAGGAAACCGAATCGCCAGGCAGTCCGCGGCGACGTCGATCCGATAGCCGAGCAAGGCCGCCAGCCGCTGGAGGTATGGCATCGCCAAGACCGGTGGGCTCACGGTGTCGTGTGCGGACACCGAGATCTCCGCGAAGTCGTCACGTTGCACCGCTGACACGCGAAGTTCGTCCGGAGTTCGGTCCGTGGCCGAGCACAACGCGGTCACGAGCAGCTCCGCGAGATTCTCGTGAGCAACGAGTGTCTTGCCTTGCAAAGGCGCGTCCACCTCGATGTCGGTGGACAGGCCGCCCTCTACCGCGAAGCGATGGGCGAGCGCCTCCGCCAAGTGCTCGCCGGAGAACGGTTTGGCCGGGGAAGCGCGCGGCTTCGGCGGCACGGCGAGAAGCTGGCCGTTCACACTAAGCGCGAGTTTGGCCAGGGAAGCCGATAGGGAAAGCACCGCGCAGTCGGTATCCGAAAGGTTGGAGAACTCGCCGGGTTCTGCGGAGTTCAAGAACAGAAACCCGCGTTCGACTCCCACGCGCAGCGGCATGCACACGCCAGACTTGATCCCCATTCGGCCGATGCGAGCAATCGATCGCTGCACGGGTTTTCCCACCGCCGCGAATGACTCCGACACTCGAGATGCGTCATCATAGATCCGTAGCGTTCCTTCACGCAGCGCGAGCAAAGAACTGTCCGAGCGGACAAAACAGCTGTACCCGCTTTGCATCGTGTTCTCAGCAATTTCGGGTCCGTTGATCGAAGCGAGCACCTCAAGCTGGTGGGTCCCCATAGTACAGCGAGCGAGACATACCCGACACACGTTGCGAAAGCTCCCATGACCGCGCAGCCCCGCGTACAAGCCTCGGACGATGCTCTCGGCGTCGCATTGCTCTGAGGCCACGACGCGGTTCCAGGCCCCGAGAAAGGCCATGTCGTCCGCCGTGAACGTCGCGCGCGGCAGCCGAAGTGTCGCGATCAAGTAGAGCGGTCGCTCGGCATGAGCTTGAGCGGCGGAGCTGCTGGACATGCTCCCCGTGTAACGAATCACGGCTGACCACGCTGCCGTCGAAGTGGGCCGTCTCGGTCCGTTTCACCCGCACGGTCGTCGGCCCCCCATCTCGTCCCGACGATACCGCCTGGCGCGAACGCGTGGTTTCTCACCGCCGCCGACGCGTCGGATCCGCCCCCCGTCAAGAGTTCGAGCTTGCCCCGTTCGGCGCGCTACCCGTCAGCGCTGCTGCCCGCCGATGCCCAGGCTGGCCAGCAAGCGAGCCGCTCGACATGTCGCCGGCGGGGGCTCGCGCGAATCCGGAGAGGTCTCGCGGCCCGGTTCAAGGCCGCATCTTTGACCGAGCGCGTGCCGCCCCTATTGCGGATGCACGAGAACGCGAATTCCGTCGGGTTCTCAGACTTGTCCGTCGGCGAGCCGAATCGACGGACCGCAAGCCAATCACGACATCACTTCGCATGCCCGCCTCAATGGGGTCGGAGAGGATTGTGGTCCGGATCGGAACCGGATGCCTGGCAACCGGAGGGGCGTCGCTCGCTCCGATCTGGATGCACGTCGGCATCGCGCGCGCCTGTTGTCGTGATTTGGCCGCAGCTGGTTCCCCCGGTCTTCGCGGGGTTCGCCCAACCCGCAATCCGACCCGGCAATGGCGAAGCCGAGCCGTCAACCTGACGGCGATCAGTGGAGACGGGAGAGCGTCGGAGCCAGTTGAATTCGGTCATCCGGTCTGCTCGCCGCGCCGACGCAGAACACCATCCCAAAGGAGAACGGGCCCGTAAGGCTTGTCACTGGGCACGCCCTTTCGGAGCGTACCCCAGAGCCGAAAACCCGCAGGCGTTCACGCGGGTACCGTCGAGGGGGCTGCGTCGGGCAACAGAAGATGATGCGCCACAACATCCGGGATTGTCTATCGGGGATGATGCGACGATGAAGGCGATGACAACCGGCGAAGACCCGACCGCAGGGAAACAAAGGGAGAGACAAGCGGTGCACCACGGCCACCTTCAGCTGGGGGGTGTCTGGGCGCCCGGAAGCGCACTGAAACACCAACGAATCGCGGCCGCGCGGCGATCTGTCGAGCATGACGACCAACGATCGATGTGGGGAGCTCACTGCTCGTTTCTGCGCGAACCGACGCCGTCCCGCCGCTGCACCGGGTTGCTCGCTCGCGTCCTTCGTCGCAGTCGTGGCGACGGCGTTGTTCGGCGGCTCGTGTTCGACCGAGTCCAAGGGACCGGGATCGGGGAGTGACGCCGCTGCGGCCACCAGCACGGGCGCAGGCGAGACCGGCTCAGGCGAGGGCACGGGCAGCACGGTGGCGCCGTCGGAGACCGGCGACACCGCACACACCGGAGTCGAGACAGACACGGGGAGCGAGGAGGCAAGCGCAACGGGCACGGCGGACGAGTCGAGCTCGAGCGACACGGGTGCGAGCGAGTCGGACTCCGCCACCGGCGAACCGGATTCTTCGGTGCCCGAGGTCGAGCTAACGAGTTGGCTCAAGGTGTTCGACAAGGACCAGCTGTACGCGATGGCCCTCACCGCGGATGGCGAATCGATCGTCGTCGGCGGCGTGACGCCGCGACAAGACCAGGTTGACGGTGTGATCCTGCGCTTCGACGACGAGGGAGAGTCGATTTCACAGGTACTGGTACCCGGAACATCTGCGGTGACCTCGATCGCGACAAACACCAGCGGAGACCTCATCGTATCGGCTCGGGGGATGGACGATTACGACGGCCAAGCGCTAGTCTCGGCCCGCACCGTCGACGGCGATGTGATCTGGAACGCATGGCAGGCGCTCGGCGAAAACGACCTGTATCTCGTCGACTCAATTGCGGTCAACGCACAGGATGAAACCTGGTTCCTCGGGCTGGTGCTGTCCGGATCCGATCCGACGAATTTTTCCCACCAGGCCGGCAAGCTCACCTCAGACGGTGAGCCCGTCGTGATGGTTCATCAGCCCGGTTTTGGTTTCACGATCGCGGCCGCGCCGAGCGGTGGCGCGTATTTGTCAGTCGAGCTTTTGGATTCCGACACGTTCGAGTCGAGTTTCTTGATTCAACACGTTTCTTCCGACGGGGATTTCGTGTGGGAGCACGAGCTGCAGGGATTGGCGCGGGGCATCGCGGTGGTCGAAGATGGGCTACTGGTGACGGAGAGTCACCCGTACGGAGCCTGGTCGGCACTGAACAAGATAAGCCCGGAGGGCGCCCTCGACTGGCGCGCGGAAACCTTTGAGTTCAACGCCCTCGACCGCGTGGCCCTGCTTGCCGACGGAGCGAGGGTCGTTTGCGGAACGTTCGGTGAGCCTGACGATATCGAGCGGGTCCGCGTGGGCTTCTTCGCGGCTGGCGGCACCCTCGAGGCGATCCACACCTTTGACCACGTCGTCGAGCCGCAGACCGAAGATCCGATCGTGTTCTGTTCCGGACTAGAGGTTGGTGCGGATCAGCGGATCTTCGCCACCGGCACGTTGGTCGAGCGCGACGAGTCGGATGAGCGCGTGTTCACGCACTGGCTCCGAGGATTTGAGCGGGCCGCACGGCACCGCTGAGGTTGGGCAGGTTGTACGAAGCCAGCTTCGTCGAGCGGAGCAGCCCGCAC
>QKPP01000235.1 GCA_006508105.1 Myxococcales bacterium FL481 | reverse complement strand
CCCCGACCTCGGCGCGCGCAAGCGCGCGCGTGTTGGGCAGTGCGTCCCGCGGATGGAACTTGAGACGCTGCAGGGATTCTCGCGCTCGAGCGAGTTCGGTCTTCGACATCGTGCGCTGCGCCTGGCCCAGCAGTGCGGTTTGCGTCACGCCGGTATCGAGAACCGTCACGTCGACCTCGAGCAATCCGTTGAGGTCGTACGTGAATCGAGCCTCCACGTGTTGCGTGCCCGCCGGTCCCGGCGGGACGCCGTCGACCCGGACAACGCCGAGTTTCGTGTTGCGCGAGCAAAGTGAGTGCTCGCCTTGGTACACGCCGAATTCGATGTGGACTTGCCCATCGACCATCGTCGAGTACAAGCGACTGCGACTCGTAGGGAGCACGGTGCCCCGGTCGATAATCGGACTGAACACCCCCTCGATATGGTGATGCGCGAGCCGTTCTGAGGTATCGACCCCGAGGGAAAATGGGGCGATATCGGTGACGACGAGGTCTTCAACCGCGTCCTCATCGTGCTTGATCGCGGCTTGCACAGCGGCTCCGAGTGCCACGGCTTCGTCGGGAGGCAGCGAACGATTGGGTAGCCGGCCGAACATCGTCGTGGCAAGCCTCGCGACCAACGGCATCCGGGTCGCGCCGCCGACCAACAACACCTCATCGATCTCGTTGGGACTCCGCTTCGCATCGTCCAACGCGCGACGAATGCATATTTCGATACGGTGTATCAACTGGGCGCAAGCCTGCTCGAACTCCGTGCGCTGGACTGTCAGCTCGCGCCCGTGCGCGGCCAACGCGACACGTGTCGACTCGGCGTCCGTCAGTTCGTGTTTCGCGCGTTCGCATCCGTGCACGAGCGAGCTCCACGTTGAGTCGGATTCGGACCTCCGAGTGAGGTTCATGCGAGAGGCGACGAGCTCGACGAGCCGGTCAAGAAAGTCTTCACCGCCGAGCCGCGCGTCGCCAGCCGTACTCGAGATTTCGATCAAACCGTCATTGATATCGAGGATCGACACATCGAACGTACCTCCACCGAGATCCAACACAGCCACGCGACAAGCGGCATCTCTCGCGCCGACTCCATAGGCAAGTGCGGCGGCCGTGGGCTCGTTGATCATCCGCTCCATGGGGATCCCGGCGAGTTCACAGGCGCGTGCTGTCGCGCGGCGTTGAGCCTCACCGAAGTAGGCCGGCACGGTCACGACGGCGTCGAGAATCTCGCGCCCGGTCGAGGCCTCAACATCTTGCCGGATCTGGCTGAGAACGAGGGCTGAGAGCTCCTCTGGAGAGTATTTTTGTCTGCCGACCGGGACTCTCTGGTCGGTTCCCATGTCTCGTTTGAAGTTCTGCGCCGTCTCTCGCGGGTGCGCGACCCGTCGAGCGCGCGCGGACGCGCCCACCAAAACGGTCCCGTCTCCATCGATGCTCACCACGCTGGGTGTCAGCGCGGATCCAAAACGGTTGGGTATGATCACGGGCTCGCCCCCAACCATCCAGGCGGCGAGTGAGTTGCTCGTGCCGAGATCGATGCCTATCGCGATTCCGCCACGTCCAGATGCCTCGCTCGTCATCCTACGCAGAGTAACAGAACTCGTCGTACTCGCTGCCGCGGAGCGTTGATTGCCTCCGCGGTACTCGTGCGCGAAGAATGCCGGTCAAACCGCTGGTGCGACCGCACAACTTTCGTTGTTCCCATGAACTGGGTCCGTGGGTGCGCCATTGCGGACCAACCGGCGTCATGGGGCTCCAACGGCGTGGATTGAGTTTGTGGCCCTTCGGAGCGAAGCGATGGGCCCGGCATTCAATCGGTTTCTCGGGGGCTTGGGGAGGTCCTCGTGCTGGCTACCGACGCGAGACAGCGCTCGGGTTCGACCCAGTCGCGCGACCTCGGTGAACCTACCGCTCGCGATCAACGTCTTCGGTTTCTCCGGCCGAGCTCGATCCGGTGTCCGTCTCGTGCGTGAGGGGCTCCTCGTCGGTGCCGCAGCGATTCTCGGCACCACAGTCCGTGCAGCCAAGCGAGGCTAGTACAGATAGTTCAATCAGGAGACTGTGGACAAATCGCCGGTCGGATCGCACGGGGTTGCACATCGTTGCGACGATACCTCGTTTTCCGGGCGAGCGTCAGAGCATCGGGTTCGGCGATACGCCGAACCGCGGTCACGGCTCAGCCGTGCGCGATGAAGTACGGTCCCAGTCGGAGTCTGCTACCGCCGCCCGGCGAGCTTGGTGACCTCGAACGTGCGCATGGCCAATTCGACGTTGTCGTCGGACACGATGCGTACGGTCCACGTGCCGGGCTTGATGGTCTTTTTCCACAAGCGCATGCGAGCTCGGGTGTTGTGGGCGTGCGTCGCCGGAACGTGGATCCGGGCCCGACGCTGCACCTGGCCGTTGTGTTCCCACAATACGGTCACGCGTTCGGCCTGACGCGCGTGCACGATGCGAAAACACACCGTGGCCCATTCATCGCGCCCCGCGACGAACTCGGAGGTACTCAGGGCGCATTTACCCGCGGCGTCTTGGGTGGCCAGGGTCAGGCGGTCGAGGTGGATGCCGCTGGCTCCGATCGGCCCGATGGGGGCACGGTCGCGCGGACTGACCGGGAGCTTGGCCGTGGCTCGAGACTCGCGGTGGTAGCGGGAGGTCGCCTCGCCGAGGCGGTCGTCGGGGAGGCTGGCGGCGGTCGCCGCCGTGGTGCCGGCGGCTGTGGTGACCGCGGCGAGGCGAGGGGGGGCGGACGGCATCGAGCCAGCCCGATACGGTCGGGCGGCGACGGACACCGGGCGGGTGCCGGAGTCGGCCGTCGGCGTCGTGACCGGACGCCGGCGGGACTCGGGCGCAAGCGTCGTGGCCGAACGCCGGCGGGAGTCGGCGAGCGCGGCGGGCCGCGGCGGAACGGAGCCGGCCGCCGATGGCGGCATATCCGTCCGTCCGGTCGTGGGCGCGGCGGGGAGCGCCGGTCGTTTCGGGGGTTGCGACGCGGGGTCACGCGGCGTCGTGAGGTCTCGCGGCGTGGCCGAAGCGGGGGGCACCCGCCGGCTTGAGCTGGAATCGGCTGACGTGACGCGGGACGCCACTGGACCGGACGCGTCGGCGGCGAATTGGGACGGCGTGCCAACGGTCGTCGCCGCCAGTTGTGCGGCCTCCTGGCGACCGGCCTCCTGGCGACGGGTCGACGCGAGCCGTGAAGTCGCCGGGCGCGGGGGGATCGTCGAAGCTGGCGTGCCGGGGGTCGTGGAGGTCCCGTCGCGCACCGCGGTGGGGGTCCGGTCGAGGTCGCGCGACGCAGCGGCATGGCCGGGCCATTCGCCCGCGGCCAGGGCAGCCAGTTTCACGCGGGCTTGCTCTCGTTCGACTCGCACGTCGTGTTCGGCTTGCTCACGCTGGTGGGCCACCGCGGCCGGCTCGCTCAAGCCCAGCCAGAGCGCCGTGAGAGTGGCTCCGCCCAATGTGGCCAACGCGGCGAGACCCACCCAGGCCGGCAGCGGTTCGCCGGGGCGCGGCGCGGCGAAGCTGTGGCGACGAACGGGTGTTCCGCGAAGTCGGCCGATGTTTTGCCACACCGCTCGCGCCCGTTCCGGATCGAAGCTCGCGGGATAGGGATGCACGGGCTCGTGGGCCGCGATGAGGGCGGGTCGACGAGGAGTGCGGGTGCGAACCTCCGCGCGAGTCGGGGCTCCGATCGGTTCGGCCCCGGGTCGATCGAGTCCGCCGGGCGCCGGGATCGATGCGTGCGGATCGGAGGCGTCGTTCGGGGGCAGCGGCTCTGCGTCAAGCACACGATGCTCGGCGGTGCGGTTCACCGCGCGATGATACCGACACCTCGTCGCGGCGGCGAGCGAACGACCCGGACGAAGCGGGGGGCGCGACGCCGCGGGGTCCGGCACGGGCGTTTCCGGGTAGGCGTCGATCATCGCTCGGCCGGCCGCGGCCGATGGCGGTCGCACGCGAGCACGGGCAGGCGCGGGTACTTCGGCCACGTCGGGTCGGCGTCGTGCTCGCGGCAGCGCCAAAACACACTGCCACGAGCGGAGCGGATCTCGTCCGCGAGTTCACACACCGCGCACAAGCCCGCGCTCGCAGCCATGAGGCACCGTAGCAGTCGAGCCGGCGGGTGTGCAAAGAGGCTCGCCGCGGCCGCCGGGCGCCGGCCGGCCTCCCCCGACCCTGGGCTTTTTTTGCGTTTTCTGGGTCTTGCGCGCGGCCTGTGTAGAGTTTGGTCCTTGTTGTCTTGCGGACGAATTCGAGGGGTCGTGTGGGCGCGGCGGCACGCGGCGGCGGCCCTAGCACTCGTGTGGTGTCTGTGCCTCGCGGGACGAGCTTGGGCCGACACGAACCCACCGAACCCACCCGATCCGGAGGCTCTCCCCCGCGGCGAGACTCCAGCCGGCGCGTTGTCGGCCGCGAACGACCGTGGATCCGCGCGTCCATCGGTCGCGGCGTCCCGTCCGGCGGAGGGCACCAGCCCAGACGCGGAGTCCCGTCCCGGTGGGGTGCCCGGTCCCGACCCGGCGCCCGGTCCCGGCGCGACCGTCGTCGGAGCCAGCACCGAGGTCGGGCCCGCGCCCGACGAGGATGGGGCGACGCCGGGCGAGGCGCGCTCGCCTCCGGCCGCGCCCCCGGTCGTGTCCAGCGAAGCGCAGTTGGCCGAGGATCTGGCCCGGCGGGCGTGGTCCATCGAGGCACTGCTGGCGGGTCATCTCGGCCCCGAGATCGATACCGGGGCGCTTCTCGACCTGGATCTGACCCGCTCCGATCTCGACGCCGCGGCGCTGCTCGAGCGGCTGGCCCAACCTCCCCGCGCCCGCCGACGCGTGCGACGTTGGCGTCCTGCCCGACGGGCTCCCGCGGCCCTGTCGAGCCCGGCGAATCTCGCCGAGGCGCGCATCCGCCTGGTCGACGCTGTCTCTCACTGGCTGCTCGTGCCCGAGGCCCACCGGGCGGCGGCCTTGCAGTATCAGGCGGAGCGCGTCGCGGCGTCTCAACGCGAGCAGGTGGTGCGTGGGGGACTGCTCACGCGATGGCGCGCGCTCACAACCGGCACCGAGCAGCTCCGGGCGCTCCTCGAGGGGCGCCTCGAGCCGGCTGCGGAGCCCGAGCCGTTGCTGCGACTCGATCTCGCCGATCCCCACGAGCTGTTGCGCTCGATCGAGCGCCGCCGGCGACTCGATTCCACCCACGCGGGAGGGGCGACGGCCCCTCGCCCGGCCGCGGCCGCGCCACCGGAGCCGGCCGGGGCGGGCGTTGCCGAGGAGCCGACCGCCGACGCGGTGGCGGCGATGACGGTCGAGGGTTTGCAAGCGGCGGTCAAGCGGGCCGAAGCGGCGTTCGACGTCCAACGAGGCCGGCTGTTACGGCTGACCAGCGATCAGCGGGCGCAGCTGGTGGCCGATCATCACGCGAGACGCCGTCAACTCGCCTCGGAGGAGGCGGCCGTGAAGGCGGCCGAGATCCAGCGCGCGGCGGAGGAACAGGCCCTCGCGCAGGGGCGGGCCAACGCCGCGGCGAAGCGCATCGAGGAGGCGCAAGACGCCGCGGCCGTGGCGGCAGCCAGGCGCGAGGCGGCCCTTGAAGCCGCGCGGCAGGCCAAGAGCGAGGCCCGACGGATCGTGGCCGAGGACCAGGCGCGGTTGTTGGGGGTTCGCGAAGCGCAGGCGCTGTTTGAGGCCGCGCTCACCGAGCGCCGCACGGAGACGACCCGGGTCCACGACGCGGCGCTCGAGCGATCGCGGCGTGCGGAGGAGTTGGTCACCGACGCCCGGACCGATGGACGCTCGGCTGAGGATGCCGACGCGTCGTACGTGGATCTGCGGCGGGAGCTCACCACCGCTCGCGAGCAACTGGGTCGGGCGCTTCGAAGCATCGCGACCGGCCGATCCGAGGCGCCGGCGGTGGGCGATACGCCAGCCGACCCCGGCGGCGACGTCGACCGGCAAGAGTTGCTGGCGCTGTACGACCGCGTGACGGAGGAAAACCGCCGGCTCCGCGAACTCGAACGCGACTTGGCCTGGGATCAGGCCGCCTCGCATCGCGATGATGTGGTGCTGCTCAACACGGCCCGGCTGGCCGTGCTCGAGGTGACCTCGGCGAGGCTTCGGTCCGACGTGACCGGGTTCGGTGCCGCGGGGGTCGAGCAGGTCGCGCGAGAGCTGGAGCAAATCGCCCTCGAGCTGCGCTACCAGGCGCTATCGTTGCCGCGCTACGGGCGACGTTTGCTCCGCGATTTCGAGACGGCCCCCGTCCCCGTGGCGTGGGGGTTGATCCAAGTGTTGCTCGCGGTCGTCCTGCTGCGTTGGTGGCGACGTCGCGCCAACGGCTTGTTCTCGGTCGGCCAGCGCCGCTTGCTCACTGGACGTCGTCGTTCCCGTCTCGCTCGAATTGCCGCGTCGTGGCTGTGGTACATCGACCGCGTCCGCAAGCCGCTCGAGCTGTTGGCGGTGCTGTGGTTCATTGCCAACACGGTGCAAGGGTTGGTGGATCACGATCAGCTCGAGTTACTGTGGTTGACTGCGAGCTGGCTGCTAGTCGGTTCCGCCATTGTGTTGTGGATCGATGCGGTCGCCACTCGCGACGCGCTTCGTTACACGCACGTCGCCCGCGAGCGGGCCAATCTTCGGTTTCGCTCGTTGCGGCTGGTGGGATTGAATGTGGTGCTCGTCGGGTTACTGCTCTCGACGGCTGAGGTTTTGGTTGGGCGGGGCGCCATCTATCGCTGGGTGATCACCACTTGCTGGGTCTTGGCGATCCCGGTCACGGTGGTGCTGGTGGGCTGGTGGCGCAAGCACGTCTTCGCCGCCCTTGAAGCCGAGAAGTCCGACAAGTTTGCGCACTGGGTGCTGCGGTTCGATGCCGGGGCGTCGGGTTTCGCGATGGCGGCGCTGGGCGGGGCCTACCTCGTCGCTCGCGGCGTGGGGCGGTGGATCATGCAACGATTGTCCGGACTCGAAGTCACCCGGCGCTTGATGGCCTACCTGTTTCGGCGTGAAGTGGCGAAGCAGGCCGTCGCCACCGGGGGAGCCGACCGTCTGCAGCCGCTGGACGGCGAATTGCGCGAGCGACTGCTGGAGTCGAGTTCGCGCGATATCTTGCCACCGACGCTCAACAAGGCGATCGATCAGGTGATGGCCGTCACCGCCACCACGGGGACGACGATCGTCGCCATCGTGGGCGAGCGGGGGATGGGCAAGACGTCGGTCTTGCGGCGATTGGCCGAGCGTTCGACCGTGGCCGCGGTTCGGGTGGAGTGTCCGGCCGGCGGGTACCCTCAGTTGGTGGGGGCGTTGACCGAGGCATTGTCGGCTCCGCGGCGCGACGAGGCGTCGCTCATCTCGACGTTGTCCGCTGGCGAGCCGACGGTCGTCTGCCTCGACGACGTGCAGCGGCTGGTCCGTCCCGTGATCGGGGGGCTGCGGGGGATCGATGCCCTCGGCGAGCTCGCCCGCCAGGCGGGACCGCACGTATCGTGGGTGTTTTCGATGGGCGCGCCGGCGTGGCAGTACGTGCAGCGGGCTCGCGGTGACCGGCTGTTTTTCGACCACGTGTGTCGGTTGCGTCCGTGGTCGGAGGAGGACATTGCCGCCCTGCTGCGCCAACGCAGCCGCATCGCGGGCATCGAGCCCAGTTTCGAGGGGCTGGTCGTGCCGCGTCGCTACGATGCCCAGGCCGCGGCGCCCGATCTCGACCGAGGCGAGCAGGGTTTTTATCGGATCTTGTGGGACTACGCGGACGGGAACCCCCGCGTGGCCTGCCTGTTTTGGGCGGAGTCGCTGTGTCGCGTGCATCCGGCGGCGGGGACGGACGGCGGCCCGGTTCGCGCGGTGGTTCGGCTGTTCAAAGAACCGTCGGCCGCCGAACTGGACGCGTTGGCGATGCCGATTCGGTTCGTGCTGCGGTCGCTGATCCAGCTCGAGGTGGCCACGGTGGCCGACTTGATCGAGGCGGCTCGCCTCACGCCCGCGGAGGCCGCGGACGCGATTCGGTACACCGTGGCGCACGGTTACGTCGAGTGCCGCGACAATGTCTACGCGGTGAGCTGGCCGTGGTATCGCGCCGTGACCAACATGCTGCGGCGGCAGCACTTGCTCGCGAGTTAGTCCGATGAAACAAGCAGCAACGCTCGGTTTGAGGGGTCTTGTCTCGGAGTCGCGGGCGAGGTCGGTCGGCGAACCGGCCAGCGGCGGGCCGTGGCCGGGGCTTGGGAGGCGGGTGCACCGAGGTGGCCGTCGCGGTCCCAGTCAACGTCAGCGCCCTGGCCGGCGGTTGAGCGGCGGCGGCCGTCGGGACCGATGGCGTGTGCCCGTGCTCGTCGCGCTCGCGTCGAGCTTGTGGTCGGGCCCGGTTGCCGCACTCGACGAGCCATCCGGCGAGGCCATGGCCCAGTTGGCGGGCATGATCCGCTGGACCGGGGTCGCGACCTCGCTGCTCGTGATCTTCGGCACCTGGTTTCTGCTGCGCGTCATCAACGACACGGTGGTGCGGCTCAGCGAGCAGTTCGCGACGCGGCGGTTTCTCCTGCAAAAGCTCGCGACGGTGGTGCAGTTCGTCGTCTACATCACGACCGCGGTGACGGTGGTGCTGCTCAGCTTTCGCCTCGACGACCGGGCGCTGGCCTTGCTCGGCGGCACCGTGGCAGTCTCATTCGGGTTCGCGGTCAAAGACTTGGTGGCGTCGTTCGTCGCGGGCATCATGATCATGCTCGATCGTCCGTTTCAGGTGGGGGATCGGGTCTCGTTCGGGGGGGAGTACGGGGATATCACCGCGATCGGGTTGCGCTCGGTTCGCATGCAAACCCTCGACGACAACACGGTCACGATCCCCAACAACAAGTTTCTCAACGACATGACCTCGTGTGGCAACTACGGCGCCTTGGACATGCAAGTGGCGATGGACTTTTTTGTCGGCCCCGATCAGGATGTGACGCGGGCTCGCGATATCATCACGGAGGCGGCGATCTCGAGTCGCTACGTCTATTTGCCCAAGCCGGTCGGCGTGCTGGTCTCCCAAGTCATTGTGCAAAGTTACGTGGCGGTGCAGCTGAAACTGCGGGCCTACGTGCTGGACACCAAACACGAAAAGGCGTTCGTGACTGACGTCAACCTTCGGGTGCTCGAGGCGTTCTCGGAGGAGAAGATCTTGCCGCCGGCGATCTTGCACCGAGGCGTGTCCGGCCCCCGGCGCCCGGACGACGCTCGGCCCGGCGCGGCGAATACTGGACCCGTCGTGTAGACGTCGACACGGCCGACGCTTGCCCAGGCACCCGAATCGGACGCGCCGGCGCAGTTGCGCGCTCAGCTGTCACCCCAGCGGCATCTGGTGACCGTCGATCCACCAATGCCACGTGTCGACTCCGCACCTCGGGCGAGCGGGTCGGCACTTTCGTTGGATCAAATGAACATTCTCGCGAATCGGGCGCGACTGGACCGAGAAACGAACGGGGGGTCGCTACCATGCGAGCGCCCCGGCGACGAGCCGGCGCGCGCGAAAGGACGCCATGAGCATCTACGACTTTCTTCCAGAGAAACTGGTCAACGAGATCCTCGACGGGGTGGGTGACGTTCCGGTCCTCCGTCGGGCCGTGAGTCGGCAAGTCATCGGCAAGTATGCGGCCGCAGCCCCTCCACGACCCGCCCCGTTCTCGCTTGCCGTCGACGGCTACACGACCTGGCAAACCCTCACCGACAAGCGCTACTCGAGCCGGCATCTTCCGATCTGTTCGGATGCCTACCTCGCGAGCTTGCCCCCCGAGGAGAAGGTGGTCGACTTAATGATGCGCCGAGACGATAGCGAAGAGCTCGCCCGGGACACCAGCTTGCTGTTCCCCTTCTTCGCGCAGTGGTTTACCGACAGTTTTCTGCGCACGCATCCGACCGACTTTCGCCAAAATCAGTCCAATCACGGCATCGATCTTTGCCAAATCTACGGCTTGAACGAAGCTTCGACCACGCTGTTGCGGTCGCACGAGCATGGCCGACTCAAAAGCCAGCAGACGGGAACGGGCGAGTTCGGGGCGCAGCTATTCGAACGCGATCGCAGCGGGGCTGCGACGCTTCGGGCGGAGTTTTCGGGTCTCTACTCGGCGGAGAACTTCAATCGCGTGTTTCGCGACAAAATGAACGATGCGCAGCGGCTCGCCTGTTTCGCCACCGGCTTGGAGCACGGCAACTCGACGCTGGGCAACTCGCTGATGAACACGGTCTTCTTGCGTGAACACAATCGTATCGCGGGGGAACTCACGCGGGCCCATGCCGGCTGGGATGACGAACGTGTGTTTCAGACCGCGCGCTTGGTCAACATCGCACAATTGCTCAAAATTGTCATAGAAGACTACATCAAGCACATTGCAGACTATGATCTGCCGTTGCTCGCGGAGGCCGGTATCTGGGAGGAGGAAACGTGGTACCGGACCAACTGGATGGCGATCGAATTCAATATCTTGTACCGATGGCACGGACTCATCCCCAACCGATTTCGCGTGGCGAATCAAGACTACGACTCTTCGCGGATGCTCAACGCCAACGATCTCCTCCTCGAACTCGGTCCCGAGGTCATCGCGCGCGACGCCGCGAGCCAGAAAGCCGGCCGGATCGGCCTGGGTCATACGCCGGAGTTCCTACGCCACGTCAAGGCGGCCACCGTGCGGCTCTCGCGACAAGCCAAGCTGCGGCCCTACAACGAGTACCGCGTCCACTTCGGGCTCAAACCGAAGCTTTCGTTCCACGATCTCACGTCCAATGGGCCACTGGCCGCCGAACTCGAGCGTCTGTACAAGAGTATCGATAACGTCGACTACGTCGTGGGCCTGCTCGCGGAAGAGTACGATGCCAAGAGTATGATGGGCGATCTCCAGCTCACGATGGTGGCCCACGACGCATTCACCCACGCACTGACCAACCCGCTGCTTGCGTCGCGGGTGTTCAATGAGGACACGTTTTCTCCTACGGGGCTCCACATCATCAGCACAACGTCGACGCTGGCGGACGTCATCTCCCGCAATACCGGGCTCGATGCTGATGATGTGTCGTTTCGGATCCTGACGCCGAGCTAGGGCGCGACCCGGGATCGGGATCGATTCTTTCCGCGACGTGGTGGGCGTATGTCACGTCGGGACGGGGGTCGCGCGGATGGGGTCGGCTGCGTCGCGGGCTACGTCGCGTCCCGCTGGGCCGCGGCGCGACGACACGCGAGCGAAGTGCGGACGGCGGCGTACAGCAGCAGCACGGCGCCAACCGGTACCCCGAAAATCGCATAGCCCGGTTCGTCGTCCATGGCGCCGACGCCCGCGAAGAAGAAGCCGGTGGGAATGATCGTCGTCGCCACCGTGAGCGCGAGCGAACCGGGCGGTGACGAGGTGGCTCGGTCGCCGATCCGCGCGAGCGTGAACGCGTAGCCCAGATGGACGAGCCCGAAGAGCGTGCCGTGGGCGTGGGCCAACGTCCACAAGTGGCGTCGAGTGCTGTGAGCGACGTCGAGGTAGGCGGCCACGCGAAACCCGTGGAGGGTTTCGAGTCCAGTGCCGAGGGCGATGAACACCACGAGAAACATCCATCCCATGGTGAGGTGACGAGCGATGGCGAGCTGAGGCGGGGTCATGGCTATTCTCGGAGATCCACGGGCCGGTCATCACGGCGCGCGAGGAGGCGGGCGATGGCGGCGTGGTCGACCCGGCCCTCGGCATCGTGGAGGGGGCGCACGTCCCCGGCCGCGATCGGGATCCGAGGCGGCTGCGTTCGTCCGGCGTCGAGTCGTTCGCGGGCTCGCGCGGCGACCCATCGCACGGCGCCGTAGGGATCGCGTTGGAGAGCGTCCAACCCGGGCGCTTGCCAGTCGTCGCCCGCGACCGCGACGGCCGGAGCCCAAGCGAGATGCCAAGCCGCGAGCGCGCGCTGGCCCGCATCGCCTTGGAGCAACAGGCGGGGAATCTCGGGGAGCTGGTGCATGGGCCCCAAATCAGCGACGGGCGACGTCGCCGGGTCCCACTGCGCCAACCGGTCGGCGGTCCACGCCAAGCTGCGGTCGATATGACACAGATTGCACGCCGTTGGCCGACCTGTCGTCAGGGCTGACTCGACCGAGGGGCTGTCGATCTCGTGACTCCGGACGGCTTGGAGCAAACCGTAGCTCGTGTGCGGCATGTGGCAGTTGTAACAACGCGATCCAGACGACTCGGGGCCGTGGTGCGTGTGCGCGACTAGCTCGGCTTCATCGGCAAATTGTCCATGACACGCGATGCACACGGGGTTGCCCGTGGCGACCGGGGTGAGCTGGTCGTTGGGTTCGGCGTATCGGTGCATGCTGTGACAAGTCGTGCAGCCGAAGTCGGACGACGCCGCGCAGGGGCTGGCGATCAATCCGTTGTACTCGCGTCCGACCACTCGCACCATGCCGTCGCTCCAGAAGCGACCCACCAAGAACGTGGGATCGTCGGCGAGGACATCGTCCATCCAGGGCTGGTCGGCGTCGGCCGGGTGCCGGACGAGGTTGGCCTGCTGCGGGAACTCGGGTCCCGGGACGTGGGAGAGACCGTGTTGGCGCCATGCAGATGCATCGACCGGCAACCAGATGCTGTGACACCGGCCGCAGATCGCCGACGCCTCGCGGGGGGCTATCCGAGCCGGGTTTGTCACGAACTCGGCGGGTTTGTCGTCGCCGAGCTGCCGGTAGCGGGCCAGCGGCGAGCGGTAGTGGTCGGCGTGCTGTTGTCCCGGGCCGTGACACGCTTCGCAGGCGATGCCGAGGTCGGCCGCCCGTGTCGTGGCGGGGGTGTCGTCGAGTCCCGGCTGGCCCGCGACCGCGTGGCACATGACGCAGACCTCGTTCCACACGTAGCGGACCTCGCCGAGATCGGGACGCAACAAGGTGTGCTCGTTGGGGACCCAGCGCTGGTCCGCGAGCAGGTACGACCAGGGAAACGCCACGAGACGGCCCGTGGACGGGTCATGCACCCAAAACACCTGCAGGTGGTGCGAGCCGGTCGACATCACCACCCGCTGCCAAGCGAACGGGGACGCCGAAGCTTCGGTCTCCGCCTGCGGGTCGGCGGCGAGCTCGGCCTGTCGCGCGACCGGCATGCGCACCCAGTAGGTCTCGCCGCGTTGTTCGACCGCGAACTCGCCGTCGATCTCCGCCTCGAAGTCGGCTTGGACCGTGGTGGCGTCCACGGCCTGAGTCATCGTCCGGTGGTAGCTCGCATGCCAGCTGGCGTACGCTTGAGCGTGACAACCGCGGCACGCCGACTCGCTGCGGTACCCGGCGTCGCGTCGGGGCTGCGGGAGCGCGGTGTCGCGGGCGCGTCGTTGGAGCTGTCGATCGCTTTGCACGGCGGCCCGCGTCCACGCCAGGGCCAGTCCTGCGAAGAGCACGCCCGCGACGGCGACGGCGGTTGCCCGCGGCGATGGAGGGGTGTCTCGCGGCGGCTCGTGCGACGCACGCGGCGATCGGCGCGGCTGGGGTCGGCGCACGAGCATGGGGCTAGCGTATCGTGAACGCCCAGCGCGGGCCGGGGCCGGTTGGCGAGCAGCCCCTCAGCGGGCGCAGCCAAACGCGGCTCAAAGGGAACGGACGCCCGACGGGTCGCATGGCGCTCGCGCAACGACCCCGCGGGCTCGAGGGTCGGTGCCGCGACGGGGTGGCGGATTGGGCCCGGTTTTGCATACGCGCTTGCGATCTCCCTGTGGCGGACGCGTGCTTGGTAAAACCGCCGCCGAGGACCCGATGCGCCTGCTCTCCGTGGTGATCCCCCTGTCTGCTCTCCTTGTGACTTGTCGCGGCGCGACCCCAGTCGGGCCGGCATCGACCAGCCCGCCCGCGGCGGTCGCTTCGCCTGCAGATGGCTCCGAGTCTGACGCCGCCGCGTCGCTGCCGTCGCCTTCGCCCGCGTTCAAAGACCAGCTAGCTGTCGCCGCGACCGGGGTCTCCGACCCGTGGCTGCGTGACTTTCTCCAGCGTCACTGGGCGTGGACGTTGGTGGGGGATCCCGTGTTCTCGAGTGAGCTCGGTGTTGGCGACTTCGACGACCAACTCGCTCGAATTGACGCGGATGCCCAGCGCCGGCGAGTGGCGGTGCGCAGGAGCTTTTCGCAGGAGCTCAACAGCCGCGACCTCACCGGTTTGTCGCCAGACGACCTTCGCACGGTCGAGCTGATCGCCGACCAGCTCGACGGTCGAGTTGCCGCCGCGCCGTGCGAGATGTGGAGCTGGAACATCTCTACGTGGGCGAACCCCGTCGATCGCGTCAGTGGCCTGGCGCATCGCCACCGCGTGGAGAGTCGGGAAGATGCCGAGAATCTGCTCTCGCGGTACCGCGCGGCGGCCAAAAACGCCGACGTTTCACTGGCGAACCTTCGCTACGGCGCGAGTCAGGGCCGGTACGGCCAGGTGACCTCCATTCAGCGCACGCTCCAAAAACTGCGTACCCAGTTGCAGGCGCCACTGACGAGCTGGCAAATGGCTCGACCCGCTCAGGACCCCCATCCCGATTGGGATCCGGCCGCGCTGAGTCAGTTTCGCGCTGCAGTGATGCAGGTGCTCGCCCAAGAGTTCAAGCCGGCGGTCGAGCGTTGGGTCACGTTCGTGGAAACCGAGATTTTGCCCCACGCCCGTTCCGACGACCAAGCCGGACTACGATACCTGCCGGACGGCGAGGCGTGCTACGCGGGCCGGATCCGCTACTACACCACGTTGCCACTGACCGCACAGGAGCTTCATGAGCTCGGCCACCGCCAGATCGACACGGTGAACGGGCAGATGCGCGAGTTGGGTCACAAGCTGTTCGGCACGCGCGATTTGGCCGCGATTATCCACCGGCTGCGGACGGACAAAGACCTGTACTTCAAGACGGAAGAGGAGATCGAGACGTTTGCCCGCGAGGCGCTCGCTGCCGCCGAGGCGAAAGCTCCACAGTTCTTCGGCATCTTGCCGCAGGCCCCCTGCGAGGTCCTGCGCACCCCGGCCCACGATGCGCCGTACTCGGTGCTTGGCTACTACCGCGATCCGGCGCCCGATGGCTCGAGGCCCGGGCAGTACTTCATCAACACCTACCAACCCCAAACCCGGCCTCGTTTCGAGGCCATGGTGCTGGCGATCCACGAGTCGGTCCCCGGTCACCACACCCAAGTCACCATTGCCCAGGAGCGCAACCAGATCCCCGCATTTCGCCGGCATGGAAGCCGAGACGTGTACGGCGAAGGGTGGGCGTTGTACAGTGAGCGCGTGGGCGAGGATATGGGGCTGTACCGCGATGATCTCGACCGGATGGGGGCGCTGAGCTTCGAGGCCTGGCGATCGGCACGGCTCGTGGTCGACACCGGGATCCATCATTTGGGCTGGAGCCGTCAGCAAGCGGAAGCGTACATGCTCGAGCACACCGCGCTGACGCCGGCCAACATTTCGTCGGAAGTGGATCGCTATATTAATACACCGGCGCAGGCGCTGGCATACAAGGTTGGCCAGCTCGAGATTCTCGACCTGCGGGCCCAAGCCGAGCGGGAATTGGGGGAGGGGTTTGATCTGCGGACATTTCACGACGCGATCTTGGAGCACGGGGCCGTCACCGCGCCGGTACTCCGGCGACAGGTCGAAGCCTACATCGCGCGAGAGAAGGCTCAACGGCCCGACGGTCGCGGCGGACCCGGCTAGTCCGAGCGGCACGCTCCAGCTTCCCGCGCGCGAGGTCGCGTTGGCTGGGGCGGCCCGGGTTCAGCGCCCCCTCATGCCGCGCGGCCACGGAGCCGCGCCAACCAGCCGCTTCCGCGACCGCGGTCTTGGTCGTCGCTGACGACCCGCCCGCGGCCGGTGTCCTTCGCCCGGTACAAGCGGGCATCGGCGACGCGATAGAGGCTGCGGGCGGCTTCGGTGGCCGATTCACCGGCGCGGGCCTTCGCGTCGACGCTCGCGGCACCGATCGAGATACTCAGTTCCAGAGGACTCGCCGGGATCGGGACCTCGCATGGCGTACCCTGGACCCGGGCGATCAGGCGCTCGCCCAAATTGTGGCCGAAGTCGGCCTCGCGGGCGACGTAGACCACCGCGAACTCCTCGCCGCCGATTCGTGCCACGAGCTCGTCCTCGCTCACGCCATCCTCAAGGACGCGCGCGAGGTGAACGAGCACGGCATCGCCGACTTCGTGGCCGTGGCTGTCGTTGACGGCCTTGAAGTGGTCGGCGTCGACGAGCAGCAGTCCCACGTCGTCGGCCTCGTGAGCGGACTCGAGGTGCTCCACCAGGGTGGACCAAAACGCGCGACGGTTGGGAAGGTCGGTCAGCGCGTCGGTTCTTGCCGCCCGCTCGAGCTGGGCGTTGCGGGCCCGCAGCTCGGTTGCCAGGCGGTCCTGCGTGGCCAGAGAGGTCTCGAGGTGGGCCACGAGTTGCTCGTAGCTGAGATTGAGCCGTTGCAGGCCCGAGAACGCGGCCTCCCGGATTGTTTCCAGCTCGGGTTGGACTTTGACTTTGACCCCGAGGAGTCCGGCCATCTCGGCGACTTCGCGCCCGACTCGAGCCACGGTGTCGTCGATGGCCGACCGATCGAGTCCGCGCTCTCGGGCCAGGATCAAGCGCGCCCGTTCGAGGGCCGCCCGTCGATCGGCCGCGGCGAGCACGGTGGCCACCACCTCCGCGTGCCGCGACAGGGTACTCAGTTCCGCGTGGGCCTCGGCGGTCGCGTCGCGATGGTGGTGTGCCATCGCAGCCGCCAAGTCATCGGGGAGTGCCCAGCGCTCGGCGAGCGGGGGGGCGACTTCGTCGTGCCCCAATCCGAACAGGGCGCGTTCGTGTTCGAGTCGATCGTCCGGAAGCTCGGTTTCCACGCGCATCCACTCACTCGCGCGATCGGGCCACGTTTGCATCAGGGCCAACACGCCGAGATCCTGCAAGAGCCCGGCCGTAAATGCCAACATGGGGTCGGTGTTCGTGCCCTCCGCCAGCACTCGGGCCGCGACGGCCCGACGCAGCGAGTTCTCCCAAAATCTAGAGAGATGAAAGGCACCCAGGCGACGCTTGTCGACGCTGGCTTGGGCCGCAGCGCACAGCGCGAGATTGCGCAGCTGACGAATACCCAATACCCCCACCGCGTGGGCCACCGACGTTACCGGTGCGCCGCGGCGGTAGAGCGAAGAGTTGGCGATTGCCAAGATCTTCGTCGAAAACCCTGGATCGGCCGCGACGAGCTCGGCGAGGGCAGCCGCGGACGCCTCGGGATCGGAGGCAGCCTGGACGATTGCCGCGAGTGAGCGCGGCGGCGAGGGGAGGTCGAGCGTCGCGACGTCGATGGAACCGTGAGACATGCGCTAGGCCAGCATCGCTTGTTCTTGGCGACGATGAAGCGGCGAGCCGGCCTGTTGTGGTTCGACGCGGGCCATGGAGCGAAGTTCGTGAGCTCGGCGTTGCGTCGAGGATTCGGCACGACCCAGCCGGGGGTGGTCGGGGACTCTCGGCATCCTCGGTCAGCACGGCGGGCGCGCCCTCCGGGTCCGGTTCATCGGAGGTCGGGTCGCTCGGGTTGAGCCGTGGTGGTGGCAGGTGGAGCCAGACTCGACGCGCGCCGGTGACTCGGGGGGCGGCTTGCAGGACTCCTCAACTCGAGCGTCTCGTGGCGGCTGCCTCCGCCACGAGACGCGGGGCGGCGAAGCCCCAGCGGAGCCGGATGGCGACCATCCCGGCTCCCAATCTCAAACTAGTGGCAGTGGCTCTTGCACGCTTTCTCGGTTTCTTCGCACTTGTGCTTGCACGCGTCGTCTTTGCAGTGCGACACGCACTCTTGCTCGGCCTTGTGGCATTTGCTCTCGCACGTGTCCTCGGCGTTCGCGCTGGGGGTGGCGGCGACGCCGGCAACAAGAGCAAGGGTGAAGGTGGCTAGGATCGAGATGGTCTTCATGGCGTTTTCTCCTCCGCGCGGGCTCCTTCGCCGATTGCCGGACCGACTGAAGGGCCGTTTCGGAGCCCGTCAGACGGCGGAGGTGGCGAAGGACCACGAGTGTCCACGCGTCCCGATGTGAGGACCCGGACGCGCCAGACGGCCGGCGCTGCAGGTGAAGACCGGGATGGGCCAGACGGTCGGCGCTGCACGTGAAGACCGGGATGGGCCAGACGGTC
>QKPP01000283.1:4573-18180 GCA_006508105.1 Myxococcales bacterium FL481 | reverse complement strand
GCGAGTCGTTGGGCGCAACCTCGAGCCTTGCGCTGGCGCACGCGGTGGTGAGCCAAGGGCTCAAGAGCAAGAAAATGGAGCAAGTCTTCATGGTTTGTCCGGCTGGTCCGTGGTGTCGGTGCTTCGCGCAGGCCTAGGCTGAGCTGACGAGCCCGCGACCATAGAGTGCGCGACGAGCGCCGGGTTTTCGCGGTTGTGGGGGAAGCGGTCGTTAGGTGTCGAGATCGGCACTCGCCATACTCTGGTGCAGCACGGCCCGGCGCTGCCGCGCTTTCGCGACACATAGAAAGCTCGGCCCTCGCTCGCGTCGCTCGAGCGGATGGGCCTGCAATCTTCGCCGAGCTCGAAGAATCCGGTCTTGAGGTGCCGCGGCTCGTGCGACGGGAGTTCGAAGCTGTCGGGCGATGCGGGGACTTGTGCCACGGGTTTCTTCAGGTGGGATGCCTTCACTGCGGGCATTGAGTCATGGCGCACATTCTCCTGCAAGTCGCGGGGAATCTGTCACTCGTGCAGGGACGACGGATGGCGGAAACCACCATGCTCTTGGTGGACCACGTCCTCCCAACCACGCCGGGTCGCAATGTCACGTTTACCCTCCTCGGCTCCCTCGCGGTTTGTTTTGGGCTACGACCGTGAGTTGCTGCACTCGTCGGCTCGATCGCATCGGGCCGAAGGATGGCCAACGCGTGCAGCCTCTCGAGAGTCACGCTGCGCGAATGGTGCGTGCGAGAGACGAGGCGTGGTCGCAACTCGTGGCAGCCTCGTAGTTCGGTGGGGTGGCACAGCGATGATGGCCCGCCGCCGAGGGTTCGGAACTCGGCACTCGGTCGCCGGTACCGCCGCCACACCCGTCAACGGTCAGCTCGCAGGCGCGGCTCCGGCGAGCAGCGTTGCCACGACAGAGTCGTTGCCGATGTCGTCAAGACAGCTCGCCTAGAGTCGGGAGAGCGCCTCCCGAACCGTCCCAAGCTGGCGCCCTGGCGCTGTCGTTGGTAACCTCAGGAAGTGTTCCGCCGCCACATGCTCACTGCCTCGGCGGCGATACCTGTCGCGTGGTTCCTGCCTCAGAGGGCGTCGGCGTGCGGGATGATCTGGCGCCTCGAGGATGCTGAAGTTGGCGCCCTGATGATCCAAAATGGAGCCGCCAGCATCATTCACGGGCCCGACAAGCAGGCGGTGCGGACACCGCACTTCTGGGTTTTCAAGACCGCGACTAGTCGCGGGCGTGCGTATCTGTTCGAGGGAAGCGGCTGGGCGCGACGAAAGAAGACCGAGCGTCTAGTACAACTCGCGGCCGGCTCGGTGCTGTTCCGTGGAAAAGAGGTCGGTCAAAGCGAAGGGGGGCGCGTCACTTTGGGTACCAAGACTTTCGACATTCAAAAGTCGGCCCACACCGGGCCTGTTGCGGGCCGGGAGCCTGCGTTCAGGTTTCGAATGACTTGCAACGAGAAGACGGTTGTCGACGCGATTGCACGGGCAGCTTGCCACGAGGGGTCGGACCTGATCTCATTCGGGCACCTGTACGCGACCTGGAGAACCTACCGGTGGCCAGAAATCTATGCTGCATCAACGAGCTCCGCTGAGCCACGATGAACGAAACCACAACGTATCCACGACGAACGACAGGTCTCGCAACCGCGTTTATCAGCGAGCGTTCAACGCCCGGCTCGTGTTCGATCTCCAACAGCCCGACGGGACCGTGGCCCACGCCGAGCTGATCATCGGCCGCGCTCGTTTCATGTTGGCGGAGGAGTTCCCGGGGTCCAAGCGACTCTGGGCCCGTCGGCGGGTCAGAACTGGGCGGCGTCGCGGAGAATGCCTTGAGCCCGATGTTTCCACTGGTGCCGCGCGGCGATTTCCCGGGAGGCTTCTTCACGTATGGTCTGAGCCCGGGCAGGATCGCTGAGGTACGGCTCTAGGTCGCTCGACAGCGTGTCGATCTCGATAGGGACGTAGTGCACGTGTGGGGAGAACTCGTGTTGCAGCCCGCCTGGTTCCTGCTCGCTGGCTCTTCCACGATAGGCGAGCAAACCTCCGGACCCCATAACGTTCATAGAGCGAAAATGAATACCGACGCCTTCATGCAGATTCGCTCGGCTCTCCAGGGCACTGCGGTGCAGCTGGGCCGGGTGGGAGAGCCAGCCTCGGTAGAAAGGGGCGTACTGTGGCCACCGAGTCCAGTTTTCCGGGCCGTAGATGGCCAGGCTTGTCGAGCTTCGTACGACGGCGTCGAGTAGATCGGTACGATTCAGAGTACGACCCACGCGGGCCAGGAGATCGTAGCGCAACACGTCGTCTGCCACGAGATCGCGTCCACACAACGACCGGCAGTATGCGTCGACCTCAGACAGGAAAGCGGTGGGTGGTCTATGGGATCGCCGACCGCTTCTGCGATGTCGGCGTAGCGCCTGCTCCACAAGCGGAAGAAGATCACCGAATGTGGTGCATCCTGCACCTCCCGTAACATCGCGGTCGAGTTCTCCGCGTGTCCACGGGTTGGGGATATGGCCAGCGAAGGAGAGGTCGTACTCGAACGGCTCATCTCGTCGCTGTGGGTAGTCGATGGGACACCAGCCCGGGCCGAGCCAACGAAAGAAACCGCCATTGGGATAAAAGCCGGCCCATGCGTTGCAAAACAAGTAGGTGAGTTCGCTATCGCGGAACTCCGAGATCGGGCGCGCGTGAAGATCGACAATCCAGCACGCGTGCAAGACGTCGTGTGGGAGTCCATCGGCGTCGATACGCGGACGGTTCATCTCCAACACCAGGTCCGGTTGCCTGGTTCGACACCAGTGGTCGAGCTCGTCAGGACCAAGCAGGTTCGTCTGTCCGCAGCACTCTACCCCGGACGCCTCGAAGCCACGTTGCATCTGACGTAGTAGTCCGCGGTAAAAGTCGTTGTCGCGTGGCAGGAAGATAGATACTCGGTTGACTCGCGCACGGGACGTCGCCGCCATTGATTTCGTTGTACGGCTGGGAGCCGGGCGGGACCGTTTCAAAACGGACCACGTTGCACGACCCGGCGCTCAACAACGTGCCGTGGCACGGATTCGGAAGCGGCCGCATACCGGTGCACGATGAACCGTCCGCCCGCGGTGTTCTTTCTCACTTCTCACGGGATGGCTGGAGACCACTGGTTCGACTGGCTGCCCAAGGCGCTAGGGTCGCACTCGGAGATCTTCGTCTACATGGGTGAAAGCGTGCGTTCAAAGTACCTGCACGAACGGTCACGCAAGGAACGCCCGGATGTGGTGGCTTTCGCCGAGTTTCTGTTCGACTTGGGTACGCCGTACACGGCCATCGGAGAATGCTTCGCGTATCGATCGTATCAGCTGGACCCGCTGAGGCGACGTTTCGGTGGGCAAGTGCGCTTCGCGAATATCTTGCGAGATCCTTTCTGTTGGATGGAGTTCTTCGTGACGTGGCGTTGCAACAATCTCAACCAAGCGCCGGGGGTGACAACGGCCATCGATCACGAGTGGGCAGTCGCTCGGCACGAGGAGTTCGCCGCGCTCAAGCTCCGGCCCTACTCACGAGAGGATGTAGAGGTTTGGGCGACCTACCAGGCCATGCACATCCTCAACCGTATGAAGACGGATGAGGCGGACAATGTGGTGAACTACCGAATGGAGGACATGGTGGGTGATCCGCGTCGACTCCAAGAGCTGGTCGCGTGGTTGACCCAGGGGAGAATTGAGTACGATCGCGCGGCGTTAGAGGCCATCTATTCGTGGGTCGACACGCCGTGGCGAGCGGGTGCGCGTGTACTTGCCGATCCTGCGGCCATTCGACAACAGTGGCCCGAGTGGAAACACGAAGCCTTCGCGGCTCTCGTGACGCAGGCCACCCGCGAGCGTTTTTCTCGCTTGGGATACGGAGAGTAGCCGAAGATGTCGCTGCCTAGGCGTTGTGTAGTCTTTCTGTCGATGTTCAAGTCCGGCACGCATCTCGGTCGCCGCTTGCTCGCGGAGATGCTCGAGCAGCCCTGCTTCGAGCCTGCGATCGTTCGTGGACGCGTGGACTATGAGGACAGCGGTCAACTCTACTGTCCGGAGGGGAGCTTCTACTCGTGGCACCTACAGCCCAACTCAGCTGCGATCGAGACGATACGTGCTGCAGCCGCGCGCCCGATCTTGCTGGTGCGCAACCTATTTGATCTGTGCGTATCGCAGTATCACCACTTCGCTGACAACATCGATGCGGACCGTGGACGGGGCCGCAACGTACAGCACTACTTTGAGGCGATGTCTCGGTCGGATGGCTTGTCCGCTATCGTCGAGGGGATGGCACGAAGCGACTTTCGCTGGCGTGGGCTCCCGTACCAGATCGCCCATCTGGAGAAGTTGCTGGATCTCGCCGAGGCGCACCCCTGCTGTCTGATGACGTACGAGCAGATGGTTGATGACAAGCGAGTCGCTTTGGGTCGCCTAGCGCAGTTTTTGAGCGTCGAAGCACGGGATGGCTGGCTCGACGACCTTGTCGCAGCGACGAGCTTCCAGGCGATGAAGACTCAAGCCCAAGTACGCGGGCAGGCCTCCCATTTTCGACGTGGAAGATCAGGCTCGCATGTCGATTCTCTACAGCCGGCGCACATTCAGGCAATCTCCGGCATGATCGACCGCGTGTCGCCGACCTTGCGAGAACGTTGCGCGCGTTGGGGGATTTCTGCTGTGCTTGAGCGGGGCTCCGGCTCCTAGGCCAGCGAAGGCCGGAGATCGTCGCCATCGGCGAGCCTTCGTCAGTCCTCGACTTCGGCGCGATTCTGAGCGCTGTGCGATGAACGCAGGCCCGTGACCGCTGGAGTTTGCGCACCCGCATCGAAAACGTGACACCCGACGAAATGCGCCGACGAATGGCGTCACTCGCGGAAATCTCGCGACTCGATGCAACGCGAATCTCCGACTGTGACGCGCGATGACGACTCCTCGCGGCATTCGATCCGGGCCACCGTTGGGCATGGACTTGCACCACCGAGGCGGGCGCTACGACGAGAGCGGGACCGAGTTTGATTCGATGACACAACAGCGCCAAGGTCTGGATCGTCTTGCCCAGGCCCAGATCATCGGCCAACACAGCCCCCATTTTGGCCTCCGCAAGTCGGGCCAGCTCGTCTCCCACTTCTTCGACGAACAGCTCAGCTCGCGTGGGTCGCCGCCAACCGGTATCTGTGCGCCGCCGACATCCGAGATCTCATCGCGATGAGCGTTGAGGCCAGTGAGTGCAGGGGGTCTCGCAGGGGATCACTCCGGCCAGCGGATCCATGCCGCTTTGAGCCAGTTGTCTTCATCTGGTGGCACCGCGCCAGCGTACGCAACGGGATCAAAACCCGGGGTCGCGCCCACCTGAGCGGCCGGTCCTTCTGGTGTCGGCCGAGCATCAAGGTTCAGCCAGCTGACGCTCACGAGCTCGGGGTCGACAAAACGGTTGGCACGGTCTGGATCTTCGAGCCAGCTGCGCGTTTTGTCGAGTGACCACGGGAACGGGTGCCAGCTGTCACCGAGTTCGTAGGCCATGCTGTGGGGCGTGAAGAACCACGAGCGTTCCACGGTGACCGATCCGGCTTCCATGCTGCCGGCCGTCTCCTCCCCAATCAGCCGGAGTCGGCTCGCGCTCGCGCCCACGAATAGCGTCGCGTGGATCTCCGCACGCACGCCGTAGCGCAGATCCAACCCGTTCCCCCGCGCCGGATCTTCGTCGCGACCGATACACGTGAGGTTCGCCACCTGGGCCGACGTCACTGGCTCTCGAGTGGGGTGGTCCAGGTCGCCGCGTAGCTCCAGGCAACCCACCTTGGCTTGCGAAGCGGCGTCCGAGGTCGGCTCGTGTAACACGACCGCAAACTGAAGACGGCCACGCCACCCCACGCTGGCTTCGACCGCCGCGCGGCGAACACCAGTCGCCACGAGATGGTGTAGGTCAAATGTGCCACCCAGGATCCGGAGGCCGTCGTCACCGGAGCTATCGAGCTGGACGTGATGGACTTGGGTTCTCGTGCCACAGCCCGCAAGCATGATGGCGGGGGCACTCGTCGCACCGATATCTGCCCCCGCATCGCGAATCCGAAGCCATGCGAGTGTACCGCAGTCGTGGGTATCGTCGTCTCCCCCGAATGTCACCGGTTCGGGCAAGGGGGCCTCGACGAAGGCTCCCTCACCGAGGCTCGTGCGACCGTTGCCCGCCAGCAAAAGGCCAGACCAAGTCGCTGCCCCGTCGACCGGGCGCGACGCCTCGAAGGTGATGGGAAGGGCCGGGGTTCCCTCGGCGACGAGCCGCGCACTGGACTCGACCACCAGATAGCTGTAGTCGCCCGCCTTGACGGTCGTGCCCGGCGCAATGGTCAATGTAGCGTTGCGTACGAAGAGCCTGGACGCATCCTCAAGCTCGTGTACGGCGTCGCAGGACCACGTGGTGTCCGTGGTGATCGGAGTGCTGTCGTGCCGCACAACGGGCGCACCGGGGTCATCGGGATCCGTACAATCATCAATATCGGAATCCGCTGACGTGGCGGCTGGCTCCAGCGTCGGGTCATCCGCTTCGGTGGGGTCTGTGGGGGCGGAACTCGTGGCCGAAGAATCGACGGTCAACCCCTCCGCGCAGGCCGACAGCAGAAGAAAGCAAAGAAAGCGGCGTTGCACACAGATACGCTAGCAATGACGGCGCACAATCTTAGTGACAAGAACGTGACCGCCGAAGGCTAAGCCACGAGAACTCATCCCAGCCCCCCGAACGGACCAGCGCCCAAGCAACCTTGCCAAGCGGTGGTCGAGGTCTCCCATCGTCCGGTCTCCCTCGCTGTGCACCAGACGCGATGATGGACGCGGCTGGCGGCCGGCGTGTTCCCCCTCGTGCTCGGCTTCTCGCGTGGGTCGGCCGGCACAGAGATCTCCTGCCCCGATCTCAACGCCGGCGCGCCCCGATCTAGGATCTTTGGCCGCCAGACTACAGTAACTGTGGAGTTCGTTCGAGTGTCGCTAGAGATCGAGCGCCGGACGGGCGCGATACTTGCTTGCAATCGCCCCTGATTCACGCGCGCGGGCGCGGCGATTCACCTCGCTGCCCCCTGAGCGCCATCCCGCGTGGCAAAAGTGCGCCACATGGTGAGCGCCCGTCTAGCTTGGCTCTTTGTATTGGCTCTAGTGCTGAGCTGCCAAAATGACCGACATGACGTTGCGTCTGGCGCGAACTCATCACGTAGCGCGACGGCGATGGCGTGCGCCGAGGCGAGTCGGATCGCTTGCACGAAGGCTGAAGAACAGGCCAGTCGTACGATCCACGCGGCGGCGCCCGGCGAAACGCCACCGACCGTGTACAGCGATCACTCTGTGTACGGGGTGCGACTGTCCGCCGCCGCGGGGTACGCCGGGGAGCTCGCGTTGACGCCGCGACGCACCGGCCAGTTTCACTTCTACATGGGCACGCCGCAGATGGACATGGCGGTGATCGATGCGGGCACGGGGGTTGCGGCCGACTACACCACCGAGCCGCTCGCGTGCGATCGATTCAAACGAGTACGCGCGTACCGACTCAGCGCCGGCACGCGGTACACGGTGGCGTTCCAAGGTGGCGAGCTCAATACGTGGATGCGGCTGTACATCGAAGGCGGTGTCTCGGCCTGCGACTCGGAAGTCTCGCCCCGGCTCGACAGCGCTTGCGACGACGCGGCCGAGAACCGGTCGCTCCGCGCTGGGCGAACCTTGCCGGTCGCACCCGCGTTGGAAACAGACCGCGTGTACGTCCTGGCGTTCGACGAGGCCGACGGATCGGGTCTCGCCACGTTCACCCCGCTCGTAAGCGGGCGGTACCACCTGTTGTTGGGGACCCCCAATCTCCACTACGAACTCGAAACGGCCGACGGCGCGTGTGCAACCATGCCCACCTGCCGCGGCGCAATCTCGAGCGAAGATGCGCCGTGTGATCGTTTCCGGGCCTCGCATCTGTACGAGCTGCGCGGCGGCACGACCTACCGACTGCGGGTACAACCTGGGCCCTGGCGATTCGCCCGCGTTGGGCTCTACCGTCGCGACCGAGAGCCGGGGGTGGTTGTCGACTTCCCGCCCGATGCGAGCGCCACCTCGGCGGCCACAGTCACGCTGCGTGGCCGAGCCATCGCATCCGATGGCCAGCCCTACGCCTCGGTGGCGATCAATGGCCACGTCGTCGCCGTGGAGGGGGACGGTCGTTTTCGTCTCGAACGCGAGCTCACTGGCCGGCGAACTCAGTTCGTGGTGGACGCGACGGATCGTGAAGGCGACACCACCACCGGCGTCGCCGTGACGACCGTCCACCAGCCAACCGTCCTGCCTGAAAGGCCCGGCGGCCTCGCCACGGTGACCGGCTCGAATGCATGGTTGATGACCGACCTCGCCTCGCGAGCGCTGCTCATGGCGAACCCGGACACCGGCGACGTACAAACCGTGTCGGGACCCGAGCAAGGCGACGGCCCGGCATTCGTCCGACCGGTGGGGGTGGTGTATGACCCGGTCCGTGAGCGTGCGATTGTCGCAGACCCGGGGGCATCGTCTTCGGCGCCCACTCAGCTGATCGCTGTCGACCTCGCAACCGGCTCTCGCAGCGTGTTGTCGGGACCTGACCGCGGCCAAGGGCCCGCGTTCCCCAACCGCTCCAGTGTTCGCGACGACCTGCTGTTCGACGCGACGCGCGACCGAATCTTGCTGGCCGCCGGAGACCTCTTCGCCGTCGACCCCATCAGCGGGGATCGGACTCAACTCACGACGTTCGAGCCTCCCCCCGGCATCGAGGAAGCCGCCGTGGGTCCGATGACGTTCGACCCAGACGGCGAACATGTTTTCGCGGTCGCCAACATCAACGCGGTGGACACCGTCACCCGCCGAAGTCTCGTCGACGACGCAGTTGCCCCCGCCCCAGGAGAGCCGGCGATCGCCGATCCTGTCGACGAACGGATGTGGGCGATCGCGACCGACGAGACCGGCGACGTGGTCTATCTCATCTTGGGCTGGACGCTGACCGCGTTCGACTTCTCCACCGCGACGAGCGAGCTTTTGTACGAGTTTGCTTTCGTGCCTGGCGTGGATCTCGAGCGGGTCCCGGCGACCGGCGAGCTGCTGTTCTTCGAAGGAGACGAGTTGTTGTTGCTCGACCCCGCCACAAAAACGATCAAGCCCGCGGTTGGCGGAGGTTCGCGGGTGGCCGCCCGTGTTCGATACGCGGAGGATATCGCCATCGACCCAGCTACCGGAACGCTGTACGCGGCCAATCTTGTTGCCGGGTTCACGCCGACGAGCACCTTGTTCGAGATCGATTTACACGCCGCCACCAGTCGTTCGCTCGCCGTGGGCGACTGGATCACGAACGTGCACTTCGACGAGCGGCTGTACTTCGGCAACAACGAGCCCGGCCGACTTGGGCGCGGGCTGTTCACAGTCGAACCGCGGGCATGCGAAGCCGCCCCCTGCCCGGTTTCCCGTCTGAGCGCGGCTCGATTCGGCGACTTCGCCAGGGGAGGCCGGCGGGGTTTCGCCGTGAGTTCGAACCTAGACGGAGCCATCGCCTACCGCCACGGTCGCGGAACCCAGGAGCTCGTCTCGATCGACCTTGCGGATCTAGAGAGCTTCCATGTCATCGCCTCGCGCAACTCCGGTCCGATCCCAGTTCCCGACGCCCTCGGGGCGGCGTTCGAGCCCGGTCGCGACACGACAGCACTCGTCCTCACTCCTGATCGCCTATTGCGATACGCGCTGGACGGCTCCGCCGCCGCCGTCGTTCACCCTCCGGCCGGCTCTCCTTCCGGGCTGCGCCAAGCGACCGATCTCGCGATGTTCGGCACCACCGCACTTGCACTGGATGACGATCTCCACGCGCTTGTCGCCATCGATACCATGGACGGTTCGCTGACCACTGTGTCGGACTTGGCCGACCTATCGTCCGGCCCAACCGCGCGGGTCACCCTCGCGCTTGCCGTCGACCCCATCCGGCGACTCGCGTTGATCCTCAAGGGCTCGGCGTCCACAAGCATCGTCGGCGATGGGTTGCTGTGGGTGGACCTCGAGACCGGCGAACGCGTGCTCCCGTAGCGTGTGACGAAGACAACGCGGATCGGGCGATGAGGAACTCTCCGCTTCGTCACCCGCCATCCGAGCGCGCACCGTGGCCTCAGGCGCGCTCGACCCGGCGGCGCGCTATCAATCCATTCTGGAAGTCTCGTTGAGCAGGCCTTCGGCTACCGAGAGTCCGCTGAGCAACCCTCCCTCAACCCGGTTCCCGCAGCACCAGTCGCCTGCGACCCCCAATGCTAGCTCTGCGTCGAAGAGATAGCCTTCCTCGAGGGGCTCTCGGGCGCGGGCGAGGGCCCACACGTGGCTGCGTTGGAAACTCGGTTTCGGAAACTCCCCACAGATCGGGCGCAACTGGGCTTTGGAGTCGGCGAGAAGGCGGTCGGCGATCTCCTCGCGGGGCAAGAGGGAATGCTCTCGGCTCCAGTCGGGTGCGGCGTGGAGGACCCAAGCTTCCGCGGAAGGGCGTCCAGGTTTGCTGCTGTTGCGGGCTGCCCACGAAAGGGATCCGTTCGCGAAGAACGCCGCGTCGTAGTTCGGAGCCAGCGTGTCATCGAAGGCGAGCATCGTCGCGATGCAGGGCAGCATCTCGATCTCGCGTACCTTCGCCTTCAAGCGTGGGGCCGAGGCGAGCAACGGCACAGCCTGCGGCGCGGGCATTGTCAGCACAACGGTGGAGAAGGGTCCGTATTCCCGTTCGTTAGCATCTCGGAAGCGCCAGCCTTCCTGCCCACGAGCGAGGGTCTGAACCCGAACCCCCGTTTGTATTGTGAGGCCCTCGGCCAAGTGCGTGGCGAGGGCGTTCATCCCGGGGACGCCGACGTAGCGGGGACCGGGCCGGGCCGGTCTTGTGTCGTTGTCTTTGACCCACGCGATCTTTGCGATCCACTCTGCAACCGCGCCCATCTCGATCCAGGCCTCAAGTCTTTCGCGAATCGCGGGATGGCGAACTGTGAAGAACGGAGCGCCGTGGTCGAAGCGGAGAGCCTCGTGCCGACGGACGCTCGTTCGTCCGCCGATCCCTCGACCCTTGTCAAATATCTGTACCGGTAGTCCGGCTTCGTGCAGGCGGCGGGCACACATCGTCCCGGCCGGTCCGGCTCCGATGACCGCGATCGGATCTGGTGCGGTTAGAGGCATGGGTCGGCGGTGCTAGAGAATGCCGACGCCGCTAAAAAGCGCCGGTGCGGAGACGACCGCCCACGTTATCTGAGGCTTCCACGACGTGAACATCGACCCCGGCTGCTTGCAGACGGCGTGCGCAAGCGAGTCCGCTGAGCCCAGCCCCGATCACGAGAACCTCTGCCGTTGGCGGCAAGGGCACGGATTCGATGGTGAAGGGAGCGTTCATGGGTTGAGACGTCGCTGGGTGTAGTCGCGTGCCCGTCCGGAGGGCGAAGTGCCGGGGGTTGGCGAAAGCGAAGGCGAGGCGGTGTCGATGATAGGTGGCCCCACTCCAGACGGCGATCCTCCTACCAAGGGATCGGGCTCCCATCCCAGGCGAAGAAGCCGCCGTGGTCCTTTGCTTCGAGCCCGTCGATCACGTCGAGTAGCTGCCGGGCAGCCGTCTCGGCGGAAAAGACCGGTTTGCGCGAAACGCCGCGACGAAAGGGCGCCGACAGATCGGTGGCCACCGTGCCGGGATGCAGAGCAACGCTGATCGCATCGGGCCGTACCCGCGCCAGCTCGACGGCGAGGGTCTTGGTGAACATGTTCTGGGCGGCCTTGGATCCGCGGTACCCGTACCAACCCCCGGCCCGGTTATCTCCGATGCTGCCGATCCGCGCCGAGAGAGAGGCGAAGACACTGCGGCCCTTCTTTGGAAGCTGCGCATGGAAGTGTTTGGCGACGAGCAAAGGGCCGATCGCGTTGATGGCAAAGGAGCGATGAAGTTGAACGGGGTCGATCTCACGTAGCGCCCGCTCGGGCTTCATCTGCTCGTCGTGGAGGATCCCCGCACAGTTGACGAGCAAGTTGAGCTCTTCCGACCCGAGTTGTTGCGCGGCCTCGGCGAGGCTCGCTTCGTCTTCGAGGTCGAGGCGGAGGAGTCGTAGTCGAGCGGGGAATTCATTTCTCATGTCCTGGAGTGCGGTCGCCCGACTCGGCTCCCGACAAGTCGCAATCACGCGAAGATCGGGGTCCCGCTCCAGGAGGGACCCCGTCATCGCAAGACCGATCCCGCGGCTCGCTCCCTGGATCAATGCTGCTGCGCTCATCTTCCCTAGGCAGATGGCACAATCGCGCTCGCTGTCCACTCGTGGCCGCCGCAGGGCGCGACAAGCGGCGCGCACGCTCGATCTGTGGTCGGCCCGGAGCGGCGGATCGTCGGGAGCCGCGGGCGCGAGGCGGGAAGGATCGCCGTCTCGAAAGCTCAGCACCTTGGGGGAGGGGCGCAGTCTTCGAGGCCCATAGCGCAGCGCGCGCTCAAGAAGCATGAAACGACAAAGAACACGGGCGTGGAAGCCGCGGCGGCTCGGTTGTGCTCGCGTCCGACGTTCCCTCGCCGTCGTCGGCGACACTTGGCGCCTAGACAACCCGAGTCGTCTACGGTTTTAGATTGCTCTAGCCTCGGTCTGCTCGCGCGCGCAGCTTGTGGCATCGGTGCTCACCCAGCTGAGCACCTAGGTTGGCAACGCGATACCGACGCTGGTGATGGTCGGGCAGGTTCGATCTATTACCGCTTGTTCGCATTCGCGAAATCACGCCGCGTGAAGCAGACCGGCATCATGACCATCAAGAAGAACAGGATGTCTCCGACCACGTTCCAGTACACTCCTCCGCGCATCGACACGTATAGACCGAACACGAACCACACCGGAAACACGGTAGCGAGGCATTTCCAGGCCCACGGCCTCTTTTGTCGAAACGGATGGTACGCGATGAACGCTAGCAGGCCACCCCAGCCCACCATCGCCGCTCCCAACACACCGTAGACGAAGAGCTTGAAGGCATTCGCCGGCGGTGGAATGTGCTCGGTTCCCCAGAAGATGGGGTTTATCAGGCTGTCGAACATACTGGCGCCAAACGGGAGTGTGAGCACGGCGCCGAAAACGACGAACGCGATCCCCAGTACCAACAGCCACCGTTGCCAAAATAGGAAACTCGTCATGGTACTCCTCTTGGTTGGCCCGCTAGCCCGGGTGCGCACGGTGGATCGAATACCACAATGGGGCGTGCGTATCGGCGAAACCTGCACCGGTCGACAGCCCCCGTCATCTACGTCGGCATGCGCTATCCGAGATGCCGCTGTTGTCGGCCGGGGGCGATGGGATGCGACGGAGCCCCGGTTGACCGCCACCCACTCCTCGGGCGCGCTGGGCAGGCCGACCCCCCGGGTTTCGCCCACGGCGAATACAATGTCATCGCGCATGGATCCCAGCATCTTCGAGAACACCGAGGTCGCGAGAGTGCCCTCGTAGTGGGATCCTCATCGGCTGCCCGGTCGTCCGCCGTGAACGGGGGCCGCATTCAGTTGTGTGTCAACCATCGCTCGAGCGGACGATACACGGCAGCCGGGTCAACAACGTGGAGCATGTGGCCGCCCTCGAGGGTGACAAACTCTCTTGGCAGCGACCC
>QKPP01000283.1:0-4563 GCA_006508105.1 Myxococcales bacterium FL481 | reverse complement strand
CGACGGACGTACGCCAGCGGCACGATCCGGTCGTCTCGGCCGTGGATAAACAACGTCGGCGTACGGAGGTGCGGCCCCGCTTTGGCCAATCGTTCGCACGGTCGGTCTCGAGTGAGCTGAGCCATCGCGAGCGGGATCGTAGGCGCATCGCGATACGGCGCGAGCTCTTCGTCGACGAAACCAGGGGGCAGGGGATCCGGCGCGAAGGCGCGACGCGCAATACCTCCGTAGAGCAAACCGATCAGGCGGCGCCAACGGGAGTTGAGGAGGAGATGTCGAACGGCTCGGCTTCCCAGCAGCTTGTCGACGCCGGGGGCGCTGAGCAGTCGGTAGGTTCCGTGGGCGGGAGTGCCGGCGCTCGACAGCATCGTCAGCGACCGAGCGCGTTGAGGAAAACGATGGGCGAAGCTGAAGATGACTGCCCCTCCGTGGCTTTGACCGATGAAATCAACCGCGGGCCATTCGGCGTGGTCGGCGATGGCGGCGAGAACCTCGACATGGCCGTCTAGGTTCATGCGATCCGGAGGCAACGGCGATGAACGGCCAAAACCCGGTGCATCGTACGCGATCACGTCTGCCTGCTCTCGTAGTCGGGGCAGCAGCCGCGCCCAGTGCATCAGCGACGCTGGGTTGCCGTGGACCAGGATTATGCGCCGTCTCGCTCCGGCTCGAAGGGCCGGCCAGCGAGCAAGCCACAGGGTTGTCCGCCAAGAGGATCCGGACACTTCGATCTCGCGCGCACACGGGTACAAAGAATCCACGGTGGACACGTTGGGTGGAGTCTACCAGCGGGCTTGTGATCGACGACGACCGCCACGCGCGAGAGTATCGACTATCGCCGAGTTGGGCGTGCATGGAGTCCTTCACCCGTGATCTCGTGCCTAGCTGTCGATTCCGGCATCGGCGTCACCCTGCGCGTTGGCTGTCGGCCAGCGTTCTTGCGGTTCAGCTCGCGCGTGGCCGGCGCCGGCGCTACCCTTCTTGAGCCAGGCTCCCGTCCGGCGGGTCAGGCAGACAACCCCTCGAGGTGGAGGATGCCGCGTCACGGAGACCACGAACACGGTCGCCCTTTCGTTTCTACGGGCTACCGCTTGCTCGACTCCCACGACCGCCCCATCGGTTCCCCCAGCTGTCCTGTAGGCCCCCGTTCGAACCGGACACCTCCTACCTGCCCCAGATGACATTACATACGTCAGCGGCGACGTCGGCTTCGAGCCGCCAGATCTTTCCACCCGCGCGAAACAACTGGCAACTCGGCCCGGGGGCCAGCGATCCAACAAACTCGTTGCCCTGATACAAGTCGACTGTGCCACACTGGAACCCTGGGGTACTCGGAGCCTCTGCGGCCGCGCCCAAGGCGTCGATCAAGATCTGGACCGACTCTGCCTCGGTAGCGACCGTGGGCTGAGGGTCGAGACCAGGCGGCCACCAGTGCCAACACGATGCGGTCGGTCGAACAACGAAGCGGTCCGCTGCCTCGATTGCCGATCCCAGCTCGTCTCGACGCCAATGAATCCTAGCGTGCGGGGCGGCGCGTACCCACGCGTCGTGCATGGCCTCGGAGTAGGGGGCGTCTTCGATCTCGATGGTGCGAAGCGCCGGATAGTCGCCCTCGATATCGCCGTGAATCTGTACGCCGGTCAGTTGGAGTGTCTCGAGCATCGGAGCACCCGTCCAAGCTCGGCCCGCGAGTGTAGTCGCGGACGACTCGTCGGACCAGATGTGAAGCGATTCAAGCCTCGGGAGCTCGACTAGGCGGGCGACGATGAACTCAAGCGCGCGCCGGTCGAAAGACGGTAGCGTGAGGGCACGAAGTCCGGCGGTGTCGATCAACTGCTCTGCGAACTCCTCAAATGAGGGGGACACGCTGGCAAACCGGATTGTCGCATGCATTGTCGCGGGGCAGTGGTCGAGATGAAACTGCTCAAGGGATCTGGGCAGGACCCCAAGACCCTCGGCGGGTGCAAAGAAAGGTTGCCCAAGCGTCCTCCCCCAGTCCGCACAGCGGATCCTAAGTACTTTGAGTTTAGGCGGTAGCATTCGCAGGATGGTGGGAGGCGCGACGTTGATCTCCAAAACCTCAAGACTCGGCGGAATCGTTCGCATCCAGCGTTCGAATAGTGCTTGCGCGCCGGGAAGAAATGTGTCGATTCCGTATATGGCCCGGGTGCGGGGATCGAATGACATTGACACATGGCGGAGTCCAGGCAAACTCTCCAGCTCGAACGGCTCGAGCTCCATGGACTGGATGGAAAGGTGCCGGAGCGTCGCTCGTTCCGTGCGGGCCAGGGAGCCGGGGTGGTTCTTGACCCGTCGCGCCGTCCGAGGGGCCTTGGCGAGAGCGGGAGGAAGCGGACCGGTACGCTCCGCTTCATCGAACCTCCCTGCGATGCGCATAGAGTGCAGTTGGGCGGAACCTCCATCCGGCACGCGATACAGTCGCGAGGGATCCGTATAACCGAGGCGAAAGCGAGCAGAGGCCCGGGAGTGGGTGTGGGCGGCGAGACCACCCGGAACCTCCAGCGTGAACGCTCCGGGCTCATCGAGGGCAGTTGTGAAGGACGGACCCGTCAACGGAGCGTCATCGACAACGACGGTTTCAACACGGTCCGCACCACCGACGAACATCTCGCTAGTGGCGGTAGCCCCTCGGGCTGGTTGCGCCCCACGTCCGACCGCCGTCGCCGGATCGGGTTGAGCAGACTCGTTCGTGGGGCGAGGGTCAACGCAAGCTAGCAAGAGCAGGCAAACGCACGATCTACTGACCGGAGGGGCGCAGGAGCAAGCGCCATATGCTCGGCCGACCGCGCCGCGGTCACGAGAAGTCATCGGGCCACTTGAACACGGCCGCGTCGCGGATCTCGAGGCCATGTCTCTTGATGATACTGGCTTGAGTCTTTTCGGTGAACGCTCGCACGAAGCCCCACTTGTCACGGCCGAAGAACAGCTCGCCCCAAGCCGCGTGCGGTTGGCGAGCTCCGCCGCGGGTTTGGTTGGGCCAAGTCATGACCGCGGACTCTTCTCCGGTGTCGCGCGAATACGAGCCGGATGCACCGGACCGCTACGTTGTTCAAGCGAAAGCCGTCACCGGCCGACGCGGCCACGCTTCATTCTCGAGCGTTTCCGACTGCTCCTGCCTTCTGCGCGATCACTCCTTGCCGCTTCATCCGTCTTAATTTCAGCGCTCGACCGAGGTCTTTCGCCCTAACGCGGCAGGACCGTGCGTGCACTACGCGAATCCCGGCGTGACCCTCGTCGGGTGGTCGATCAACGGTGGACTGCATGGTTTTCGGCTGTCCATGAACGATTGGGAGCGACGGCTCAGCCGGACGTAGCGATTTTGACGGCGCTCACGATTGTGTCGAGGACCAAGTCGGGCGCTTGGTGAGCGAGATGGTGATCAGAATGCTCGCTCAACACCCAGGGGGTTTTGCAGCGTTGGGCCAAGGCTCGATGACCGGCCAGCCACTGCTCGTGTTGGTGCGCGCTCGGAAGCCACCTGCGTTCGCCACTCACGACTTGACACGGGGGCGTGCTCTTGGGCAGTGACCGCACATCCTCAACAAGCTGCGGGTACGCGCGCAGGATCTCTCGCATCGCGTGGCCAAAGTTGTCATTGGGCAGTGCGTCGAGATCTGCGGATTTTATCTGCGCTTGTGCGCCGCCGATTCCGTCGACGTATCTGACCGTATTGGGGTCCAAGAATACGGAGTACGCTACATCATCTGGGAAGAGCGCAATATAGGTGAAAGCTACGAAAGCGCCGAAAGAATGACTCACGAGTATCACGTCGCGCTCTCGATTTATCGCCTCGAGCCCGATTCGCAGTGAGTTCGCTTCGTTCTCGAGGCGATACTCTCCCTCGGCCGGGTCGCTCTCCCCGTGACCTGCCCGGTCGTAGCTCACGGTTGCCGCACCAGTCCGAGCGGTCAGCTCGTTTTGCAGGGCCGACCAGTACGTCGCGTCCGTACCACCACCGGCGATGAACACGACGTTGGGCGAGTTCCCGGGCGTTGTGCGAAAGCGGTACCGACCATTTCCGATCCCGACCATCTGGTCGCGTAGTCGATTCTCTGTATCCCAAGCGGTTGCGGTCACAGTTTCAGCCTCTGGACGGCAAGACAACACAAGCACAAGTAAGGGCACGGATCGGCCGGGCCCGGCGTGCCTTGGGCCACCCGCAGGCAAGCGGGATCGGCCGGATCCGGTCCTAGACGAGCTTGGGGGCGACTCGGAGTGATGTCCACGGTGGCGACGAACGAGGCAGTGTGCTCCGCCGCGGGTCGGGGTACTGCTCGCGTGGCTGAAGGCGGAAGAAGCACGCATGCGATGAGCCCAACCATCACCGTCGGTGGGTTTTTCCACTCTCCGCGCTGGCGCGCCCGGTCCATGTCTGTCGGTTCGGCGCCGCGATCTAAGACGAGCTTGTGCTGACGAAGACGCTTGCGCCGCAGACAGCGGGTCTTGATCCGTGACTTGCCACGATGTCAATGGGCGGACCCGACTACGCCGGGTCCAGTCCAAGCGGCGTCCCGAGACCGGACCGTCGTTGCCGTGCCGCTG
>QKPP01000303.1 GCA_006508105.1 Myxococcales bacterium FL481 | reverse complement strand
ACGACGACGACGACGACGACGACGATGACGACGACGACGACGACGACGACGATGACGACAGCCCCAAGTTCGACATCGGCGCGCCCGAGGAAGCCAACCCTCCCGCGGAGCCCGAGGCCGACTGGAACCTGATTTGGATCGCAAACTCGAGCCAGGGCACCGTTTCCAAGATCGATACACGCACCGGCGTGGAGCTCGGTCGCTACTACACGGGCCCCTCGGGAAGCTCGATGGACCCGTCGCGCACCTCGGTCAACCTCTCAGGGGATGTGGCAGTCTCCAACCGAGGTTTCGGCAGCTCGCCGGACGCCAGCTTCACGAAGGTCATCGGCTTGTTGAGCAACTGTCCGGATGTCGACGGCGATGGCACGGTGCGCACCTCCACGGGGGCCGAGGACATCTTGCCCTGGGGTGAGGACGAGTGCGTGCACTGGAATCATCCGGCCACCATCGACGGCGGCAGCACGCCGTTCGGACCGCGTGCCATCGCCTGGGACCCGGGGTCGATCACCGACGACGGCGTGGTGGTCCGGGCCCCGTCGGTGTGGGTGGGCTACAAACGCGACGATGTGACGGTGTTTTTTGAGCGGCTCGACACCGATACCGGCGAGCGCCTGGCCTCGACGGAGGTGGTGGACACCGATACCGCCAGCGGCTTCGCCCATCACTTCGGACCCTACGGTGGAGCGAGCGACGCGAACGGCAATTTCTGGGCGATGGGCGTGCGGGGACAGCTGGTGGTGATCGATCGCGAGACGACCACCGCGACCATCTATGACCGGCCGAACACGGTGGGATACGGATTTGCACTAGACGAGAACGGCGAGCCGTGGATCGGTACCACCGGAGGGTCGTTGTACCATCTCGATCCGGCGTCGGGGACATACACCCACTACTCACCGCCGACGCACGCCGGCTATAGTCGCGGTCTTGCGATCGATCGTGACGGCATCGCCTGGCAGGCGACGCATCGCAGCGGTGGGGCCGCCCCTGGCGAGCCATGCGGCGTCCTCAAGTTCGACACCCACGAGCGTGAGTTTGTGGGCACGAGCTGGGTCCCGATTGAGGACTGCGCCGAGCCGGTGGGCGTCAGCATCGACTTCGACGACTACGTGTGGGTGGTCGATCGAATCCAGGAACTCGCGTCGAAAATCGACCCAGACACGCACGAAGTCGTGCTCAAAACGGGCAACCTGGTGTCGCCGTACACCTACTCTGACATGACTGGCGCGGGCATCGGCTTGGTGGTGAACCCGCCAGTTGAGTAGGTGATCGGCGGGTGCAGACACAAAGCACGGTCCGTCGTGCGACGGGGCGTTCGTGACGGCCAGTTTGCGCCGGACCACCAGATGCTGGCGCAGCGCGAGACCGGGTGGTAGCGGGCATTTCGCGAACGCTGGCGTCGTTGGCCAGCGGCGGTGCTCCAAGCGAAAGATCATCTCGAGTCGCACTCGGGGGGGCGGCGTCGAGGACTCGTCTTCGCGGCTGCACATTGGCGTTCTGCCCGAGGCGTAGACGGTGCGACACCGATGTCGTGCGGGTCCGCGGGGCGGGGCGCGGGTCGGCTGCCTCGATCGTTGCGCGCGAAATCGGCGTGATCGAAGCGCTTGTTCACGCTACATTCCTAGTACAACCTATGTACTTGCCATATTCGTTCACTCGGTATCCTTTGCGGTTCTTGTCTCGTGGTATGTTCGCGCGCGCCTCGACGTTCGCGACTCGAACCATGCAGTATGCCTGCGCCTGCACGCTGCTGACGGGCGCCGCTTGTGACGACGAACCTGAGGAGGACCCCACGGGGTCCGACGCGACCGGGGAAGATGACAACAACACGTTTTTTGGCCGGCGCTTTCTGGCGACGGAGATCGAAATGGAGGGGGATCCCTACGACGTTGTGCCGAACACGAACCTTTCACTCGCGTTTGAGGCCGCAGATCCAGCCTTCGGGGGCGAAGGGTGGCTAGCGGCTGACGCCGGCTGCAACAGCTTCGGGGCGAGCTACAGCCTTGACGGGTCCGTGCTCGTCGTCGGCGATGGCGTGACCACCGAGATCGCATGCGAAGAGCCTCTCGCCGCGCAGGAAGGCTGGTACTTCGCTTTTCTCCAAGCCTCCCCGACCTTCGCGTTGAACGGGAGCAGCCTCGTGTTGACCGGACCCCTCGGGCGCGTCGACTACGTCGACGAAGAGGTGCTTGTTCCCGACCAAGAACTCGTTGGGCCGGTGTGGGAGGTGACATCCGTACTCGAGGGCGATCTCGCGTGGGCGGCCGAGTGGCCAAACCCCGCGACGATCGAGTTTCTTGCGGACGGATCGGCGGCGGTGTTCGGCGGATGCAACGAGGCCGGCGCTCGCTACGTTGTCGATGGCAACACGGTGAGCTTCAGTGAGGTGGCCAGCACCGATCTGTGGTGCGACGACGACGCCAACGACCTCGAAACGGCCGTGTTCGGTCTGCTGGAAGGGCCGCAGCCCGTACAGTGGACGATCGACGGAGTGGTGCTCGAGCTCAACGCCGGCGACCCGGGGCTCGTGCTGCGGGTGCGCGACCAGTAGGGGCGTTCGACTGCTCGCTCGGGCTGGGCTTCGGGCGGGAACCGGCTCTTGCGTGGCGCACGGGTTTGAGGCGGCCGTTGGGGATGGCCGCGTGCGCCGAGTAGGGGCCGCGCGTCGGCGCCGATGAGTGCGTCGGTTGGTCGGCGAGCCGGAACCGACGTCACGCGACCCTGTATCTGGGGCAACTCCTGGGTGAGGCCGTTCGGGTCGAGCCGGCGAGGTGCTGTGCCTTGCCGGCGCGGCAGACGGCGGGGTTGGCTGGGCGTCCACCCGGGCTGCGCGAGACCACCGCGCACCGTTCTGCTCGCGGCGAGGCCAGCTTCGGCGGGGCACGAGGGCCGCGTGGCTGCGGGTCGCAGGCGCATCGGTTCCAACGCGGGTGTTGCACAGCGCGAGCCTCACGGCTTGGGTTGGCCGAAGAACCCTCGCAGCAGCAATTGATCCGTGTCCTCTCTGATAGTTCCGATGGCTATGTGAGGCACGGTCGCGCCGTTTGGGTCCTCATCCAGGAAATCCTTGTGACGTCCCGGTCGACATCGGTCTTTGAACGTGCTCAATGGAGCCTCGGGGCGTTCCGCGGCGCATGGCGGATGGATTGGCGTTGAGCTTCAGGTGCGCTGCAGGTAATCGAAGGCGTCTCAATCCTTGACCGGCAATGACGCGATTCAATCTAAACTGTTGCATTGTGCTGTTGGCAATCGGGCTCGTCGGCTGCCGTCTCGAGCCGTTTCGAGCCATGGGGTCCGATACGGCTGGCGAGGGATCGACGTTGAACGAAGGTGGTGGAGATGGTGACGGCGATGGCGACGTCGCCGGAGATGACGACGATGGGGGAGATGACGACGATGGCGGGGACGACGACGATGGCGGGGACGACGACGATGGCGGGGATGACGACGATGGCGGGGACGACGACGATGGCGGGGATGACGACGATGTCGGGGATGACGACGATGACGGGGATGACGACGATGTCGGGGATGACGACGATGCGGGAGACGACGACGACGCGGGAGATGACGACGACGCGGGAGATGACGACGACGGGGGAGATGACGACGACGACGACGATGGGGGAGACGATGATGACGACGACGCGGGCGATGATGACGACGACGCGGGCGATGATGACGACGACGCGGGAGATGACGACGACGACGACGACGACGGGGGCGACGACGACGACGGGGGCGACGATGACGATGGGGGAGACGACGATGACGGGGGCGGCGACGACGACGACCTCGGCGAGGGCGCGTGCGGCGACCCCTGCGACGCTTTCGATGGCTGCCAAGCCCCGCTCGCCTGTCTCCTATCGGACGCCGGCAGAACGTGTCTGCCCCGTTCGTGCAGCGACTGCATGGGCCGTCAGGGCGTCTGCCAGCTGGACTGGCTGACCTGCGAGTTGATCGCTTGCGACGAGCCGTCTCCGTCGGCGACTTGCCAACGGCCGTGTGGTTCTGACGCGAGTTGCGAGTCGGGAGAGATCTGCTTGAACGCCAGCGGGCTCGGCCGGGTGTGCCTGCCGACGGATTGCAAAGTGTGCGCAGACCTCGGCCAGGCTTGCACGTTTTGGGAAGAGGCCTGCGCCGTTGCCTACTGCGGGCAGCCTCCGCCGGTCAGCCCCACGTGCCAGTTTCCGTGCGAGAGCCACGATGATTGCGGTCTGTGGGAGCGTTGTTTAGACGTTGGGGAGGGTCGGCGCATCTGTTTGAACCCGACGTGCGACGCCTGCCTCGCGCAGGGACAGCAATGTCGCTCCGACTCGCTGACCTGTGCGTTTTGGGGGTGTGGTGAGCAGCTCGACGACGCGCGGGAGAACGTTCGCTCGGTTGCTTTCGAGCCGTAGCTCTTGGCGTTCCCGCATCGCTGGGCCGCCGCGGAACTCAGGCCGGCGAGTCGAGGCGTCCGGTCGTGACCCTCGGCGCGAGATGAAGGCGCCAGGGTCGGCCCCCACCGACGGCGGGGCGCAGCTTCTACCCCCGCGCGTCGGCTCGGACGCAAGAGCGTCGCGCTTGCGCCGACGGGGCGGCGGTTCACTCAAAACGCGAGGTTGTCGTCGTTTCGGACCTCATCGGTGTCCGTGCGGGGGTCGACGCGAACCACCCATCCGTCTTGCCAGTGGTCCTCCGGGATCACCTCCAACTGTCCGAGATCGTTGAATATCTGCTTTCGCAGCTCGATCGTGCCGCGGGTCTTGTGCTCCCAGCCGGCCACGGCCTCCTCGTCGAAGCGGAACGATCCTTCGTACCCCAGGTCGGCCAACCAGCGGTTGAGCTCGTCGCGCGAGGTGAAAAACACGCGGCTTCCGGCGCCGGTTGCTGCGGCGAACGCCTCGAACGCGGGATGGTTGAGCAGCAACAGCGCGCGGAGGGCATCATCGGTCTGCCTTCGCTCCTTGTTGAGGTTCTCTGCGGCCTCTCGCAACGTAGTGGCCGTCGCGGCGACATCCGCCATCTCGCGTTGCTCCGGCGCCCTCGCTCGGCCGCGTAGCAGGCGTTGGAAGAGGCCGGACCACTGTCGCCGCAGCGAATTGGTAATGTCGGTGGCGGAGTCGAATGGCGTAATGGGATTGCTCTTCGACCGCCGATAGATCGACTCGATAAACTCGTGAATCTTGCGGTGGCCGGCGTAGCGGTATTGAATGTCGCGATCGTGGTTGATTTTGTAGATTTCGTGTTCGGTGAGCACGTCGCGTTGGACGAAGAAGTACGCGGACATGTCGTTCTCTACACATCGCTGCAACGCTTGTTGCGCGAAGGCTTCGCCGTCACCGGGCTGGGGTTTCATGCTGTATCGACCGCCGACAATCCCCACGACGATGTCGCAACCGTCAATGTCCGAGTAAGTTGACGGATCGCGGGCCGCGTCGGTCGGATCCGCCGTGTGCCGGCGTTCGTCGTGGACGGCCTCATAGCCGAGGCTTCTGACAAGGCGGTCGACCTCGTCGCGGACGAGCTCGAGGTCGAAGAACGCGGAGCTGATGTAGACCCGTGGCCGAAGCATGTCGCCGGACCCTACACCGGGCCGGCGCTGCGTGCGACAGCGACCCGGCAAGCTTGCGCGGCGTGGAAGCTGGTGCCGTCGCCCGCCCTCGCGTGGCTCGGCCGTCGAAGCGTGACGATCGTTGCTACGCGTCGGTCACACATCCCTCGGAGGCGGACCCGACCAACTGAATGTACTTGCGCAGTGTGCCGTGATCCGCGGCCAGCGGGGGGGCGGCCCAGGCTTCACGTCGACGGGCCAGGTCGTCGCCGTCGACCATCAGATCGATCGTGTTGCGCTCCGCGTCGATCTCGATGCGGTCGCCGTCTTGGACGAGCGCGATGGGTCCGCCCACGGCTGCCTCGGGGACCACGTGACCGATGATGAAACCGTGCGATCCGCCAGAGAAGCGTCCATCGGTGATCAATGCGACGTGGGGGCCGAGCCCCGCACCCATGATCGCCGAGGTCGGGGTCAGCATCTCGGGCATGCCCGGGCCTCCCTTGGGCCCTTCGTAGCGAATGACGACCACGCTCCCGGGGTCGATTTCTCCCCGTTCCAAGGCCGCGAGCATGGCCTCCTCCCGGTCGTACACCCGAGCGTGACCCGCGAAGCGAACCCCTTCTTTGCCGGTGATTTTGGCCACAGCTCCCCCGGGGGCCAAGCTCCCGCGCAGGATGCGGATGTGGCCCGTCGCCTTGATCGGTCGCTCGATCGGCGCCACCACGTCCTGCCCCTCCGGCAGCGACGGCGCGTTGGCGAGGTTGTCGGCGAGGGTTCGCCCGGTGACAGTCAGGCACGAGCCATCGAGCAGGCCGTGCGCCAACAGGTACTTCATGATCGCGGGCGTGCCTCCGACGCGGTCTACGTCGGCCATCACGTAGCGTCCGCTCGGCTTGAGGTCGGCCAAAAACGGCACTCGCTCGGCCACCGACTGGAAATCGTCGAGGGTGAGCTCCACTTCGACCGAGCGAGCGATAGCCAACATGTGCAGCACCGCATTCGTCGAGCCGCCGAGAGCCATCAGTGTGACGATAGCGTTGGACAGGGCGGTGCGCGTCATGATGGCGCGTGGTCGCAAGTCGAGCTCGAGGAGGTTGCGGATCGCGGCGCCGGCGGTTTGGCACTCCTCTGCTTTGCGCGGATCCTCGGCCGGAATCGACGAGCTACCCGGCAAACTCATGCCCATGGCCTCGATCGCGACGGCCATCGTGTTCGCGGTGTACATGCCCCCGCAAGCGCCCGCGCCCGGGCAGGCGTTTTGTACGATTTCCAAGCGCTTGTCGTCGTCGATGCGTCCGCTGATAAACTCGCCGTAGCTTTGGAAAGCGGAAACCACGTCGAGGGTGTGGCCCTCCCGGTCGTGGCCGGGAGCAATCGTGCCGCCGTAGACGATGAGTGCCGGTCGGTTGAGTCGGCCCATCGCCATGAGACAACCGGGCATGTTCTTGTCGCACCCGGGCAATGCTACGAGCGCGTCGTACCATTGTGCACTCATCACCGTTTCAATCGAGTCAGCGATGAGATCGCGTGATTGCAGCGAGTAACTCATGCCGTCGGTGCCCATGGAAATGCCGTCGCTCACTCCGATCGTGTTGAAGCGAAAGCCGACAAGGTCTTGTCCCTCCACGCCCTGCTTCACCCCTTGCGCGAGGTCGAGGAGGTGCATGTTGCACGGGTTGCCCTCGAACCACATGCTGGCGATGCCAACCTGAGCGCGGTCGAGACCCTGCGGCCCAATGCCCGTGGCGAGCAGCATCGCTTGCGACGCGCCTTGCGATTTGCGTTGCGTAATGTGGGAGCTGGTGCGGTTGAGCGGGCGCGACATGACAGGCCTCGTGGTCTCGTATTTTCGTGCGGCGCACAATTCGCCGAGGCTGTTTTTAGACGAACATGGAAGGTTTTCGCCAGTGGCGCCGAACGCTCGAGGGCATGAACCCCGCTCGAGCGCCCATTTTTCAGCTTCGTCACCGTCGCGGGGCATGACTTTGGCGGTGAAACGTGCAAATTCTGGCCCTCGCCTCGCGCAGCCGCGCCGGCCGCTTTCGCCATGAACCTCCCGACCTCCACGCCCGTGGCGGCCTCCGCCGAACGCCCCTGTGATGCCGACCCCACGCCCATGACGGCCGCGGTCAAGCTCGTCGAGTGCCTGGAACGTCATGGCGTAGACGTGATCTTCGGGCTTTCGGGTGGTGCCGCCATTCCGATCTTCGATGCGCTCGTCGGCACGAGAATCAAGTTGGTGCTGGTGCGGCACGAACAGGGGGCGACCCACATGGCCGACGGCTACGCTCGGGCCACGGGGCGACCGGGCGTGGTGCTTGTGACCTCGGGGCCAGGGGCCACCAACACCGTCACTGGACTGCTCACGGCCCATATGGATTCGGTCCCCATGATCGTCATCACGGGCCAGACGGTGACGGGCGCGCTCGGCAAAGACGCCTTTCAAGAGGCCGATATCACGGGGATCAGCAACCCCGTGGTCAAGTACAGCTACGCGGTACGCGACCCTCAAGCTATCCCGCGGATTGTCAACGAGGCGTTTCATATCGCCACGACTGGGCGCCCGGGACCGGTCCTTATCGATATCCCCAAGGATGTCAGTTCGGCCGAGGTGCACGAGCCGTTTGTCGACGCCATCGACCTGCCCGGGTACCACGTGCCCGGAGAAGGTGAGCCGGCGGCGTTGGCCGAGGCGGCGAAGCTACTGGTGCTCGCTCGTCGACCGGTGCTCTACGTCGGGCACGGGGCGGTGATCTCCGGGGCCGGCCCGGCCATCACGCGCCTCGCCGACGCCACGCAAGCTCCGGTGGTCAACACGTTGCTGGGCAAAGGGGCCGTCGACGAAAATCATCCGTTGCACCTGGGGATGTTGGGAATGCACGGCACGGCCTACGCGAACAAGGCCGTGATGAACTGCGACTTGATCATGGCCATCGGCGCGCGATGGGACGATCGCATCACGGGCAAGATTGAAGCGTTTTGTCCCAACGCGACCAAAATCCACATCGATATCGATCCGGCGGAGTTCAACAAGGTCATCCGTCCCACAGTTAGCATTTTGGGCGACGCTCGACGGGTCGTCGAAGGCATGCTCCCCCTCGTTGGGCCCTGTGATAGCCATGATTGGTTGCGCCAGTGTCAGCGTTGGCGCAACCAATACCCGCTCAAGTACGCCAAGCAAGGTGGTTTGCGGGCTCAACAAGTACTCGACCGCCTCAACACGATCACCGAGGGCGACGCGATCATTTCGACCGACGTGGGTCAGCATCAGATGTGGGCGGCTCAGTTTTGCCGCACCAAACACAATCGCCACTGGCTCAGCTCGGGGGGGGCCGGGACGATGGGGTTCGGTTTTCCCGCCGCGCTGGGGGCCAAGATGGCCCAGCCCGACAAGATGGTGTGGGCGGTGGTGGGTGATGGCGGCTTTCAGATGACCATGTCCGAGTTGTCTACCGCGCTGGTGCACAAAGTTCCGGTCAAAATCCTCATTATTAACAACCACTATCTCGGCATGGTGCGGCAGTGGCAAGAGTTGTTCTTCGACAACCGGCTCTCCGGCGTTGATTTGGAAGGCAACCCCGATTTCGTCAAGTTGGCCGGGGCCTACGGTATCCAGGCGTACCGAATCAAGCGCCCCGCGGACATCGACAAGGTGTTGACCGCCGCTTGCGAATACAACGAAGGGCCGTGCGTGGTGGAAGCCGACGTGATCCGCGAGGAAAACGTGTGGCCCATGATTCCCGCCGGTGCGCCGTTGACCGGCATGCTGGTCGAACCGCCGCAAACCCGGCTCGAAAAACCCGAGGGGAGCACCTAAGCATGCTTGCGACCGCCACCTCTGCCGACCCCGTCGAAGCGAAGCCTCGCGTCCATACGATCTCGGTCTACGTCAGCAATAAGCCGGGCGTGCTGGCTCGCATCGCGCTGGTTTTTGCGCGAAGGGGCTACAACATCGAGAGTCTGATCGTGAGCCCCGCCGCGCGCGGCGGGTTTTCGCGCACGACGATCAGCTGTACCGGCGACCCCGACACCTTGGAGCAAATCATTGCCCAGGTGCGCAAGCTCGTCGATGTCGTGCACGCCACGGATTCGACCGATCGCCCCACCGTGGAAACGGAAATCGCTTTGGTCAAAGTGCAGACAACCCCCGCCCAGCGCAGCGAGATGCTGACTATCGGCGAGCACTTCAGTGCCAAAGTCGTCGACTTCGGAGCGTCGACCATCATCTTCCGAGTCTACGGCGTCAGTCAAAAACTCGATCACTTCCTCACACTGCTCGAGCCGTACGGGATCCTCGAGCTCGTGCGCACCGGGCCCATCGCCATGGTGCGTGGCCGCGAGGTCACGTAGAACCCCACCGATCCCCTTGCAGATGTTGTCGTTCAATCTCGGCTATAGGACCGTGCTATGACCCGCAATCTCGAATTCGAATCGAAAACCTTCCAACGTGAGAGCCTCGAGCTCGACGGTCACCGCGAGTACATCGTTCGCGGCGGCCGTGATGTGTTTCCACGGCTGTCCCAGGCGTTCGCCGGCGTTTCGCAGATCGGGGTGATCGGCTGGGGGTCGCAGGGGCCGGCTCAGGCCCAGAACCTGCGTGAGTCGCTGGAAGGCACCGGCATCCGCGTGAAGGTGGGCTTGCGACCAGGATCGGCGTCGATGGTGGCCGCGCGCGAAGCCGGTTTCTCGGAGGAAAACGGCACGCTCGGCGAAATGTACAGTGTGATTGGCGAGTCGGATCTCGTCTTGTTGCTGATCTCCGACGCGGCCCAAGCCTCGTCGTACGGCCGCGTGTTCGAAGCGATGCGACCCGGGGCTACGCTGGGACTGTCGCACGGATTCTTGCTCGGCCATTTGCACAACGTCGGGGCCGAGTTCCCCGGCAACATCAACGTCATCGCAGTGTGTCCCAAGGGCATGGGTCCCTCCGTGCGACGTTTGTACGTCCAGGGGCGCGAGGTCAACGGCGCCGGCATCAATGCGAGCTTCGCGGTCCACCAGGACCTCGACGGGAAGGCGGTGGACTACGCCCTGGGTTGGGCGGTGGCGATCGGCTCACCCTACGTGTTTCAAACCACGCTAGAGTCGGAATTCAAATCCGATATCTACGGTGAACGAGGGATCTTGCTCGGGGCGGTCCACGGGGTGGTGGAGAGTTTGTTTCGGCGCTATCGCCAGCAGGGCGTAAGCGACGAGGCGGCGTTCATCAACTCTTGCGAGTCGATTACCGGTCCCATCTCGAAGATCATCAGCAAGCAGGGCATCTACGCGGTGTACGAGGCGCTGTCACCCGCCGACCGCGAAGCGTTTGAGCGAGCGTACTCCGCCGCGTACCCGGCCGCGAAGGAGATGCTGCTCGAGATCTACGACGAGGTCGCATGCGGCAACGAAATCCGCAGCGTGAACCTGGCCGGCGAACGGATGCGAACGTATCCCATGGGTAAGATCGATGGCACGCACATGTGGCGGGTCGGCGAGAAGGTACGCGCGGCGCGGGTCGACTCGGAGATTCCCGTGCACCCGGTCACGGCCGGGGTGTATTGCGCCACCATGATGGCGCAGATTGATGTGCTTTGGGATCGTGAGCATCCGTATTCGGAGATCGCCAATGAATCGGTGATCGAGGCGGTCGACTCGCTCAATCCGTTTATGCACGCCCGTGGCGTCGCGTACATGGTCGACAACTGTTCCACGACCGCTCGTCTCGGGGCGCGCAAGTGGGCCCCGCGATTCGACTACCTACTCACGCAGCTTGCGTACGAGGCATTGGATGGTGATGCTGCCCTCGATTCGTCGCCGATGGAGGCGTTCGCACAGCACCCGGTGCACAAGGTGCTAGCGGCTTGCGCCAAGCTGCGGCCGGCCGTCGATATCTCCGTGCAGTAGACCCCGGGTCCGCGACGCGGCGATCCTGCGTTGGGTCGCGCGATGACCCGGGTCGGGGAGGTGCCGTGTGCAGGCTCCGCGCGGCGTGGTAAGGCGCTTGGCCCTACCCGGCGCGGCATCGGGACCCCAGGTCGGGTCGGGTCGTGAGCGGTCTCGCCTGGTTCGGTCGACGCTGCGTCCACGGGCGTCCTGCCGCGCGGGGTTGGCCGTGGCCGCCACCCGGCCTCTCAGCGCGCCGCGATGGCGTCGGCGCGTCGGGTCTTGCAGCTAGCTTGTTTCGGGGGGCAGGCGAAACGCACGTGCATGTGGTCGATGTGACCCCGCACGTGTTGGACCAGCGTGTGAGGCCCGGGGGTGCCACGTGGATACTGCAGCCACTGTGGAAGCTCGGCCTTGGGCACGGTCCCGTGCTCGAGGGCATGGGCATGCAGGAGCTTTTGAATGCTGCGGTCGACGAAGATCGCTTCGGTGGCGTCCGACTCGGCGAACAACTTGATCAGCGACCAGGTCTTCTCGGCATCGAGATTCTCGGCGTTCATCTCGCGCCAGTTGAGTTCGTCGTACACGCCGGGGCGTTGAATGTAGCTGACGTCGAAGTCGCGTCCGGATTGGTGGGAGCTGTGGGGCTTGAGTCGACCGCCTTCGCGTGCGGACAGGTTGCCAACGAGAACGGGGTGGGCGTCCGGTTCGCGTCGCGGCCACTCCTTGAGCAGCCGGTCGAGCAGGCCCACCGTCTCCGCGGTGGCGAAGGTCTTCCACGGGATGGCTCGCAGCTCGCGGCCCGGCCCGGCGAGCATGGGGACGCCGCCTTGGAGTTTGCCGTCGCCGGGATAGCCGAGCGACTGGCTCGGTGTGTCCGAGCGCTGCTCGTAAATCAGCACCCGGGTGTTCGCGGGGAGGTGCTTGTCGAGGTCGATACCGGGATTGAGTGCCGCGATCTCGTGGTGGTAGATCTTGTAGAGGTTGGCGACGTTTTTGAGCGTGCCGCCGCTGCGAATGGTGTAGTGCACCTGGCGGGGTGGCTTGACGTCGGCGGCCCAGTCGGGCCGAAACCACGGCCCGTGCCGGCGAATCGTCGGCTTGAGGGGATCGGCGTCCGGGGTCGTGCGGTCGAGGCGGGGGGCTTCGCTGGGTTTCGCGGTCTGTTTGCGGGCCTGCTTGGGTACGGTCAATGCCGGGCCGGCAAGTCCCTGGCCGCTGTCGCGCAGGTACGTCAGACCGGCGAAGCCAGCCGCGGCGAGCAGGGAGAGCGTCGCAAGTGAACGCAGCGAACGCGCGAGCGAGGCGGGGCGTCGGGCCGGCTGGAGCGGCTCTTCGGGTTCACCGTCATCCCCGACGACGTCATCATCACGGACGTCCGCGTCGCTCTCGATCGGCTCATCGAACTCGTCGGCGGGGAACCGATCGGCGCTAATCGAGACGTTCGGATCGTAGCCGGGGTACGGCGGGGAAGGGCGGCTCGGGAGCGGGGACGGAGAGGGGGGGCCGGTCCGATCGCTGTCAGCCGCGCTGGAGCCGGTGACCCGACCCCCGGGTTCCGGCCACGGCGGAGCTGAGCGGCGCGGTTGAGCCAGTTCGGCGCGCAGTGGCGGTGGCGCGGGCGGTCTTGTCCGAGCCGCAGGCGGCGTGGAGCTCACTTGCGTGAATGGGGCCGAATCCTCGTCCTCGTCGAGCTCGAGCTCAAGCTCGACGAGGTCGTCGTCCGTTTGACGATCGGCGTCGAGACCGTGCTCGTCGTCCGCGTCGCGGTCGCGTGCGTCCGGTCGGTCGTTGTCCGCGTCGCGATCGACCCCGAGCCGGCCGTCGTCATCTGCGTCGCTGTCGAGTTCGAATGGGTCGTCGTCGTCGTCGAGCTCGTCGTCGGTCGGACGGCCGGGGCGAGCGGGCTGGCGGCGGGACGCGGGGGCGGGGCGGCGTGGGCCGCTACGATGGCCGGGATCGTTCGGGTCGGACGTCATACGCGACGGGCGAACGCGCATACTCGGCCGAAGCGGCGGAGCGCGCAAGTCTTTGGCGCCGAACCGGGGGTCGCATGCGGTAGCTGAACCGTCAGGGAGTCAAACGTGCAGGTATCGTCGCCGAGAGCGCCGGACAACGCGTTGTCGAGCAGGGCGGAGCGCTACCGAGGCGATTCGACTCGCGACATCCGCTACGGCTTGGCGGACGGCGCAGCGCCGATCGTGCGATTGGGCAGACAAATCGCGGACTATCGGTGTTGGGCGAGGAGGTGGGCGGCTTGGCGGTGGGGGCGTGGGCGGACCGATCGGCGGGGTTGAGGAGCACCGCCACGGCACTGGCTGCGCCGATCTGTGGGCCGGCGTGCGCCCGGCGACCGACGCAGTGCCGACAGTGAGGCGGGAGGACACGGTGGGGTGGGATCCCCAAAGGCGAAGGCCGAGGCGCTTTCGCGATCCTCGGCCTTGTTCCCGGTCGGCCTCCGATGGAGGCCGACGTTGATGGTAGCGGACGCCTAGTGGCAGTACCCCCACGAGTCGCACTGACCCTGGCAGCAGTCGCTGGTGGAGTGACACCAGGCGTCGCCGTCCCATTGGCCGATGCAGCTGTTGTGGCAGGTGGTCGGTTGGGCGCTGCTGGTATAGTCGGACCAGCAGTAGCCACCTTCACATTCGGTCGCAGCGTCGCAGGATTCGCCGTCGCCGAGGAGCGAGGAACCGCCATCGTTGGAGCCCGAGTCACTTCCGCTGTCGGAGCCGCCGCCGCTGCTCGAGCCGCCGCCGCTGCTCGAGCCGCCGCCGCTGCTCGAGCCGCCGGTGTTCACCTTGCCGGTGTAGCCCCCGTTGCAGACTGAGCCCGCGCCGGTCACGTCGATGTTGGAGCCGCTGCAGTCGATGTCGGGGTACCAGCAGCTGTTGTAGACCGGAGCTTGTTGCTCGCAGCTGACCTCGCAGCCGCCGCCCGAGCAGGACATCTCGGTGAAGGCGCACGCGTATGAGTCGCCGCAGTCCTGATAGGCCGTGGTGCTCGGCCCGGCGATGATCTCGGTGTACGTGCAAGCGTTGCGGACCGTGCACGAGACGTCGACGGAGGCGGCCGCTTGGGCGTCGATCTCCATGTGGCGGCAGCTCTCGCGCCCGGTACACGCCACGCTGACGTCGTAGTCGTCAGTGGCGGTGAACGACGCGTTGCGACAGCCGCCCCAGGTGTCGTCGGGTCCATCTTCGGACTTGCCGCATTGCACGACGCAGTGGTCGACCCCGGCCGGGCAGCTGAGATTCTCCCCGCGACAGTCGGAGTCGCCGGCGCAGATCAACACGCAGGTGCCTTCGTCGTCACAGGCGTCGCAGCCGGCGGGGCAGTCCTCCGCGATGACCTGCGGGCTAAGAAAGGTGGTGATGAGGTTGCGGTGCGAGGCGCCATTGCCATCGAAACAGTTGATGTAGGCCTCGTCGTCGCCATTTTTCACCCCGCAGTTGCTGCTGCAAAGACCGTTGCCGGGGTCGGCAAAGCCACAGGTTTCGCCGTCGGTGCAGATACGGCCGTCGAAGAGACCGAAGACCACTTCTTCGCCCTGGCAGGCCCAGGCCCGCGGCGGGTTCGCAAAGAGGTTGCCGTAGAAGGCTCCTTCTTCGTAGATGAACTCGGAGCCGGGCTGTGGGCTGCTGCCGATGGCGGGGTGGTCACCGCGGATATCGATGCGCAGGCTTTGGCCGTTGGCGTTGGTGCGGGCGAGGAGACAGGCGGACACCCACTCTTGACAGTCGTCGTCGCAAGCGCCGTTTTTCCACTCCGGCGCGAGACCGACAAGGCCGTGGTAGGTGATCGAACCGCCATTGACCGGGTCGGATTTGGTGATGCTGTCGCCGTCGGGCAGGGCGCATTCGACCATGTATTTGAGAAACTTCTGTCCGGCCGCGGAGGCGTTGAACCCGTTGCCGACGGCGAGGCCGTTACCCACGGCGAGGCCGTTGCCCACCGACAGGCCATTGCCGACAGCCAAGCCGTTGCTGAGGGCGAGACCGTTGCTGAGGGCGAGGCCGTTGCCGACGGCGAGGCCGTTGCCCACCGACAAGCCATTGCCGACGGCGAGACCGTTGCCGACGGAGAGGCCGTTGCCAACCGACAGGCCGTTGTCCAAAGCGACGCTGCGGGTGATGACCGGCTCGTCCTCGTCGACGGAATCGTCCGCGTCGACGTTGACGTCGACATCATCGAGGCCGAGCGAGTCCGAATCGGAACAGCCGACCAGCGGAAGGGTCGACACGGCACAAACGGCGGTGAGGCGAAAGATAGGACGGATGGTCATGACTGAACTCCTTGTTGGCGCGTGTCGAAGCGGCCGGGGGATTGGGTTGGGAATTTTTGGTGTTCTGAAACACCTGCAATGCATGAGGTGTAGCGGCGGTCCCCGGGGTTTGCCATGGGCGCCCGTCGAATCTCGGAGGGAAAGCGGGTCTCAGAGCGGTTCGGGCGCGCCGTGGGGTCGCGGGGGTCCGGCTGTCGACGGAGTCCGCCATTCACCGCAGGATGCAGCGGTGGGCAGGGGGCGGCGGCGGCCCATTCCGGTTCTCGGTTGTCGAGGGCACCCGGCGTGGCTCGACGACACCCGGACAACGGGCACAAGGCCGGCGTCGCGGCGAACGATCAACTGGCGGTTCGAAACTTCCCGGGGGGTTGATCGTAGTGGCGCTTAAAGGCCTTGGAGAACGCGGCCGCGGAGTCGTAGCCGACCTCGCCGGCGATCGCTTCAACGCTCTTTTGGCCGTCTCGTAGGGCCCGCGCGGCGAGGCACATCCGCCATCGGGTCAGATAGGCGGCGGGGGTCTCTCCGACCAGCGCCGCGAACTTCCGGGCGAAGCTCGCTCGCGACTGCGAGGCCCCCTGGGCGAGGCTCTCAACGGTCCATGGGGCATCGGGCGACTCATGGATGAGCTGCAAGGCGCGGCGGATCCCAGGGTCTCGCAAGGCGCTGAACCAGCTTTGGATCGAACCTTCGGGGCGAAGCTCGATCCAGGTGCGGATGATGAAGACCAGGAGGCTGTCGACGAGGCGGGGAACGACGAGATCCGATCCAGCGCCGCCCTGGCTGGCTTCGATGTGCAGCAGCTGGGAGAGGAGCTGAAGCTGCGGGTTGAGGGCCACGTCCGTGGCTCTGAGGTGGATAAAGGAGGGCAGGCGAGAGACCAGAGGGTGCCGCTCTCGGTGTTCGAAGCGGTACTTGGCACAGAGGATCTCGGCGGCGATGTCGGCGGGACCCTCGCCGACATCGGTTAGTCGGCGCTCCATTTCGTCGAGCACCTGACGGTAGGGAAGGGGCTTGTACGCTCGATCCTCAAGCAGACAGTGGCGAACCCCCGCGCCGATAAGGAGCACGTCGCCGGTAGAGACGTGGATCGGATCCCTGTCTTCGATCTGCAACCAGAGCGTACCGCGTATGATCACGTGGACCGAGGCGTGAAAATCGGGGCTCACTTCCAAAGCCCAAGGTGAGATCAGCTTCGAGCACCCGAGCACGGCACTCGCCAACTGGGTGACGGTCAGGACATCGGCCAGTACATCCACGGCGGCAGCAGTCTAGCTCGATGAGACGAACGGACAAGAAATAGCCGCGAATAGAGACTTCTCGTTTCATTATCTCCGGGTAGATTGGGTTTCGAGGCATTCACCATGATTCAGCTCTTTACCCACGGAACCCCAAACGGCCACAAGATTGCAATTGCTCTGGAAGAGCTTGATCTTCCTTACGAGGTCCAGATCGTGGACGTGTTCGCCGGCGCCGGTCAGCAGCCCGACTTTCTCAAGATCAGCCCGGCGGGCAAGATCCCCGCCATCGTCGACACCGACAACGACCGCGCCGTCTACGAGTCCAACGCGATTCTTCGCTACCTCAGCCAAAAGGCGGGGGCGCTGTGGCCCCGCAGTGACGCAGAGCGCACGCAAGCGGAGTCGCTGCTCTTCCTGCAGGCTTCCTTGCAAGGCCCGATGTTCGGACAACGGGCGCACTTTTCAATGTTCGCCCAGGAGACCGTGCCCTACGGCATCGCCCGCTACGAAGCGCAGGGCGAGACCGTCGACGAGATCTGCGAGCGGCTCTTGGGCGCACGCGCCTATTTTCTTTCCTCGGGCTACTCGATAGTCGATATCTCGTTCTTCGCCTGGTACTACGCCGCGCACCGCAGCGGCTACCTCAAGGAACAACCCGAACGCCTCGCGGCGTGGTTTCGGCGGGTGAACGATCGCCCGGCGGTACAGCGGGGCATTGCCGCGACGCCCGTGTTTCCGATCCCACCGCGGAAGGTGCCGGCCTAGGCGCCGGCATCAGTCGCCCCCTTCCTCTTTCCCTCCTTGTGGGGAGTCAGTGTGCGAGAGAACGCTCTGAACTAGCGGGCGTTCCTTGAACCACAAGACTCATCCTGGACCTCCCCCGATTTGATGGACACCTCCGCAACCCAGATACTCATGAGGCAATCCCATGCCACGCAAAAAGCGCAGAACGTTCACGCCAGAACAGCGTCAGGAGGCGGTCCGCGTCCTCGAGAAATTGGGGAAGACAGTAGCCTCCGTTGCTGAGGATCTTGGTATCTCGCCATCGGTCCTTGGACGATGTTCACGGAAGTACGGCTCCGGCCGGAGAACCGTGTCGACAGCCACTCATTCCGTTGGCGATGACGATGAAGTCGAGCGCCTGCGACGTGAGAATAGGACGCTCAGATAGGAGCGAGACTTTCTAAAAAAGTCAGTGGTAGGCTCAACCGGTCAACGCAACGCAGCAGCAAAAACTTCGGCAGGCGTTTGG
>QKPP01000284.1 GCA_006508105.1 Myxococcales bacterium FL481 | reverse complement strand
CACTCCCCAATGCTCCACGACAAGCGGCGGAGCCCGCACCGGCTCCGAATCAGGCTCGGCGACTGCGACCGCGCCGCCAGATTGGCTGCCGCGTGGGCACCTCCGGGCACCCCGATGTACGCAAATTAGGACCGCAAGCGTGCTCGACGTCGTGGGCATCTGCCCGTACAGATGCGAGTGTGGATATAAGGCGTCGTACCTACTGTCACACTCCTCTTCTCGGTCGCGCGTCGTCGAGGCGAGGTATGCACGTGCGTTGGCACTCTTTTCTCGCCTTTGGCGCGTCGGTAATCGCGGCCTGCGCACAGACCGTGCCACACAACGACCCCCCGTCTGATGACGCGGAAAAGACGGCTGACCCGCCTCGAACGGTCGAGCCCGAATCGATCGTGCTTCACAAAATGACTCAAGAGCCAAGCGAAGTCTCGATGCTGTCGGTCGCTAAGGGTTGGAAAGTCGGACATCAGCAGAACGACAACAAGCAGCTTTTGGTCGAACTTGTACCGGAGGACGAATCAGTAGAAAAATGGACGCAGATGCTCACCCTTGTCGCGTTCAACGGGATACAGGCGGCTCCCGAGTCCTACATAGAGACGATCGGCTCGATGCTGGCGGACGAATGTAAAAACGTTGCGGTCCAGAAGTGGCCCAGGGTGTCGCAGCTCGGGTATCAGATGGAGATCGGTGCAATCTACTGTGAGGGGAATCGTCTCACAGGCATAAATGAGGTAATCTACATGAAGGCGACTGCGAGCGAGGTGACGCAGACGCTGTACATGTGGCAGTACGCGCGGCGAGTCGCGGGCTCGGTTTTCGCCCCAGAGCGGCCGAACTTCGTGCACGACGAGTTCAAGGTGCTGGCGGGCGCGCTTGTGGCGCACGGGGTCTGCATCGTCGGTGACGACGATCGCCGTTGTCCCCAGAAGGTCGCGGACTACTTGGCAGAGTCGCCGGCCCTGTGGGAAAAGCGGGATGACCTGCCGTCGACAGCGGAGACCGAGCGGCCGGCCGATTAGGAGCCGGGCGGGCCGGCGACAACGACCGAAGGCAACGGGGACGTTCGCTCCTAGGGACAGGGACACAGCCCAGAGCTCCGCCACGGCACGCCGACGCAGTCGCACTGCTCGCGCGGACGCAGCATGCGGCCGAGGGTGCCGGGGTGTTCGCGCGGCCCCGAAGCGAGGGGCCCGCGGAACCTCCCGGAGCCGTCACCCGGTCGAGTCGACAGCACAGCCGCGGCAGCCGGCCCAACGCGCTCAGGCTTTGCGTTGTCGCTCCGTGCGGCCACGTTTGGGGCGCTTCGTGCATTGCCCTTCGGCTCGGGTTGTGGCTCGGACGGGGGTTGGCGCGGACGCATCCTCTTCGAGGAATGCACCTCCTGAAGCACGGATGATGAAGGTTCTCGAGTCCGCCCGCAGGGCCGGGGACACCGGCGAGGGCACCATCTCTGGCTCCCTTGCGATTCGCAAGAATAACGACCGCCGCTTGCTCGCCATCATTTGGCGTGCACAGTGACGGTCGTTTGCGCCGACGTCAGTTCGCGCGACGAACTACGAGCCCGACGGCGGCAAAGGAGCCGTGTAGCTGGCGTAGTCGGCGTCCGCGGCGAGCTCGACGAGATCGCGGGCGATCGGGTCGGAGCTGTAGTCTGCGTCGCTTGGCACTTTGTACTCGAAGTCCCCGTCTTCGGTGCTGTCGCAGTCGTTGACGGGCGCGTAGGCGATGTTGCTTTCCGTGGGCTCAAACATGCCCATGTCGTTGATCTCCATGCACTGCTTTTGCGCGTAGCCCACCTCGCCGGTGTGATTGTTGCCCGGACCAGCCCAGTTGCAGATGAACGTAGAAATATCGTTGTTGGGCAGGCCCTCGGCGGACTTAACAAAGGGATCGCCGTAGCCGAAAAAGCCGCAGCCGGTTCCGGCGTCACCGTCGATCTCGGTCGACACGTTGAACACGCGGGACTTGTCATCCATGCTGCCGGCCTGCCAAGCAAAGCTGGCGGAAGTGCTGCCCGTGTCGACGTCGATATCGAAGATGCCTTGGGTCATCCCGCCCCACCAGTCGCCGGTCAGGTCGAGGTTGCCGTCTTCGTCGAAGATGCTGGTCTCAGCGGACATGTAGTGCGAACCCACGACCTGGTAGTTGAGCGTGGACTCATCGCGTTCGTAGTTAAGCGAGTACGCGTAGACGGGAGTTCCGCCCATCAGGCCCTCGAAACTGGTCCAAGTTCGGCCCACGTAGGCGCTATCATCCTCCGGGTCGCCGGTGTGGCGGATCTGAGTGGTCATGACGGTCGGGTCGCCACCGCCGTGGGTCACCTCGAGGACCAAGCTGTACGCGTACACTGCGAATCCCGATTCGGTATCCTCTTGGCGGTCGAGGGTGGCCTCCACCACCGTCATGCCCTCGTTGGATCCGCCCAGCGAGCCGTCGACGGTCTCAGTCATGTCGACCTTCTCACCGATCTCTGGCATGTCGATTGCGTCGACACCCATTAAACAGACAAGATTGGCTCCTAGGTACAGACCGTAGTCTACCTTGAGACCCACGTCGTCCACTAGCGAGTTGAGCTTGGCGGCCACGCACGCCTCGCCGCCGCCTTCAGTGGCGGTCCAGATCCCGAGGTCACCAGACGGGAGCTGGCCATCGGGCATCATCCCCATCATCGCGTCCGGATGGTTGCGGTAGTCCAGCTGAGGCCCGTAACACATCGGGTTGTGGGCTGGCGCGCCGAAGTTTTCGATGACCACCGCGCAGTCCTCGGCTGTCTCACCGGCGAGCATCGCCGCAAGTTCTTCTTGCTTCTCACCAAAGCTTTTGCCGGGCCGCAAAACTGGCGGGGGGAGGGCTCGTGAATCGCGGCTGCCGCCACCTTGTTGGGCCGTGGGGGATGCGACCGCTAAACCGGAAGGAAACGCGTTGCCGGAGGGATTCGTCGGGTCGTCGTCGTCATCGCCCCCGGTGTCGTCGTCGTCATCGCCATCATCATCATCGCCGGTGGCGTCGTCGTCGTCGTCGTCATTGTCGTCGTCGTCGCCGGTGGCGTCGTCATCGTCGCTGGTGGCGTCGTCATCGTCGCTGGTGGCGTCGTCATCGTCGCCGGTGGCGTCGTCGTCGTCGCCGGTGGCGTCATCGTCGTCGCCGGTTCCATCGTCGTCCCCCTTCGCGTCGTCGTCGTCGCCGATCCCATCATCGTCGTCGCCGAGCCCATCGTCGTCGTCGTCGTTGGAATCAGCATCGGCGTCGGGAGCACCGTTCCCGCAGGCAGGGATCACACACGCAAGAAACAGGTAGGTTCGAAGTCTCGGTCGCAGCATAGGCATCCTTTGGCCCGCCTTATCGGCGGCAGTGGATGCTCGTTGAGAGGTCAGCCTGGTCCACCTCTCCGTGCCAAACTCCCACAGACGCGTCGACACCGGGTCGCGGCCCTCGTTCGGGCCGCGGCCCTCGTTCGGGCCGTCGGCCGCGCCGTTCGAGCGGAACACCCCGGCGGCCCGCCAGTCTTCGAGGTGCTCGGTTGGGGCCTCCGGCGCATGATTGTGCAGTTCACGTCGCGGGAACGGACCGGGCGGGGGCGAGTCGGGCCGCGATGGACCACGGGCCAGCCGTTTCGTGCACTACTGCTGCGTGGCAACGACGTCTCGGCCGACCCAACGCTCCGTGCGAGAGTAGGCGGCCTCGTGTCGCTCATCTGGCGACAACGTCGATTTGTCGTTCTGAACATTCTTCGTCATCGTGATCATGAACACGGTTGAGCTGCCCTGGCCCGCGATGATGACCGACCACGACAGAAACATCATCCACATGCGGTACCAACGCTCGCCGTACTTCGCCACGATCGCCTCGCGATTGCCCTTCCAGTTGTCGTACCACTTGCGGATGGTCAACGAGTAGTGCACGCCGCAGTTCTCGACCCGGTGCACCTCGAAGCCCGCTCGCTCGGCCTGAGAGACGACGAAACCGAGTGGGCAGCTGGCGTCGGCCCCCGGAAAAATGTACTTGGCCATAAACAGGCCCCACACCAGATCTTCATACTGCCACGATCGCCGTAGTCCAGCGATCTGAAGGTAGAAGATGCCGTCGTCTTCAAGCATGCCGCGAACTTGAAGCAAGAAATCCTGGAAGTTTTTGATACCGACGTGTTCCGCCATTTCAAGGCAAGTAATCTTGTCGTACTTGCGCGCAGGCAAATTGCGGTAGTCGTCCACGATCACGTCAACTTGCTCCGCCACACCGTCGTTGAGAGCTCGCTCGCGGGCCCACTCGGCCTGTTCCTCGGCCAACGTGATGCCCGTACTGGTTGTGCCGTAGCGCTTCGCAGCGTGCGTAATCAAAGGGCCCCAGCCGCAACCGATATCGAGATGGCGGTCGCCGGGCTTCATTTGCACATACCGGCACACGGTGTCCAGCTTGCGTTCCTGGGCTTGCTCCAAACTCTCCTCTGCGTCCTGGAACATGCCACAGGTGTAGGTCATCGACTCACCGAGAAAGGCGCGGTAAAAATCGTTGCCCCGATTATAGACATGCGCGATATCACGCTCATCGGCGGCCACGGTGTGGGTCACGTTTTGGCCGAGGAATTCTCGAAAGTAGAACTTGGCGTCGCCCCACGTAAACGCGAAACGAAACAGGCGGTTGCGCCGAAGCATCGTTTCGTACACATCGCCGCGGAAATCGAGTTTCTCGGCCATGTACGCCTCGTACACAATTTCCATCGGAATCTTTCTGCCTCGCCACCGCTTCGCATCCGTCTCGTCGCGCCACGCGAGGTACGGCTCCCAGCTCTCGGTCGCCGGCTCGGTCTGGCGATAAGATTGGGCGATGAGAATGCCGATTGGCACGACCACCCCAAACACCGGCACGGCGAACCATGCCGCCACGGCGAGCGGCCACCCCCCGGCGGGATAGACCAGGTAGGCCAAGACGGCCACGATCGTCGGCACGGCCAAAAGCGCCAACCGGCTTTGCTCCATCACCCAGAAGATGAAAGGCAGCCCGTGTGACCGACCACGCTCGTCGTGGTCGGAAGCCCGCCGCGTATTCGAGGCGTTGTGGAGCGAGGACAGTGAAATTGGACTTGCGGCGGGTTCAGTCATTGAGGCTCGGGCCGAACGTTGAACCGAGCAGGTTAGCGGAAATACTGGCCATGCGGCCATTTTTCGCTGTGTGCCTCCACGCGGCCGACCACGGGCGACTGGGTTTGGGTAACGGCCTTCGCGACGGGGGAGGGGCTCACGTCGCGTCCTGGTTGAGGGGAAACGAGGTCACACCGAGCTCGAGAGGTCGGAGCGTGTTGGTTGGCGGTTCCGAGGAGCCCATCGAAGCCCCTGTAATCGCAGCTCGTTCGTGCCGCTGGGCAGTGGCGATTGCGCCACTGGACCTTTACGCGTGGCTGTGGACACCTTCCCCGTTCTCGCGGTGGGCTCGGATGTGGACAAGGGCCTCTCAAACGCTCGCGGTAGCTCCCGCGCGATCCCGAACGATGCGACGCCCCGATAAGCGACCTACTCAAGCTCGCGATGAGGGCCTCTCACCGCCAGCGCCCACGCCCCACGGGATCCTCGTGGACCGAGCTGCGGATGCCCATCCCACCGCGAGAGCGCAACGAAGAGGCGAAACGCGAGTGTCGACGGGCCGGCTAACGATCGTCCGTGAACGCGACGCGTGGAACAAAGCGCTCGCGTCCACCGAGCCCTGCTCTGTGGTCGCTCACTTCGACTACCTCCAGGCCGGCGCGCAGCTCGAGGACCACGGCCGCGCCGAACTGGCCATCTGGCAGAGCGGAGAGCGGCGTCTTCTGCATCCGTATGTTCGTCGACGCATCCAAGGGTACGACGGGCTCGACGACATCACCTCGGTGTTCGAATTCGGCGGACTCTGGAGTGTCCCAACCTCCCACCTCGCCGCGGAAGCGGCGGCGGATTTCGGCTCGCTCTTCGCGGCCTACTGCGCGACGGAAAACATCGTGTCGGAGTTCACCCGCGTGCACCCGTTCGCTGACGCTGCCCTACTTGCCGCGGCCGGCTATCGCGTCGAGACGGCGAGCGGGCACACGGTCGTGCCTCTTCGCTCGTCCTACGCCCAGATCCAAGCCGGCTATCGCCACTCGCTGCGCAAAGCGATCGCCAAAGGCGAGCGCAGTGGGGTTCGAGTGGAACAGTCGTGCGACTACGCGCCCTTCCTGGAGATCTACCACCGCAACCTTGAGCGTCTTGGGGCGAAGAAGTACTACTTCTTCCCGCGCGACTTCTTTGAGCGGGCCAAACGCTATTTCGATCTCTACTACGCCTTTGACCTGAGCGGATCGATCTGCGCCGGCCATGTGTACTTACGGGATGGCGAGACGATATTCGCCTTTCTTTGCCACGGTGTCCCGGAGAGCCTCGGCCTCCGACCAAACGATTGCATTTACGACTACGTCATCCGTCGCGAGGCCCAAGGCCGTGCTCGACGTCTGCATCTCGGTGGTGGCCACCCCTCCTTGGTACGCTACAAGCGGCGCTTTTCACCAAACCAAGTGGCATTCGCCGTCGCCAAGCGCGTCTACGATCACGGAAAGTACGCCCAGCTGGCGCGCGAACGAGAGCAACGGCTCGGCGCTTCCCTCGAAGCGTCCAGCTACTTCCCACGCTACCGCGCCTCGGTTCCGCGCCCATGCGAGCAGCCCACTTTGGCGCGTTCCAACCTCCCGACGCCCGAAGAAACCCGTGACGACTAGCGACGATCCGCCAGCCGGCGCACCCATCCGCAGCGACCGGGCACGCCGCGCAGACCCGAGCCAGCCATGACCCACGTCCAGCACTTCACCGAACACGGCTATGTTGACTTTGGGCCGATCATCAGCCCGGATGTCTGCTCGACTCTCAAGCGCAAAATTTTGGCCACGCGGGACTTTGGACCCCGCCTATTCATGGCGCGCGAGGACTTCGAACGCCTCCAGCCCGACGCGTTCAACAAAAACCCACGACCTGGCGCCAACCTGCTAGACGACCTTTCACTTGATGCCAAGCCGGTGCTCGAGACGCCACTGCTAAAGGCGTTCTTGGTCGATCTGCTCGGTCCAAACTATCAGATCTTGCGCAGAAAGCTGGTCTGCGGAGTGCCACGAAGCTGGCTCCCCGAGTGGATCCACGAAAAGATTGAGGGGCGCCCGTCAAACAACCTCGCTCACTTTGTGCGACCCGAGTATACGGATATCACCTACTTCTACGGTATCGACTATCATCAAGATCTGGTTGATTGGCGGGATCGAGAACCAGATTTCGTGACAATCTACGTCTACATCGACGATGTCACGGATTCGAAATCGCCGCTTTTCTTGCTCCCCCGTACCTTCGAGGCTGGCGCAGCCACGTTTCCGCACCAACTCCGCCGAATTGACTCAGAGACCGGGCGCTGGGAGTACACCACGCCCACGGGAGGGCGCCTGTATCGCGATGAGATCATGCTGACTCGCCCGCAGGGCTCTGTGTTCGGATGGCACCCGCTCACACTTCATGGAACCCAGCCGACCACCGCTCGAGAACCTCGGGTGTCGATGCGTTTTCTCATCGCGCGGGATCCCAACGCGGAGACCTGCGAACTAGATCGGGCGAATCAGCGGATTCGCGGTCCGCGGAGAATGACCACGACCCGGGTGGACCTCGATGCAAAAGGCCACGCGAAAATCGAGAAGAACGCCTTGTATGAAGCGAAGCACGGGCCACTGCCCCGCGCCCAGTAACACGCGTCACGTCGCGGCTCGCTTCGGCGTCGGGCGCCCCGTCGTGTGTCCTCAAACGGGTCCCCGTGCGAGTTCGCACGGTAGCTGCGCGGTCGATGCCGCCGTACGATCGAAGCTCGCAAGGCTTGTCACGGACGCGATATGACTCTAGTTCAGCTTGGTCGCGCGAGGGAAACCCGCCAGGCAAGTCGTTCGAGCCGGCCGGTGATCTTGACGTTCCCCGACACGGATCTCGAGATGCCCGGCACGTACCATCTGCCGCTGAGCATTTTGTCGGTCGCGGCCCCGCTTTGGGAAAAGTACGAGCTGGTGCTGTACGATCAGCGCGTCGACCCGCCTGAAAAGTACGCCGACGCCCTCGCCCGCAATCCCATCGCCGTCGGCGTGTCGTCGATGACCGGTACTCAACTGTACCACGGGCTCGAACTGTCGCGATTGGCGAAGCAGGCCGGAGTTCCTACAATCTGGGGCAACTGGCATCCCACTTTGCTCCCCGAACAGACCGTGGCTCACCCGCTCGTAGACTACGTGGTGACTCGCGAAGGCGAACAAGCCTTTGCCAACCTCATCGCTCGGCTAGCGGGTGGGGAGACCGTGGAGCAAAAGATCTGGCCCGGCTTTGTCAGCAACTGGGATGCCATCCCCCCGGTGCCGTATCACCTGGTAGATTGCGAGCTGTATCTCTACAACGCTCAATACCCCCACGCGCGAGTGCTGCCGTTCACCTTTAGTCGCGGCTGCCCCTTTCAATGCGCGTATTGCGCGACGGGCAACCTTGTGAGTAAATGGCGCTCGATGGAGGTGGATACCGCGGTCGCCCGCGTGGAGGAACTCGTGCGTCGGTATCGGCTTGATATTGTCAAGTTCACCGACGAAAACATTACAACCCACCCCAAGCGGTTTCAGGCGCTCGCCGAAGGGATCAATGGTCGGTTCGAATGGATGATCCAAAGCCGGCTCGACTGCATAGATCGCCAAGACATCGACCAGATCGAGAAGAACGGACTTCGGCTCTTGTGCTCCGGGCTCGAGTCGGGCTCGCCTCGCGTGCTCGAGATGATCAAGAAGAGGGAATCGGTCGAGACCTACCTCCGCGTCAACCGCCGGCTCGCGGCCACCAACATTCGCTCCACCTACAACTTCATCATGGCGTTCCCCGGCGAAACCTGGCAGGACACAATGCTGTCGGTGGAACTGGGACTCAAACTCGTTGACGAGAACCCAAACTGTACCCTCAATCCATACTACACTTTTGTGCCGTACCCCGGATGCGCCTTGGCCGAACAGTTCGAGGATCGTCTTCCTAAACGGCTCGAGGACTGGGCGCAGTTTGATCGCTTCAACGCGCACACACCGTTTAGTGAGAAACATCAGTTCGAAATCAGCAACATCGCATTTTCGTCCAAGTTCGTCGGGCGGCGTTTTGCTACCAAGTTCCCGGGAAACCAGCGGGTCGCGGAGTTCACGGAGAAGCTGACCTACGAATGGCGGCGCAAAGACTTCGGCGGAGAGCAGTGGCACCGCTATCGCGAGGAGAATATTGAGTTGATGCGGGACCTGTTCGGCGACTATGCGTTCGACGGTGTGATCAAGGACCGGCAGACAAAAGCCAAGAACGACTACGTCGCCCAACGCCTGGCGGAGACCAAGATGCCGCACGGGCCAAGCGTCGAGGCGGCGGCCGAGGACCCAGCCAACCGAGAACCGGTCTACCAAAACGTTGGAGCGAACGACTACTAACGCGACGTCCCGAGCCTCGCTCGACAGTGGAGGATCGTTCGACCCCGAGTCGCGTGCCGCCCGGTTTTTTGCCGCGATTGAGTCGGCGAATGCTCACCGTGTCGGCCGGGGTGCCTGCGCAAGATACCGCGACACCTGGCGCTACTGGAGGAATCGAGGACTCGCTCCACTGGAGAAGTCGCTCGAGCAGATCTACGTCGCGCCCGACATCCCGATAGTCTTTATCGTAGGTGGACCGCGGACCGGCTCCACGGTACTCCATCAACTGCTCTGCGAGTATCTTGAGGTCGGATACACCAACAACAAGATGGCCGGTTTCTGGTCGGTGCCGGTCATTGCCGCGATGCTCTATGGCCGCGCCGGGGGCGGCCACGGGATCGAGCTGAGCTCAGATCACGGGCGCAGCGTCGGACCCAACGCGCCTCACGAGTTCAGCTGGTTTTGGCACGAGTATTTCGACTTTCGAGATCATGACGATTTGAGTACGGACGAGCTCGCTCGCGTCGATGCGGTGTCGTTTCGGCGTGCGTTACAGGGTCTCGCCGGTTGGTTCGGGCGCCCAACGATCGTCAAGACACCCAAGTTTACTGCTTTTCAGATCGACTGGCTCGCTCGCCACCTACCAGCGTCGCGGTTTTTGTGGATCACGCGTCAACGCGACCACAACGTGGCCTCCATTCTCGAAGCGAGGGTCCGCGAGCAGGGTGATCCCTCGGTCTGGTGGGCGGCAAGGCCCCGCGATTACCGGCGCTATCGCCATGCCTCGCCTCAGGCACAAGTCGAGCATCAGGTGGACGCGATTGCTGCGGCCGTCGGCAACTCTCTGGCCCGACTTCCGGAGCGGCGACGCTTGGAGCTTCGCTACGAAGATCTCGTGAGCGATCCGATGGCTGCTTTGCAGGCCGCGGCGAGGCTGTGCGAGGCGTCTGTCGTGAATCGCGCGGAGCTATCGGCGGTGCGACTCCGGCCAAGCATCCGGACGCGGTCCGCTCGTCGTCAGCTCTGACTCGGAGCGGCGGCTCAGACTGTCTATCCAGACCTGGTTGTCGCGCCGCGCCTCCCTGCCGCAATCAAATCGCGGTAGAGTTGCTCGAGCCTGCGGATCTCTCGCGGCATACTGTGTTCCTCGCAATACTGGGCGACGTTTTGCCGCCAGCGCAAGATCGCCGCCGGCGTGAGGTGCTTGGCCGCTTCGCGTAGGTCGGCCGAGCGGATGACAAGCCCCAACCCGTGCTCGCTTACGGTTGCGGCCAAGTGCTCGCATTCCTCGGTCACGAGCAACGGAATCCCGGCCTCAAGATGGGGGAACGGCTTAGTGCCGATTCCGTACTTGATCAGCTCTGGCCGGGTGTAAAAGCCCCGCGGCGGCACCTTGAACGTGACCAAGCCGAGGTCGTACTCGGCCAGTAGTGCGGCCAGCTTGTCGGGGGTTACGCCGTTTCTCACTCGGAAGTGCGGGAACTGCTCTGCGAGCCGCTTGTAGGGGCGCTGCGGAGCGGCGTTGAGATCGATTGGACGGTAGGGATCGTGCAGCACGTCGATCTCGATGCCCTGTTCCAACAGGTCTCGAAATGCGGCCGGCATGCTCTGCGCGGGGAAGACCTCGGACGGATAGCCCGGCGTCGGCCCGCAGCCAATACCGCCAGCGTAGACCGCCCGAATCGGTCTCGCGGTCGGGGGTGAATAGGGCGACGCCACGCAGGAGAACGCGGGGCTCGGATACGGAAGAAACTCCATAAACCGGGTGAGTGTCCCGTGACGCGCCGCCAACCCTGGCCAAGCGGCTGGTGGGAATCGGGTGAGTACCGCGTCGGCTCCGCGGCAAATCTCTGCCTCCATGGCCAAGTCGAGCGCGACGCGATCGGGCGAACTGAGCAACGAGAGGACCTCGGGGGTACCAATCATGGAGCTGATGTCGTTGAACGCGGCCGCAACCGGCACTTGCGTGCTCGCGCGTTGGACCGCGACTGTCAGGTGATAGTCGAACTGCCACGTCTGCACGTGGATGACGCCGCCGCGGACCTTTCTCACCAGCGCCTCGAGCAGCAGCAAACTGTTTGGAATGCGCCACGCGGCGGCGAAAGCCCGTTCGACGGCGGACTCGAGACCGGGCGCGTGAGGCTCCAAGTGCAGCAACTGGCAACGCCAGCCGCGTTCCGCCAGATGGGTTGCCTCGCGGAGAATCGAGAAGTAGGGGCGCCGTGCGATAAACAACACGCGGGGCGCATCGCCAGCGTTGATCTGCTCCAGAATCGCCGCAAATGGCGACCGAGTGGTCAGGCCGTCGAAGTATCGTTCGACGGCCGCTGCCCCGGCGCCACCGAGGGACTGGCCGAACACCGACGCCGCGACGCTCCATAAGGACTGGAGATCGAGTCCTTCGATCAGAGTCTGGAGCGTCTTTCGAACATCTTCGGGAGCGAACACCGTCGGTTTCTTGCTCCGCTCGATGTCAAAGAGTTGCTCGATACCAGGCGTCTCGGCGGGCACGGGAAGCTTCGTGTTGCCGTTGCTGGGCGCTCTCCACGTACGCGACCGCACTCGTCGCGGCGGGGCCAACCTTCGGGCACGGTCTGACCTTCCCCGGCGCAGGGCGAGTCGGGCATGCGCAATCGCTCTTCCGCCAACAAGATCGCGCCGCGAACGGTGCCCGCCGAAACGTCGGGCCCTCGTTTGTTGCCCAGCCCCGCAGTCAAGGTCCGGCACCCGGGGATCGGGTGTCCGACGGCGATGCTCCGGGCTCGAGCGGCCTCGCCCTCGACGCGCGGGGGCGCCGGTCTGGACAAGACCGGACACCAGAGAGGCGGTTTCGATCAATCGCGTGGAGCCGGGTCCGACTCAAACGCCGAGTGACGTTCGTGCGATCCCCCACCCGCACGAACCGACCGGTTCCGCGCAAGAACGCGCGGCGCCTCAGTCGGCCTACTCTTCGAGAACACTCAGCGACAAGCCGCGGTCGCTAGTGTGGAGGTCGAGTCGTTCGCCGTCGATCTCCCATCGCACCGGCTCGTCACCTTCCAGCAACCCTAAGACCGCTCGCTCGAGCCGGTCGATCTCGTCGTCGCACCACAAGTCAGTGCTGACGGTATCAGAGAACTGTACGACCTCGTTCTCCATCGTGTAGGTGCTGCCGGCCCAGTTGCATCCACCGAAGACCGACACTTCTCCGCCCTCGGTGAACTCGAATGTCGCTGGTTTCTCCCAGTCCGCGGCCCAGGCGACCTCGCCTTCGATGACTGACGTGACCTCCCAGACTGGCCCCACGAGCTCCAGGTCGGGGGTTGCGGCGGCCTCGTCAAGATACTCGATACGCACATTGGTCGTCTCGAGGACGAGCACGTTTCCGTTCAGCTCCCATGCCGGCGACGAAGCGAGAAAGCCGAAGTACCAGCCCTCCTGAGAGTTGAGCGGCTCTAGGCAATCGATGGCAGTGGTCAGGCCCTCCCCAACGACAAGCGTTCCGTTCCCGATGGTGTAACCGGCCCCGAACTCGTTGCATCCCGCGTACGCGCCTAGGAAGCCATCACCTCCGAATTCCGGATCGGGCTCGGCAAACGAGAGCCGCAGCTCGGTGTCAGGCACGAGCTCGTAGGGTTCACCGTCGGCTTGCACCAACTGTGCGACGAAGCCACGACCCCACCACACGTCGCCGTCGCCATCGCCGTCACCATCGCCATCGCCACCGCCATCATTGTCGCCATCACCGTCGCCATCACCGTCCCCGCCGCCATCGTGATCGCCGTCGCCATCGCCGTCCCCGCCGCCATCGTGATCGCCGTCGCCATCGCCGTCCCCGCCGCCATCATTGTCGCCATCACCGTCGCCATCACCGTCGCCATCGCCGTCCCCGCCGCCATCGTGATCGCCGTCGCCGTCGCCGTCTCCGTCCCCGCCGCCATCGTGATCGCCACCGTCGCCGTCCCCGCCGTGGCTCGACGAATCACTCGGTTGGGGACCGTCGAGCGGTTCCTTGTCGCACGCTGCGCCGGCGCCGACGAGAAGAAGGAACGCTGATAACGTTCGCCACGTCGCATCTGTGGGAGATCGCAGGCGGCGAGCGTTTGGACCACACGAACAAGCCAGGTTGCATGTTGACAAGCGCATCGGAGTCTCGATTCCCGGAGTACCTCGCTCCCAACAATCGATCACGCGATGCCGTCGATTCATCACGCGCTGCATCGCCATCCTGGCGCATGCGCGGAGGCCGCATACAGACCCGCCCCGCGGACTCGACGCGCCCACGCGTGACGGCGGTCGTCGCTTCGTGTCAGGGGCACCGTGACAACTCGAATGGGTGGACTCACTCGGTGGGCATTCGAGGTCACCACGATCCGCCGCGGGATGGCTCGCCGGCACCCGCGCGCGTCGGCGATCTCGTGACCAAAATCGACGCTCGCTCGACTCAAGGCCGAGTTGGGGACGGCGGCATCGCCCGACGAGGCAGCGCGGCCACATCCGCGAGCACTTCGCGCGCGTGCACACCCGGATCCACGTCCGCGTAGACGCTTGCCACTCGCCCCTTGCGGTCGACCAAGAAGCTCACGCGCTTCGGCATGCCCGCTGTCGTCGGCACGCCAAACGCTGCTGCCCAAGCCCCACTTGTGTCCGCCACGAGCGGGAACGGAAGCCGGTGATCCGCGGCGAAGCTTCGGTGCGACGCGTCGTCGTCGCCGGACACCCCGATGACCCTCACGCCATGTTGCTCGAACTGATCCCACACGTCACGGAACGCACAGGCCTCGCGGGTGCAGCCTGGCGTCGCGTCTTTGGGATAGAAGTAGACCAACGAGACTGGATCGTCCGGTCCGCCAATCGAAACCGGCCGGCCGAGGTGAGAATTCGTTCTCAGACGGGGCACCGGAGCGCCGACGGCGAGAAGCCCGACGCCACCGTCGGGACGTTCGGTCGGGCCGCACGCCACGGCAGGGAACCCGACCGGAACCGCAACAATCAAGGCGAGGCTCACGAGGCGGTGGCGCATGGATTGATGGTGGCCTGGGCCAATGAGCGAGACAAGCTCCCACCGATTCAAACAACCGTCGGCCGGTTTCCCACGCTCGACGACGGAGCGGGAGTCCGAGCTCGCTCGGGCACTCCCACGCCGGCGACAGGTCCGCCGGGACGAAGCAACGGTCGCCGTGGGGCGTCTGCGAAACACGAGGCGACTACTGAGCCGCGAGTTTCCAGACCGTCAATGTTTCGCCGCGAAACTTGAGTCGGCCGAGTCGCTTGCGAGCCGCCCAACGCTTGGGAGTCTCCTTGCGCAAGACTCGTTCCACGAAGTCTCGGCGTCGCCGTGTGACGACGTGGGTTACGCCGAGCGCGTCGATGGTCTGCCGATCGTCGTTGAACTGCCGCGGTCGGATGTAGAAGTGCTTGTACGGGGTCGTGAAGACGACGTTTCCGGCGTGCTCGCCGACGACGACCGCGGGACCCGGGCCAATGATCTTTTCGAGTTGCGGCCCCGCGGCGACCAACGTGGTGTCCGCTCGTTCGATCCAACGAACCCATGGCATCAGTCCGGCAACCGCCGCCCATGCGAGCACTGCGAGGACGCTGCTGCGAAGGACGACCCGCGAGCGCCCCGTCCGGCTGAGACGCCAAAGCCGACCGAACAGCGCTGCCGTGAACCAGGCGGCGGGGACGATGACAATCAGCTGGAAGCGCACGGCGCGTTGCGTGGTGACGAACGTCACCGCGGTTCCAAGGCAGAGCCACATGAGCCACCATCGCTCGAACCAGTCCGCTGTTGACTGCGCGGTCAGCCGGTCTCGCAAGCGCCAGGCAAGCTCGACGAGGGCGGGCACAAATAGGAAGGGGGCCATCGATATGACCATCACCGCGAGCTGGGTCCAACCAGAACCAGACCACAGTCGGTCCCACGCTGCTTCGAGGGGTGATCCAGTGCGTTTGGCCATGTAGTGCCGCGCGTTGAACGCCAACCGCTGGCTGTAGTCTGTATCGAGTGCGAGTGCGACGCCGACCGCGATCACCACGCCGGCGCCCACAACCCCCCAACGTCTCACCGGGCCCCGAGCCCGCCAGACCATGCCGAGCATCGCTGTCAACGAGGCGGGGACCACGAGCCACCCCGATTGCTTGGTCAAAACGGCCGCGAGGCTGCAGATGACGGCACTCGCCACCCAGATCGGAGCTCGGCGTGATGTCGCCTCGGAGAGCCGAAGTAGACAAGCTCCGACGGTCACGAGCCAGAACAGCACCGCGCACTCCATAAGGGCCAAGCGGGAGTACAGGAGGTACGGCCAGCACAGCCCCAGGCAGATCGCGCCGGTGAACGCGGCGGCCGGTCCGTGCCGTACCCAGGCCAGCCAGGCCAACAAGGCCAGCGTTGCCAACGAATAGGTCACTGAGATCCACCGAGCGCGCGGCCAGCTCAACCCGACGGCGTCGAGCCAGACGGCCGCGCCTCCGACCCACAGGGGGCTTTGGCGCAACCAAAACGCGTACTCATCGGCCTCCGCGAGCCGCCATGAGCCAAACACGACTCGGTTGCGTGCCTCGTGAAGTTTCGCGCCCTCATCCCTCAGATGCGCGCGATCCTTGTAGCCCTCAACAACGTGTCGCGGAGGGTCGGCGTCAAGTCGGTACGTCCGGACCGCCGCGAGGGTGACGAACATGGCGACGCACGCCAGCCAGACGAGACTTCGAAGCGGCAACGGCTCGACGTGTAGCAGGCCGCGTTCGTGGAGGTCTGCATCCCGGCGCTCGAACCTCTCAATCCCTGGCTGCGCCGCGCGCGTCCACCGTGTGTCACACTCGCGCCACCTTGACGACCCAAAGCTTGGGCATTCGGAGCGACGTGGTGCGGGCAGCCTCGGTCTCTCGGGTTCGCCGTTGGCGGCGACACTGGGCGGCAGCGCTGCTGGTGGCGATGATCAGTGCGCTCGCGATCGCAAGTGAGCGGGGGAAATCCTGGACCGCGGACGAGGACGTCCATCTCATTCGCGGGTTGAGCTACTGGTGGGTCGGCGACACGCGGTTCAATTTCGCTCACCCGCCATTGGCCAACGCGCTCCAGGCCGCTCCGTCCGCGGTGCTCGACGAGAAGTTTGATCTCTCGAGCTTGTCCGGTTGGCGTCGCCTAAGCCCGGTCCGACTCTCGCACCAGTGGGCGCGGCGCGACTTCGAGCTGGTGCAGCATCAGGTCTGGCGCGGGCGCATGGTGACTGTGGGGTTCTTCGCGGCGTTGTGTGGACTCGTCTACTGGCTAGGGATGCGGCTGTGGGGGCGAAAAACCGGCCTCGTGGCGTTGGTGTTCGTTGGCGCGAATACCGCGATGCTCGCCCACGCTCGATTGCTCACCACCGATATCCCAGCTGTGTTCGCCTCAAGCGTCTTGCTGGCGGCCACGGTGCGGTACGTGCGTCAGACCGGGGCGATGAGTTGGGTGTGGCTGTGTTTGAGCGCGTGCCTGGCCTGCTTGACCAAGCACAGCGGTTTGGTGTTGGTCGCCATGAGTGCGGCGGTCGTGCTGGCGACCGCGGGCCTGGGGAAGCTGCGCTTTTCGGGGGAGTCCCTGGGTCCTCGCGTCGCGCGGCCGCTCCGGGACTTCGCCGCGATCGGCCTCGTCGTGCTCCTCGCGATCAATGCCGCGTACGGGTTTCAGCGTACCGGCTGGCGCGTCGACGAACTCATCGCCGAGAAGGAGCCGACGAGCTGGCTACGGCGACGCAACGGCGGCGATCTGTTGGACAACAACCCCGTGTTTTCCCGTCTCCCACCGCAGTTGCGCATTCCGTTACCGATGCCGTACCTCGTCGGGCTCGCGACGATTGCCAAGCAAAACAGCTTGGGCCATGGCGGCTACTTCGCCGGCAAGGCGCGCAAGCCCGGCCATGTGGCCTATTTCCCCGTGATGTTGGCCATCAAACTTCCGGTGGGTTTGTTGGCGATGTTTGCCGTTGGAGTGGTCGCGGTGCTGCGTCGACGAGTTCGCCTGAGCGCGACCTCGGCCGTCATTGCCGGCTTTGGCGGGCTGTATCTGGCGGCTGCGATGCGGTCCGATATCAACATCGGCGTTCGCCACGTGTTGCCGTTTGTGCCGGTCATGGCCCTTCTCGCCGCGCGTAGTGCGACCTGGTTGTTGGAGCGCGTGGACTCGATGCGCGTCCGCACAGCGGTGCTTGCTAGCGTCCTCTCGGTCCCGGGGGGAGCGCTGATCGCGTTTCCGCACTATATCGGCGACTTCAACGTCTTGGTCGGAGGTCCGCGCGGGGGCCTGTACGTCAACGTCATCGGCGAAGACTGGGGTCAGGATACCGCCGCACTCGCAGACCACGTGCTCGAGAGCGGGAAGTCTCCCCTGTATTACTACACCAACTTCACGCTCCGACGGTTTGAGTTGTCTGAACGCGGGGTGGATGTCCGCAAGTTCTCGTGCAAGAAACGTCCGCCACCCGGAGGACTCATTGCGATTCAGCGCAGCGACTGGGTCCGCAAACCGGGGTGCTTTCGTTGGCTGCGCGAGCGCGAGCCGGATGCGACGGTCGCACGTCACCTGTATGTGTTTGACAACGGCGCCGCCGAGTTGAGTTCGTCTCGCCGCTGAACTCTCGAGAAGCTGTACAGGTTGGCCCTCACGGTGGTTCGCGACCCGTTGTGGGCGACGCCTCGTGCACTCCGCCCCTGCATTCGCTACGGGTTCCGCGTCGGTTCGGGCGTCCACGCGTGCGGGCTCCAACCCGCCGGCGGTGCGCGCTGGCGAATCGCCACGGCCTCAGGTCTGTCAACCTGTGAACCGGGTGTGGCACGTGCGTGTCTCCGCAC
>QKPP01000077.1 GCA_006508105.1 Myxococcales bacterium FL481 | reverse complement strand
GGCCTACAGCCAGCAGGAGCTCTTCGTGGCGCAGACGCTCTTCCCGTTTGTCAACGTCCAGAAGGACAGCGACAAATACTTCACCTACGGTCGGACCATCCTGGGCGACGGCAACAGCACGTCCGAATGGCTCGACTCCACCGACCCGCCCGAAGTGACCAGCGGTCGGAGCACTCAGAGCTTTTCCTGCGTCCAGCACGGTCTCGCCGACTACGTGACTGACGAGGAAATCCGCAACTCTGACAACCCGCTCCAGCCGTTCATGGACACGACCGCCGAACTGACCGAGCGCCTGCTGTTGGAGCTCGAAAAGCAGGTCGCGACCAAGGCCACCACGCAGGGCAACTACCCCGCCGCCAACACGACCCAGTTGTCTGGGACGTCGCAGTGGTCGGACTTCACCAACGGGGACTCGGACCCGATTGACGACATCCTCGTCGGGATCGACGTCATTCGGACGCAGATCGGCAAGATGGGGAACATCTGCCTCGCAGTGGGCGGCGCTGTCCACTTCAAGCTGATCCAGCACCCCGACGTGGTGGATTTCGCCAAGCGGTCGCTGGGGCGCCTGCCCAACAACGCGGACATGGTCAACCTCTTCCAGGGGCTGGGCGTGAACCGCTATGTGGTGGCCGGTGGCGTCAAAAACACCGCTGATGAAGGCGCTGCCGAGTCCATCTCAGACGTCTGGGGCAAGCACGCCGTGCTCGCCTACCCCCCGGACAGCCCGGGTCTGAAGCGTCCAGCCTACGGCTACACGTTCTCGAGCGTGCGGGCCCGGGTCGAGCGCGAGCCGCGCCGGAATCACGCCGTCAAGGTGATCGCCTCGATGACGTGGGATCCGCAGTTCATCTGCCAGGATTCCAACGGCGACAGCATCGCCGGCTACCTGATCGAAGACGCGGTGGCATAGGCCGCGTCTGACTGACGATAGGGTCGGCCCTTTCGGGGGTCGGCCCGCCCAAAGACTCACCCCCCAGAAGTGGGAGCGAATGATGTCCAAGCGCAGCGTCAAATATGATGGGTTGCCGGTCTCCCCGCAGGCCGTTCCCACGGGGATCCTGAGCGCCCGGCACCAGGATGCGGATTACCTCTACATCGACTTCGCAGCCGAGGGCTACACAGCCGGCGGCTACAACAGCCAGACGCCCAGCCTCTCCGCTGACGGGTCGGCGTATCTGGTCTTCAGAAACCACAAGCTGCTGCTCTATTCCGCGACAGCCCAGAGCGCGACTCCGACCCGGGGCGGCGTCGGGATCGACATCGCGGTAGACAACGTGGATGACGAGGCTGTGGAACTGGTGGCAGTCAACCCGTGGTTCACCATCGGGACTGACCCCGGCTTTTTCCTCGAAGTCACACTGTCCATCGACGTCGTCGCGGGCACCGATGATTTCTTTGTCGGGTTCCGCAAGAATGCCGCGACCCAGAACACCAGTTGGGCCACCTACACCGACTATTTCGGGCTCGGGCTCGTCGCTGCTGATGGCGCGCTGAACATCCGCGAGCAGTTGAACGACGCGGGCGAGACCGCGACGGACACCACGGACACGCTCAGCAACAACACGGTGCATACGTTTCGGGTGGAGGTGACTGACGCCGGGGTCTGCACTGCCCAGATCGACGGCGCAGCGCCGACCGTGACGTCAGCATTCACCTTCGACACTGGCGACCAGGTCAACGCGGCTATCTACCTGCTGCAGGACACCACCACGACCGACAATGCCTGGCTCCGCACCATGGAAATCGGGCGCCTGGGAAGGGAGCACGGCTAATGCCCAACTACACGGTGCTAGGCGGGACGATCCGCCACGACGGGACCCGGTATCAGCCGGGGGAGTCCATCGAGATGGACAAAGAGCAGGCAGAGGGGCTGCTGGCGCGTGGCCGCATCAAGCCGCGCGGTCGTGGCCGCCCGCCGAAGAGCGCGACGCCGAGCAGCCCTAGCGCGTTGCCGGCTGACGACGAGGGCTGATCCATGGGGACCTACGTGACGCTGCCCGGCGACCTGACCAACTTCCGCGAGTCGTTGGAACTGGACGTCAACAGCGAGCCGACGCTGACGCAGGCCGATGCCCAGCTACTGCTCTACGAGGCAGAGTTGGAACTTGCGTGCATCTATCGCGGCTACACGGTCCCCATCGACTCCGACGATTCCCCCCGGTCGTTCAAGACGTGTCAGCTCGCGGTGCTGCGCATCATGGCGCACTACGTCGAAGTGAACCGGGGGGAATTGGTCGAGGTCAGCTCAACGGCAGAGGATCAGGAGGGGCATGAGGATGCGTGGGCCGAGTTCCTGAACAACGTGCGGACGATCCCCAACTACCTGGCTGACGCTGAGCGGAGCTCCACAGGCGACGCGACGGACCAGCAGGGCCGGTTCCAGTCGAACTTCTCCGAGACCTCAGCCCATCGAGACGTGCGCGTGTTCAAGCGCAGCGAGTGGAAAGCCTGATGCCTTCCGTAGCCCGTGGTGGCTCTGGCCGATTCGGTTTCATCATCAAGAGCGGCGGCGAGACGTTCGTAGCGTCTGTTGGGCGCTTCGCTGACGACGTCGACAACCTCCGCCCGGTGCTGGACCGCGTCGTCCGTCAGAATGTGATGAACGCGATGGATCGCGTATTCCGGGAGGAAGGCAAGTTCACGCGGGGCGGGCGCTGGGAAGCGCTGAGCAATAACGCCTGGGCCGATGACAAGCGCGGCGGCGACATCCGGCCGGGCTACCTCGACTGGAAAACAGGCAAATTCGCAGACCGCCCCGGCACGTGGTGGGCATTCCGTGGCCCCTTCGGCGTCTACTTCCCGAAGATCCTCACCCTGACGGACGCGTTCATGTCCAGCCTCACCACAAAGGGGCGTGGGAGCGTCTGGGCGTCCCGTGCGCGGCAGTTCATCTTCGGGTCTAGGTATCGCACCAAGAAGGGCTTCGACCTCCCCAGAGCGCACGCCATGGGCACGAAGCGAATGCCGGCGCGCCCGTTCCTCGACTGGGATGTCACAGGCGCCGGGCGGCAGCTCTGGATCCGGGCCATCTTCAAGCCTGTCGGATTCTTCATCCGGGGCGGGCTCGACCACGTCGAGAAGCACGGATACATCGACGTGGATGACGTGGAGTTCATCCCGGACTCTGGCCCGCTGATCGAGGGGAGGGCTGGCGGTCGTGGCGCTTGAGGTCTATTCCAGCCTGACCGCGCTTGGGACGCTGCTCTCGACCCAGTGGGCTGGCGCGGTGTCGGACAAGAGCGCGACGGGCGTGGACACGCCGGGTGGCTACACCGTGGTCGAGCCAGGGCTGACGCGGCTGCGGCATACCAGCTTCCCGTGGGTCTTCATCATCCCGGCGCCGCGCGGGCAGCCGTTCCCGCTCGAGCCAGAGTCGACTATGCCGATGTCGCGCTGGGTCCTCCCGGTGCGGATCTGGCTGGGAATGCGGGACGACTCAGGTAAAGAGACCGACGCCCATGGGCTGGCCTGCGACTATTTGCAGGTGATGGACTACATCCTGACGAACAACAATCAACCGGACAGCTTCAGCGAGCTGGGCGCGCGTCGGCGGGCCGGCTTCGGAGCATTCGAGGGCCCCAAGCGCATGGTCTGGGGCGCGTTCTACGACGTGGAGCTAGGGATCCGTCCCAGCTATTCATAGGAGCTGACAATGGCTGCCGGACATCAAACACGATTCATCGCCAACAACGGGGCGACCTGGGGCACGCTGCCGGAAACGAACCCGTCGACCACAACTACGGTGGGCATGGCCCTGCGCGAAATGCCCAGCATGGGCGGCGCGCGGGAGGACTCCGACCCGACCGGAGCCGCGATGGAGTGGGCGAGCGTGGCCAACAAAGGCGGGATCAGCGTCGGCGAGATTACGATCCCGCTCAAGCTGGCGTTCTCCAACAACCCGCGCATGGGCTACCTCTTCGGCGGCGACGCGGTCTCTGGCTCTGGCCCCTACACCCACATCTTGACGCCGAGCTCCAACCCGCAGCAGCGCTTTATGGGCGGCGCATTCTCCGTCCCGAACCCGGACAACGCGGGCGCCGCGACTGCCTACGTGCAGCTCGACAGCTTCGCGGGGACCGGCTTCTCGATTGACTGGAACATCGGGCAAGAGGTGAATTGGGACATCCGAGTCCTCGCCCGCCAGATCAGCCGGCAAGCGCTCACGGTGGGCAACGTGACCTACCCGGCGAACAACTCCATCATCACCTGCGCCGTCGGGGATTCTGACTGCCTGACCATCGCGGATCAGGGGAGCGCGCCCGCCAACTTCGGCGTGATCGGCGGCACCTTCGAGTGGAATACGCCGCGCGAGGGCGGGGACCATTCGACCACGTCTGAATACATCGGACTGCCGGACCGCACCGGGACGGGGTCGGGGACGCTGACGCTGCGGGTCGCAGGGATGATCGCAGCGACGGCGCTCAGCGACTTCGAGACCCCGACCGCGAAGAATGCAGTGCTCACTTTCCCAGGCCGGACGGTCGGCGGGACCGCGATGACGTGGGAATGCCGGTTCCCGCATCTGGTGCTGAAGAGCTTCGACCCGGTCGGCAGCGGCAGCGGGAAGACGTTCCACGAGTTGGTCTACCACGTCTTCGGCGACGCGGACGGGACAGCGGACAGCGCAGCGGACACGCCTGCCGGCGAGCCCTGGGCGATCCACGTCGACAATGACGAGTCCGGCGACTACGACACGGCGGCAGCCTGATGGGCTGGGTCATGCGTGACCGGGCGGCGGCGCGCTGGTTCGATGTGCCGGAATTCTTCACGCCAGGCGGGCGGAATCCAGAGGCTGACGAGGACGCAGAGCCTGTCGCCCCCATCCGTGTCCTGCCCGAAGGCGTGACGGGTTTCCGGCTCCAGCTGGCGCCGCTGTCGTGGCGCGACTACTCCGCCATCCAGCAGGCTGCTGCCGACGCGACGGCCGAGCAGCTGGAAGCAGTGCGCGAAGAGCTTGAGCCGGCGACGCCCCAGAACCGGGACAAAGAGCGCGCGGTAGTGGCTCGGATCCGGGTGACGGAGACGCGACAGCGCCCTGACCTCATGCTCGCAGAGCTGGGGCGGCGCGTGGTCGAGGCGGCGGTCAAAGACTGGGACGGCATCGAGGACGAGAGCGGCGACCCGATCCGGTTCAGCCCGGCGGCGTTCGCCCGCGCGACGGAGGACGCGCCTGGGCTCATCATCTGGCTGAATTCGACCGCGCAGGATCTGGCCCTTTTCGCTGAGACCGAGCGGGCCCGGGAGGTGTCCGCAGACGTGTCCTTTCGCTGTGGAGGGGATTCGGCACAGCCTGGCGCTGGGGACGACAGCAGACCCAAGCCGGCTCGGTTGCAGGCAGTGCGTGGCGATGCGACCGGAACCGGCGGATAGGCC
>QKPP01000315.1 GCA_006508105.1 Myxococcales bacterium FL481 | reverse complement strand
CACCCGTGTCGCTACCACCCGTGTCGCTACCACCCGTGTCGCTACCACCCGTGTCACCCGTATCGCTACCACCCGTGTCGCTACCGCCCGTGTCGCTACCACCCGTGTCGCTGCCGCTCGGGTCGGCTCCACTGGTATCGCTGTCGCTGCTGCCAGCCGTGTCACTATCACTGCTGGCGGCCGTGTCCGAGCCACCTCCGGTGCCCGTACCGTCGATCGAACGATCGCCTTCGTACGGTTCCACAGATGCTGACGCGGCGCGACCATCGACGACCAACGTGCACTCGGCCATCGCCGTGACTCCCTCCGGGGCTGGCGGACAGGGCAACGTCGCCGAGCAAGCCGGCGCGCAGACGCGGCCGAGTGCGCCGTCATTGATGTTGAGCGGAATCTCGCCCTGCAACGCCCAGCACGTGCCGTCCCAAGGATCGCCGTAGTAGCCGAACTCGCCGTCGCCGTCGCCGTCGCCGTCGCCGTCGCCGTCGCCGTCGCCGTCGCCGTCACCGTCGCCGTCGCCGTCACCGTCACCGTCGCCGTCGCCGTTCGCGTCGCCGTTCGCTGTGTCGTTGTTGGTCTTGGGTTCATCGTCGTTGACGACGCAGCCGGAGCTCGCCATGGCGAGGAGCAAACTACTGCTGATCACGTAGGTGGAAATGCGCATGCTTGATAGTCCTTCCGGAGTTGGGAGCGGCCCCACGCGGGCCACGAACACGACCAGCGTCGGTCGCTGCGGAGCCGACGATAGACCAGCCCTAGGTGTTCAAGCTACGCCCGTTGCGCCCCAAGATTCAACTCCGCGGGTTTTGCGACTGCCGCTCGGGTGACCGCCAACACAATCAACTCGAGGGTACACACCGCATTCCGGCGCTTCCCCGCCGCGCAAGGCTCGGACCGAGACCCGGACCGGCCCCCTCATCGAGGACGGCTCCGGCCGTCCTCGATGAGGGGGCCATCGAAACCTAGCCAACCCCCACTCGCACGCACGGCCGTAGACGGGTGACCGCCCCTCGGCATTCGACTTGAGTTGGGCGGCACAAGAACGTGGCCGCGACGCACTCGAACCCGAGCCCCCCGCGGGGCCGGTCCACGACCATCCGGTGGCGGTCCTCGTCGCAGCGGCCAGGCCGAACGCGATGAGCATCCACGCGTACCGGTGAGCTCGGGTAGGCCATGCGTTCGCACCAGCCTGCGTCCGCTCGAGTCGGCACGTGCGCAACGGGTGCGACATCTACGTCACACGCCAACCCAGCCCGTGGCGAGGCCCCGTCGGCGGCCCCCCCCCCGCCTCGCCGCAGCGTCGCCCGCCCGAGTCACAGCCCCGCGCGAGGTCGATCGGTGATGAGCCAGCGCAGACCGCAGGTGGCCAGCTGGCGCTCGTGTTCGTCGTCTCGCGCCCCCCAGACCCCCATGCCCAGATTCGCGGCCGCGTACTGTTCCACGGCCTGGGAGGAGGCGGTGACCGCCGGCACAATCACCCCCGCAACCCCGAGCGCGACCGCGCGATCGAGATGCTCGCGCGGATCGGCCGACGGCGAGAGCTCGAGGAGCAGCCATCGTTGGCCCGACCATCCGGTCGACGCCACTGCCTGCAGCAGACTCGGGTCGAAGCTACTCACGAAGCTCCGTTGCCGCGCGGCAACTGTTGCCACCACCGCCCGCGCAAGCGCCTCGCCGCCGGCCTTGAGCTCGAGATCCAGCCACGCCGCAGCGGGCCAGGCCGCGAGCAGGTCGACCAACCGCGGAATCCGCCCCCCCGCCCGCAGTTCGACCTGCGCGAGCGCGGGCCAGTCGAGTTCGTCGACCCGTTCGGCCCGCCCGGCGAGACGTTGGAGATCGTGGTCGTGGAACACGACAACCTCACCGTCGGCGGCCAGCCGAAGGTCGCACTCGATGCCCGCGGCCCCGCACGCGAGCGCCCACGCGAACGAGTCGAGCGTATTTTCCACCCGATCTTGCGGCGCCCCGCGGTGGCCCAGCACGACCGGCGCCCTCATTCGCTCAGCCGATCGCGCGGCGAGATGACGGCCTTGCCAACGATGGCCTGGAGTGGCGGGGGCACGTCCACCCCGCCGTCGGACCGCTGAAAGTTCTCCAAGATCGCGACCAGCCCCCGCGAAGTGGCGATCGCGGTGCCGTTGAGCATGTGCACGAACCGAGTCTTGCGCTTGCCCCCGTCGGGCGCCGTGCTGTGATAGCGCACCTTGAGTCGGCGGGACTGGTAGTCGGTGCAGTTGCTGGTGCTGGTCACTTCGCCGAAGTCACCGCGTCCCGGCATCCACGCCTCGATGTCGTACTTGCGATAGGCTTGGCCGCCCAAGTCGCCGCTGGCGATGTCGAGGACTCGGTACGGCACGCCAAGGCCTTGAAAGATCTCTTCTTCGATCGCCAACAAGCGTCGGTGCATCGCTTCGCTCTCCGCCACCTCCCCACGCACGAACGCAAACAGTTCGACCTTGGTGAACTGATGCACGCGGTAAAGCCCCCGAGACTCTTGCCCGTGGGAGCCGGCCTCGGTGCGAAAGCAATGCGAGAGGCCGGCATAGAGCAAGGGCAGTTGTTCCTCCTCGAAGATCGTGTCTGCGAGCATCCCGCCCAAGGTGATCTCGGCGGTCCCAACCAGGCACAGGTCTGAGTTGGCCACACTGTAGACCTGGGTCGACTCGCCGCGGGGATTGAACCCAAGCCCGTCGAGGATCTCCGCTCGGGCGAGATCGGGGGTCGTGTGCAGCACGAACCCGTGCTTTTGGGCGATGCCCAGCGCGTAGTGCTGCAGCGCCAGATCCAGCAGCACCGCCTCATTGCGCAGGTAGTAGAATTTCTGCCCCGCCACTTTCGCGCCGGCCGGGAAATCCACGAGGTCCAACGCCTCTGCGATCTGCAGGTGGTCACGCGGAGCGAACCCTTCGGCTGCAAAGTCGCGCGGCGTGCCCCAGCGCGAAACCTCCGTGTGATCGTCATCCGACCCCCCACGCGGAGAGTCCGGATGGGTCAGATTCGGAACCAGTCGCCAAGCGTCGTCGCGCTCGGCCAACGCGGCGGTCGTGTCGTGCTCGAGCGCGCGGCCTTTGTCTCGCAACTCTCTTCCTTCGGCCACCAGCGGCTCACGAGCCACCGCTTGCTCGCCCCTCGGGAGCGAGCCCACCCGTTTCATCGCGGCACTGTTTTCGTTTTGTCGGCGACGCAAGTCCTCCTGCGCCGTCAACAGATCGCGGTAGCGGCGATCGAGCGCGACGAGACGTTCGACAGTGGCGGCCGCCGCGTCGGCCGCCGAGGCAAGATCGGCGAGGTCGGCGAAAACCGACACCCGACGCTCTTCAAGGGTGCGACGCACGAGTTCCGGATCATCACGGAGGAGCTTGATGTCGAGCATGGCGGGCGGAACATAGCCCGAGTCGGACCACCCGTGCGCCGCGGAGGGCTTGACCCGCGTGTCAGCGTCCTCCATGCTCCGCGCGCGTCCGACCGATCGCGGACGAGGAGCTTTCGATGGCCTACGGCGACAACCGACGAACCCCGAAGATGCGACGACGTCGCGCTCAAAAGAAGCACAAAGCGCGCATCAAAGCCCGCATCGCCGCTGGCAAAGCGGAATCCGGCAAGAGCGACAACGCGTAGCGCTCGCCGGCGAGGCCGAACGCGGCCCGCCGCGTGGCGAGCCGGACTCGCGTCGCCACGCCCGGCCGCCAGCGCCGACCACCGCGAAACGACGGGTCCCGCCGAGCCGGCGACGAGCCGGCCAGTTGTGGACGAGCGTCCTCGGGCACAGTAGAGCGAACCCGGCGTCCCGCTTCGCGGCCGAGGACCGACCCGGCCGCCGAATGGCGAGCCGGGTTTCGTCGTTTGTTTGCGATCGCGTGCGACGCATGAAATGTAGGACAAAGACCTACCCAATCATGCGTCGACCCCGCCTCACGCGTTCCCTCCTGGTGGCCATGCTCGGGCTCGCGAGCACCGTGGCGGGCGCCGCCGTTCCCGGCCAGCGGATTTTGCGCCCAGGTGAATCAGCGTCCGTGCCGGTTCCGTCCGCGGAATCCGGCGCAGCCCGGCCGCGTGCGGCCCCCGACGCGCGATGGCGTGGACCAGCGACCGCGGGCCACCACGGGGTCCAAGCCGCGACCGGATCCGTTCATCCGAATCGAGACGGCATCGCGGCCGCGGCATGGCCGTCGGTCGTCGAGCGCCGTCTCGCCGCGCTCCAGCGCGAGCTGAACCGCGAGCCGCTGACGCGCGAAGAAACCCCGCGCGCCCCCGGTCAGGGCGACGACGCCGCGTTGAGCCGCCGTTTGGGTGCGGTCCTCGCCTCGCGACCGGCCGGCACGCGGGTGGGCGTCCGCGTCCAGTCTCTGGCGTCCCGCAAGGTGGTGTTTGATCGCAACGGCGATACGACCCTGCACCCCGCGAGCAATCAGAAGCTCGTCACGGCGGTAGCTGCTGTGGAATTGCTCGGCGCGCGCTACCGGTTCCGGACGGAGGTTCGCGCCACGGCAGATACGCTGTTCGTGGTCGGCACGGGGGATCCGAGCCTGCAGATCGTCGATCTCGAGCGACTGATCCGACGTGCCCTCGCCGCACACGACGGCCGCGAGATCCGGCGAATCGTTCTCGACGATTCGGCGTTTTCGCCCCGGCGGTTCGGTCCTGGCTACCCCACAAGTGGCCCGGCCCACAGCTACGCGGCGCCGAGCAGTGCCTTGGCCCTCGCGTTCAACACGGTCGAGATCGAGGTCCGGCCCAGCCGACACCAAGCTCGTCCCGTCGCCCGCACCCGCCCTGGCTGCGGGGGCGTCAAGATCGTGAACCGGGCTCGCAGCGGGCGCGGGGGCCCGCTCGACATCCGCAGCGGGGTGGTCGACGGTCAGACTCGGGTGACCGTGCGCGGCACCCTGCCTCCCGGCCACGCCCCCGTGGTGGCCCGCCGGCGGGTGCACGATCCGCTCGCCTTCTTCGGCGCGTGCGTCGCGAGACTGGCCGCCGAGCAAACCGACGGCCCGGCGATCCCGATCGACCGCGGCGTCGCGCCGCAACACGCCCAACTCCTCGCGGCCCACATCTCCGCTCCACTGCACGAGGTGCTGGCCTCGGCGCTGCGCTTCTCGAACAACTTCACCAGCGAGCAAGTGCTGCGCACCCTCGCGTGGCGAGCGACCGGGCGACCGGGGACATTCGCCGACGGCGTCGCCACCGTGGCCGCGTTTTGGCGGACCATCGGTGGTGATCCAGCGGAGCTGCAGCTCGACAACGGCTCGGGACTGTCGCGCACGAGTCGAACCACTGCCCGCGCCCTCGTGCGAATCCTGGCGCTGACACAGCGCCCGGGCGCCCCCTCGGATACCCTGCGTGAAGTGATGGCCGTCCCCGGCGAGGACGGGACCTTGCGCCGCCGACTCCGTCGACTCGGCCCGCGACTGCATGCGAAGACGGGAACGATCACTGGCGTGAGCGCGTTGTCCGGGATCGTGACCGACCCCAACGGACGCGACGCCTTGGCCTTCAGCATCCTCGTCAACGGGGGCCGAGCACGAGACAGTCGACGACTCCAAGACCGCATGGTGTTGGCGATGGCCCGCCACCTCGAGGTCTCGTCGTCCCCGCCCGCGTCCAAGGCCTCGTCCAACACCCGGGTCGACGCCGCGCCGCCGACCCGTCCGCCGTCCACCGCTTCGCACCCGCCCACGCGCCATGACTAGAACGACCGTGTTGCTCGCATTTGGGGGCCGTTCGCCCGAGCACGATATCTCCATTCGCAGCGCCACCGAGGTCTTGCAAGCCATCGATCGCGAGCGCTTCGACGTGCGGTTGCTCGGTATCGATCGGCAGGGAGGCTGGCGACTCGGAACGAGCGACGACGACCCGGCTCAGGTCATCGCCCACGCGCCGATCGTGACGGATATCCAGGCGCTTCGTGTCGATGTGGTGTTCCCCGTCCTCCACGGCCCGTACGGCGAAGACGGTCGCTTCCAAGGCCTGTTGGATTCGATCGACGTGCCATACGTCGGCTCGGGCGTGCTGGCTTCGGCGTTGTGCATGGACAAGGTCCGGTGCAAGCAGGTCCTCGCCACCTACCGGATCCCCGTCGTCCCGTGGCTGTCCTGTTGGCGCCGGGAACTCGACCCCAGCGACGCGGTACTCGACCGCATCGCGGCGGAGATCGGTTTCCCTTGCTTTGTGAAGCCAGCCAATATGGGGTCTTCGATCGGCGTTAGCAAAGCGACCGATCGCGACACCGGCCGGGCCGCGCTCGAACTCGCGGCGCAGTACGACGAGAGCATTGTGATCGAACGCGGCCTGGATGCCCACGAGGTCGAGGTGGCCGTCCTCGGCAACGGTGGGGACGAGACAGTGGTGAGCGCCCCCGGGGAGGTCCGCCTTCCCCCCGGGGTCTGGTACGACTACGCGACCAAGTACCAGCAGGACACGGCCACGTTGCACATCCCGGCCCCGCTCCCCGCCGAAGTCACCGAGACGGTGCAGGCCCACGCGCTGGCCGCCTTTCGGGCCTGTGGCTGCAGCGGGCTGGCGCGGGTGGACTTCTTCGTCGACCGGCAGTCGCACGCCGTGTACCTCAACGAGCTCAACACCTTGCCCGGGTTCACGTCTATCAGCATGTATCCCAAGCTCATGGCCCACGCCGGGGTCAGCTACGATCGGCTGATCGAGCGCCTCTGTCAGCTCGCCTTGACGCGCCTCGCCGCCACGCCCCGCCGCCCCGTCGACCAAGCCGCGGCTTCCCCTCGCCGGACCGACCCCGCCCGGCGTCACTGAACCCGCGGGTCGCAGCGCCCGTCCGGCTCCTGCCTCGCGCCCGGTCAGCGCCGGCGCGACCGGTCTGGCTCGATCCGACGAACTCAGTCACCGCGTGCGCTCGGATCGCTTTTTTGGCGAACGGCGGCGTGGCATCGTGCAGCGCATGTACGCCACGCCCGACCGCACGCTGTCCGGTATTCAGCCCACGGGGACACCGCATCTCGGCAACTACTTCGGTGCGATCGAGCAACACATCGCACTACAAGACCAATACCCAGGTGAGTGTTTCTACTTCATCGCGGACTACCACGCGCTGACCACCGTACACGATGGGGACACCTTGCGCGCCAACGTGCGAGAGGTCGCTCGCACCTACCTCGCGCTCGGCCTCGATCCGCAGCGAGCAACACTGTTCCGCCAAAGCGACGTGCCGGAAGTGACCGAGCTGACGTGGTTTCTTGCGAGCGTGACGGGCATGGGACTGCTCGAACGCGCTCACGCCTACAAAGACAAAATCGCGCGGGGCATGAAGCCCAACGTCGGTCTTTTTCTGTATCCGGTGCTCATGGCGGCTGATATCCTCGCGTACCGTCCAAGTCTTGTGCCCGTTGGTAAAGACCAAATGCAGCACGTCGAGATGACTCAGGACATGGCCACCTACTTCAATCAAGCGTTTGCCGGTGGCGAACCGGTGTTGCGGCGGCCCGAGGGCCAACTCTCGAGCACGCCCGTCGTGCCGGGTCTCGATGGCCAAAAGATGAGCAAGAGTTACGGCAACACGATCTCCATGTTTGACAGTGGCAAAGCACTGCGCAAACGCGTGGGCAAGATCGTCACCGACTCCACGCCACTCGGCGAGCCGCTCAAGACCGAAGGTTGCCACGTATTGGGGCTGCTGGGGTTGTTCAAGACCAACGCCGAACTCGACGAGATCAAAACCAACTATCGCACGGCGACCCGCAACGGACAGCCATTCGGCTACGGCCACGCGAAGCAACTCCTCGCCGAGGCCATCGAAACTCGCTTTGACGCCGCGCGCCAGCGCCACGCCCACTTCACGGCGCATCCGGACGAGCTCGACGCCATCTTGGCGCGCGGGGCCGAACGGGCACGAGGGCTCGCGCGCCAAACCCTGCAGGACTGCAAGAAAGCGTGTGGATTGAGGTGAATGCCGACAAACTCGAGCTGCTGACGCTGGCCCAACTCCCGGACCGCGAACAAGTCCAAAGGCTCGCCGAGCGCGTGTTCGGCAGCGGCGACCGTCCTCGCGGCTGGTTCGCCCGCAAGCTGCAGCGCGAGTGTATCGACAATGACATGTCGTTTGTCGCCGCCGACACCCGCGGCGTCCCGTTGCAGACCGCCTGTGAAGACCCCCAAGGTTGGTACGGCATGGTCTTGGTCAACGCCCCCCCATCGCGCCCCGGGATGGCCCACTGTGTCACCCTCGGGGTTTTGCGGCACTTGCAGGGGCGGGGAGTCGGCGCGCGATTGATGGACGCGGCCGTCACCCAAGCGCGCCGGGCTGGTCTGCGCCGCATGCAAGCCTTGGTCGAACCCGCGTTGGTCGCCTACTACCAAAGCCTCGGGTTCACGTCGCAGCGCGTGGTCCGGACCATGCTAGCGTTCGGACGGGGCTCGACCGGCGCGACCACCAACGGGGGCCCCGAGCGCGCGTCGCCGGAATACCAGGCCTCAGGTCCGACACCAGCAGCCAGCCAGGGACTGGGCGACACGGCGTCGCCCGAGACCGACGCCCGCGGGCTCGGCAACGGCGTCGACTCGGCCAAGGGCGAGCCGTGGAGCCCCGACGACCTCGTCCACCACGTCGAGCTTTGCGGCTGGCTGGCCGAAGCCTGGGAGCGCACCCCGCCGGACGACCGACTCACCCTACGCGGGCCCCTATGGTGCGCTCACACCTCGCGCGAGGGCAAAAGCCGTCTGGTGCATCGCTTGCTGGTCGCGCGCGACGTCGACCGGGCCAAGGTGCAGGTCACCGCCACCGAAGAACTCCTCGATGCCGTCGCCGCGGGCGAACCGGTCCTCATGTACGGCTGTGATGCCAAGCTCGCGCAGTCACTGAGCACCCGGGGCTGGGCCACCGTGCAAACCGGCACGGAGGTCGAGCGAGACCTCTAGCGAGCTCGGCCGCCCCGCGGCCCGATACCCCGAACAGCAAACGGCCCGCGGTTCTTGTCGGCCATTTGGGGTCGACAATCTCTCGCTTGACCCCGTTGGCCGCGCTACGTGGCGGCGCACCTGGCTCGCTCCCGTCGAACTGCTCGGCGCTCGAGGCCGGCGTCGCTGACCTCGGGCGGCGACGCGACATATTTGTCAGAGTTGTGACGGCCGCGCAGTTGGCCGCCCTCCCCAGCCGCCCCCACGAGGCGTTCTCGTCACGCTGGAGCAATGTCGGTGCGCTGTTATCTCGGCCAGTTCGCGTCAGCCGCTGATCGACGACAGCCGGGGTGGCACTTTAGGTTGTGTCCACTTCGCGCACCGGTTTGTCGATATCTCGCCCCCGACCACTCGCGTCGCCGCCGACGAATTCGATGGAGCCGCAGATCGAGCGCGCGACGAAGATTGCATCGCCGCCGCCGGCACGGTGGTTCTATGATGACCCTGATCCGGCCTGGCCTGCCGTGCCGCGGCGCTAGAGAGTAGGAGCCTGACTTGTGAACCGACCCCATCGAACTTCAGCGCCGGACTGCGGACCACCGTCCGCCACTCGTGCGCTCGGCGAAGACCACCGCAAGCGCAACCACCCGGACGAGGTGAACCTGCCGCTCCGCCCCGCAGCCGGCCCGTTCACCCGGGCTTGGGCGACGCTGATGGCCGCTGGCTTGTGCGTCGGCCCGGCGAGCTGCCTTGCGGAACGCGACGCCCCGAGCGTGTGGGCGAGCGAGGACGATGCGGGCACCGAGCCAAGCGACGACTCCGGACTCGACGATGATGACGATGATGATGATGATGACGACCCGCCGGAGGACGAGAACGCGGTCGAGTTTCGCGTTCCGGCGACGAGCGGACGCTACGTCTACACCGCCAGTCCCACCACCGACGCGGTCGCGGTGATCGACTCGGTCGAGTTTCGCGTGGACGTCGTTCGGGTGTGCGGCCAACCGACCGTGGTGCGTGGACTGGCCACCGCGAACGCGGGTGTGGCCGTGCTCTGTAGTGGCAGCGATGACGTGGCCCTGTTGCGCACCGACGCGACGGGGAAGACGGCGCGCGAAATCTACCCGGTGACCCCGGGGGCCAATGAGCTCGCCGTGACCCCCGACGGGCGCTACGTCGTCGTCTACCACGATGTCGACAGCGATGAACCGCTGGGACCGGGCAGCGATCAGGAGATGACGGTCATCGTCAGCGCCGACGGATCGCAGCAGGCGATGACCGTCGGGGCCCACCCCCGCGACGTGCGGTTCTCCAGCGACGGAACCACGGCCTTCGCGGTGACCGCCGATGGAATCAACGTGATCGACCTCGCCGACTTGGCCAATCAGGGCAAGCCGCGTCTGGTGCCGGTCCATACTGACCCCGCCATTGAGCCCGCTCTGATCGAGGTCGCCATCTCGGCGAAGCATCGCCAAGCCGTGGTCCGTACGATCGGCGAGCCGGACCTGGTCGTGACGGATTTGGACAGCGGCCACCAGTTCACGTACGCGCTCCCGTCGGCGCCGACCGATCTCGACATCTCGCACGACGAAGGATTCGCTGTTTTGACCCTGCGTGGCGGGTCCGATCAAGCGAGCGAGTTCGCGGAGCTCGGGCTGCCCGTCACCCCCGACTCGAGACTGCGCCGCACCTCGGTCGGCGACGAATTCGTCGGTCTGGCCGAGCTGGCGCCGGATGGCGCGACGATCTTGCTGTACACCACGGTCGACCCTGGTGACGACGAGGAGGAGCCGGAGAACACCGGCGACACCGGTGGTTCGGAGACCGGCGACTCCGACACTGGCGATTCAGACACCGACGATTCAGACACCGGCGATTCAGACACGGGCGATTCAGACACCGGCGATTCAGACCCCGGCGATTCCAACACCGGCGATTCCAACACCGGCGACGCCAACACCGGTGATTCAGACACCGGTGATCCCGACGCGTCGAGCGACGCGGAGACGAGCTCCGACGAAAACAGCGGCGAAACGGCCGACGACCTGGAGTCCGGCACCGGTACGACCGGCACGATCCACCACGACGGTCTGCATCCCGCCCCCGCCATTCGGACCCTGCGGGCCGCAGCAAAGGCTCGCATGGTGGGCGTGGAGCGAGCGAGCCCGTCCACGCCGTGGTGGGCCGCGTGGTGGACCGATTCCCCGCGTCGCGCGACGCTCCCCGACCCCCGCCGTCGCGTCACCATCTTGCGCCGCCACGACGCCTCATGGGGCGATCAGAACAGCTTGTTCGTCGAAACGCCCGTCACCGCGGTGGGCGTCACGCCGGACAGCCGGGCCGCCGTTGTGCTCCATGAACGCGATCCGGACGACGAAAGCGACGAGCCGTGGGCCTATACACTGATCGATCTCAGCACGCCGACGCCCATCAAGAAGCGTCAGCGGGTGCCCGCACCGCTCGATCACATTCTCGTCACGCCACAAAGTGATCGCGTGGCGTTGACCCTGCGCTATGACCAGCGCGACGTTCGATCGCTCGAGATCGCCGACTTACGCACATTCATTGTCGATCGCTTGCGCCTCGCTTCCCCGCCGCAAGGGAGCGGGTACGTCGAAGCGAGCGCCCGCTTGTTTGTGTCTCAGGCCCACCCGCAGGGTCGCATCACGTTTGTCGCCGACGACGGCAGTATTCAAACCGTGACCGGCTTTCAAACGAACGACTCTGTCAAAGACTAGCTGCGATAGGACTGCCAACGATGCTCTACTTACTCGACCCCCTCGCCTACCGCATCGCAAAGACCTCGGTGCGTCTGTCCACAATTGCTGCTTTGGCCGGTTCCGTCGCGACCGCCGGATGTGATGATGACCCCCTGCAAGCCTGGGAGTACTCGTCGGCGACGGCCACGGCGTCCAGTGTGGTGCAAATCGACCAAACGCACCACGAGGTGGTGTTCGTCACACCGGGCGACCGCGAGCTCACCGTGACTCGAGCCGGCCTGGACTCGCGGGACGAACGGGCGATCTGGTCCGAGCCGCTGCGCGACGGCTCCGGTGTCCTCGTGCTCACCGGGCCCAGCGACTTGCGCAAAGACCACGTGGGCCACAAGTTGTATCGCTTCTCCCAAGACGGGCAAGGCGCACCGGTGGTCTACCCCGTGCAGGCCCCGTTCAACGCAGTCGCACTGTCCCCGGACCACCGCCATGCGGTGCTGTATTTCGCGGACGCGGACTCCGAAAGCCCCCTGCACAACGCGAACCTGGTCGCGATTGTCAACCTCGACGAAACCACGCCGCCCCACCATATGACCTTGCAAGGGTTCGGCGGGCGACTGTCCAATGTGCACTTCCCCGGCCAGACCCAAGAAGGCACCCCGTCGCCGACGATGGTGGGAGACACCATGCGCGACATCGTGGCGTTTCTCGCGGACGGCGAGGTGATCTTGGCCGATCTCGATCATCCCGACGCCAATCAGCCGGCCGTCGCATTGGACGACACCGCGGGCGCCCGCCCGATCGCCACCCTCATGCGCCCCGGCAACGAGCTGTACACCGAGCCGGCGGTGTTTGTGCGCTTCGACGGCGGTCGCGATGTCAGCATGCTGAGCTTGCGCCCCAAAGAAGGCGCGCAGGGGCATTTCACGTTCGATCAAAGCCCACTCACCGTCGGTTCGGGTACCCGCGACATGAGTTTCTACGACGACGGCGACGTGCCGTTGTTCGTGGCGAGCAACGCCGACGAAGGCTCGCTGGTATTCACCGACATCCGCACCGAGCAGAGCTTTGACGTGTACCTCGGCCAAGGTGTCGGTCAGCTGTCGCTGCGCACCCACCATGCCGAATCGGCTGCCGTCGACCAAGCCGTGGTGTGGCGTCGAGGCGGCGACGTGGTCTACACCCTCGACCTCGATGACATCCAAGACGCGGTGGGACGTCGCCCCACCGAGTATCGAGTCAGCGGCGGGATCGCGGGGCTGATCAAACTGGACAACGACCGCGTACTCGTCGGCGCGCCCTCCCAACTGGTGGTCATCGACTTCGCCCGCGACCAGATCACGCCGTTCGCGGTCAGCGGCGAGTACCGTGAGTTCGAGGCCGGCCTCCAAGCCGACAGTTTGCTTTTGGGGTCGGAAGGGAGCGCTTGGATCAGTCGGGTCGATCTCGAGACCCTCGCGCCGCAGTCGGTTCTACTCGATCACTACGTCGACCAGTTCTTCCTCCTCTCGGCCAGCAACAACGTGGTCGCGCTCCACGACCACGACGGGGCCGGGCTCCTCACCGTCACCCCCACTGCCGACTTTTCGCGGGCCGGGTCGAAGACCTACTGGGGATTCCTCGCACAAGGCGTACTCGATCGCGACTAGCTTCGGAGACTTGACATGAACACGTTGCTCATTTTGACCAGCCTTGGCCACCTCGTGGTCGCGCCCGCGAACCCCACCGATCGCGAATCGACCCACTCGGCGTCCAACCTCGATACGCCCGCGGAGACGAGCCCCCCGGACGACGACGAAGCGCCCACAACCGATGTTCGCAACCCGTTCACCGCCAGCGGTGAACAGGCGGCATCGGCTTCCGACGAGCAGACGACGGCGACGACCGACCGCGAGACACCGCTCGACTCGCCCGCCGACACGTCTTCTCCGACCGCCACGCCACCCGCCGCCCCTGCGCAGATCAACTCGGGTTCCTCGTCAAGTCAGGCTTCGGTCCGCAAGAAGACCTGGCCACAACGGCCGGTGCGATACCGGCTCGATGTGGCCCTGCACGGCGCGAGCGTGTGGGTGCAAGACTCGGCTCACAACGCGTTTCACCACCAATCCCAACGCTTGATGCCCCAGCTCGCCATCCGTGGTGACAGGCCGGTGAGCGGGGATCGATTGTTTGTCGGCGCCACGCTGAGCTATCGCGCGAGTTCGACGACGGGGTTTCTCGTCGACGAGAGCACAGAGCTGCGCTTGCGAGAACCGATGGCCGGAGCGCGCGCGAGTTTTCGCCTGTTCGACGGCCTCGACGTCTACGGTCAACTCGCCGCCGGTCCGAGCATTGTCGATATCGTGGTCGGCTACGGAAGTGTCGTTATTGCCGAGGAGGACCGACCCCCCGGCGCCCTCCATGGCACCCAACGTCAGGTCGCCCTCACCGCGGATGGACAAGCGGGGCTTACGCTCTACCTGCCCAAAAAATGGATGCCGCGCAAGGGCTCGTCTCGGGTGAGCATCGGGTTCGATCTAGCGGGCGGGTACCAGTTTCGCAATGCGGTCGCGGTCGATCCACAAGTCGATGGCTCGTCGGATGACATCGAGATCGAGGCCACGAACTTCGGCGACATCGCCGTGCGCGGGGCCATGGTTTCCTTCGGCCTGTTCGGACGGTTTCAATAGGGGGCAATATGACGCATGTGACCAAACGGCTCGGCCTGTCGAGTATTGTTTTCGCGGCCGGACTCAGCGCCTGTGGCGACCACAGCGACGAGGCCAGTCTCGCCGACATAGACGTAGATGACGCTCACGATCACGAGGGGGGCAACGACGAGGACGCGAGCGGCGATGACGACGACGATGACGACGACGATGACGACGATGACGACGATGATGACGAGGACGAGGACGACGAACCTCCGCCTCCACCAGAGCAGGAAACCGAAGGCGATTTCCAAGTGCCGAAAAGCAGCGGCAAGTATGTCTACAGCGCCAGCGCGACGACCCATCGCGTCGCAGTGATCGACACTTCATCGTTGCGCATCGATGTCATCGACGCCGGGCGCACGCCGACTGCCGTGGCGCCGATGATCCCCGCGAACGACCAGTCTGGCGCGGTCGCCGTGCTCAGCCACGGAAGCGACCAGGTCGCGCTGATCCGAACGCCCCCCTCGAGTGGCAGCGAAGTGCGACTGGTCGATATCACCGCGGACGCGAATCAGCTCGCGGTCTCCCCCGACGGACGAATGGTCATCGCCTACCACGACGTCGATATCAAACCGGAGTTGCCCCCCAGCAGCGACCAAGAGCTCAGCGTCGTGCTGGCCGACGACCCCGAACGGACCTACGCGTTCTCGGTCGGCGCCCATCCGCGCGACGTGGTCTTCAACGCGGCATCGTCCCGGGCGTACGTGACAACCGACGACGGGGTCAACGTGCTCGACCTCGATTCGCTCGACGGGATGGACAAGCCGCCACTGGTTGTGGTCACCGAGGAAACCGGACTCGATCCCACCACGGTCGAGGTGCAGATCGCCGCCGAGGCAAATCTCGCCATCGCACGCGTCCAAGACGAAAAGATGCTGCTGGCGACGGATCTGGCCAGCGGATCGCAGTTTCGTGTCGACTTGCCGGGGTACCCGACCGACGTCGACATCGCAGACGATGGCAGCTTCGTCATCGCCACCGTACCGGGCAAAACGCGCAGTCGCATCATCGAGCTACGACTCCCAGCGACCTCACCCGACGATGTCCGCGAATTCGAGGTGGCCGGTGGCGAGTACGTGGGTGTCACCGCCTTGGCCCCAAGCGGCGACGCCATGCTGTTGTACACCACCGTCGATCCCTGGGCCGAAGACGACGATGCCGACGACCACCCCGATCCCCGCAAGCGCATGACCATCGCCCGTCGTGTGGGCCGCGATTGGGCCGACTTCATCTCGTTGTACACGGAGATCCCGATCCGCGCGGTGGGCATCGCCCCCGACAGCGGCAACGCCATCTTGTTGCACGACGAAGCGCCCGACCTAAACCCCGCCGCGCCGTGGCCCTACACCCTGCTCGACCTGCGAGCCCAGGTTCCGCTCAAGAAGCTGCAACACGTCGAGGCCAAGCCATCCTCGTTCTTATTCACCCCGGACGGCGATCGCAGCGTCGTCCTCGTGCGCGACGATGCGCTCGGGGTGCAACGCGCGGACTTGATCGATCTGGGCAACTTCATCGTCGCGAACGTCCCGCTCGGCTCGCCGCCGGAGGGCGCCGGCTATGTCGGGGCCACGGACAAGATCTTCATCTCGCAGGCCCACCGCTCGGGCCGCCTGTCGTTTATCGACGACACCGGCGCGATCGAGACGGCCACGGGATTTGAGCTCAACGACTCGATCAAGGACTAGGCCGCCGACCGGTGCAGGCGGTCTCTCGCACCGAAACAGCGGACGCTCGCGCGGCCACAGGCCGGCTCGACTCGAGCAGCTCGGGCGCGCGCTGAGCGACAGCGCCAGCGGTCGCGGCTCCCCGCGAGAGGCGGTCAGCACCGCGGGTCAGGGGACTCGCGATGGCGTCCCGCTCGTCGTGCCGACCCGGCAACGGGCGTCGTGATCGCCGACCTCCGCCGTCGAGACTCGCGCCAGGGACGCCACACGCCGGAACCCTCGGGTCGCGGGCGGTCTCCCATGAGCCCCCCGCTCGCGGGCGACAGCTCGTATACTGACACTGGTGCTGCAGCCCGCCCCCCGCCGCGCTCGCCTCTGCTCGCTCGCCGCCGGCCTCCTGGTCCTCGCCGCGACCGCGGGGGAGTCGCGACCGGCCGCGGGAGCACCTCAAGCCACCGTCCCGCCAGCGACCGCAGCCGGCCCGCGTCCCGCCGCGACCGCGCGATTGGACGCGCCACCGGGGCCGGCCAGCGGCCGCCCTCCCACCGCCGCCGAACGTGCAAGCGCGTCACGGTCAGCCTTGTCCGGGCCGCCCGCGAGCGCCGCATCGACGACGCGCGAAGACCCGGAGGCCCTCGGTGACACCGTGGTGGAATTCCACTTCTATCCGGTGCCATCGACCCAGATCGCGATTTGGCTCGAGCGCGAGGACGGCACGTTCGTCCGCGACGTGTTTGTGACGCAGGCGACCGGCAAGCTCGGCATCGGCAATCGCCCGGGCATCTGGGACTTTTTGTCCAGCTGGCGGGCCCCCTATGGCCCTCGTCGATCGGTATTGCCGGTGTGGGCCCACCGTCGGGGGAAAACGTATCCGCAGATCGTGTGGCACGACGACAAGGCCGAGTACCAAGACTCGTTGGGGTTTCACGAGCGAACCAGCAGCGCTGAAACCTACTACTGCCGCCCGCTGACGCCCGGGGAGCACGACGCCTTGCTCCAGTCGGACGCCATGACCTGCCCCTCACCGAACGCGTTTCGCACGGACAAGGGGCGCTTCGCCCAAGACGGGGCCACGAGCGTCTATCCACCGCGCAACGATCTGGTCGAGGTCAGCGATCGCGATCATCAGGACACGGCCGAGTACGCCGAACTCAACGAGCTCGACGCCATCACGCGCGCCACCCCGGAGGGCCAAAACCCCACGCACACCATTTTGCGGCTGCGCGAGGAAGAACTCGACGAAGCCCTGGTCGCGTTCATCGAGATCAATCTCGAGGCCGATCAACACGGGGCAGAGTGGACCTACGCGCGTGAAGACCACTACGTCGACCCTCGGCTCGACCAGTACGGCGTCGTCTGGCGGGGCCAACCTTCGGTGGTCTACGAAGTGGCCTTCGACCCGCAAGAACCTGGCGTCGTGTCCACGCGCAAGTACGCCGGCTACGGCTCGTCCGACGGCCGCGACGGTGCGGTGAATCCGCCCGACTTCAGCATCGCGGAATCCGGCGGGAGCGGAGCCGATCGGCTGCGAGAGTTCGAGGTGGACGACGCCCGCGTGCGATTCGCCGTCGAGGTTCGGCCCGCGACTGAAGACGACGACTGCAGCGAGATCGATTCTGTCCCCCGCATCGCCGCGGTCGAAGCCACCGCGCTGTCCTACGACCAAGTCCAGCTCGACATCTCGCTTCCTCGCACGATGCCGGGTTCCACCTACATCTCCCAGCTCACGGTCCACCATGCGCCGAGTATCGACGAGCTCGACGACGAAGAAATGGAAGCCGCGCCGCAGGATGACTTCTCGGTCTGCGCACCGGACAGCGAAGACTGTGGTCTAGTCTTGCACGCGGACGGTACGGTGTCCGTGGTGATCGACGAACTTTGGGGAGACTTCGCCTACCAGTTCGCGATCAGCTATGCGGACAACTGTGCCAACCACAGCTCGTTGGTCCACGCCCGCACAACGACCCCGCGACAACCGTTTCAGCAGATTGACACGTTTTGTGTGGTCTCGACCGCCGCCTACGAGTCTAGCTGGCACGATCGCGTGACGCAGCTGCGGGCGTTTCGTGACCAGGTGCTGGAACGATTCTCGGTGGGACGCGGCCTAGTGCGATCGTACTATGCTTACGGGCCAGCGTTGGCTGAACCACTGCAAGCGAGTCCGCACCTTCGCGCGCTCACCCGCGCCTTCCTCGACCCCGTGGTCGAAGCGACGCAACCCTGACCCGAGATGAGCGAAGTCGCGTCTACCGACGTGCACGTGACGTGCACGGCCACCTCGCAGCTTACCCGGCTCGCCGAGCAGATCGCCGATGCGCCGTGGATCGCGTTGGACTCCGAGTCCAACTCCATGTTCGCGTATCGCGAACGCGTGTGCTTAGTGCAGCTGAACGTCCGAGGGCAGCTGGTGCTGATCGATCCCCTCACCACCGCCGAGGCGCTGCCCGATCTTGACCCGCTGCGCCCCGCCCTCGAAGATCCGCAGCGCACGGTGTTTTTGCACGGTGGCGAGTACGACGTGGCGGTGTTCAAGCGCGAGTACAACATCTCGCTGGCGGGCGTGTTCGATACCCAGCAGGCCGCCGCGTTTTTGGGCTGGCCCAAGACGAGCTACGCCGCCGTCGTGGAGCGGCTCTTGGGGGTGGTGATCGACAAGTCGTTTCGCGACTACAACTGGGGTACGCGACCGCTCGATCCCCGTGCGGTGGACTACGCGCTGCACGACGTCCGTTACCTCCCCGCCGTGGCCGAAGCGTTGCAGGCCGCGGTGGATGCCGCGGATCTGCACGAGGAGGTCGCGATCGCCAACGCCACGGTGATGGCCGCGGCCCCCCACGACGCGGCGTTTGGGCCCGATCACGTGCACCGCGTCAAAGGTCAGCACGAGCTCGACCCGCGCCAGCGAGGGGCTCTCCAGTCGTTGCTGATCTGGCGTGACGAGTGGGCCCGCGAGATCGATCGGCCGGCGGGACGACTCATCAACGACCGAGCCCTGTTGGCGATTGTCCGCGCGAGCCCCACCGCCCTCGGCGATCTCAAGCGGTTGCGCTTGGGGGCCAGGGTCACGCGGCGCGCCGCGGGTTTGCTGGCCGCGCTGGAACGCGCACGCAAAGACGCGATCGCCGTGCCACGCCAACCGGCTTCCCCTCGTCCCGATGCCGCGACTCGTGCCCGCGGTGAGCGGCTGCGACAGTGGCGACGGAAAGAGGCCCAACGACGGGAAGTCCCGACGCAAGTCGTGCTCCCGGCCCGAGCCATGGAGATGCTGGCGGAGCGCGGATGTGAAGATTTCGCCGCGATTCCGCAGTTGGGCGACAAGCGGGTCGCTTTGTACGGCGACACGCTGCGGCGTTTGTGTCGCGAATAGCCCAACAGAAAAGGGGAGTGAATCGCTCCCCTTCGTCACTCAGCGCAGGATCGTTTTACCGCTCGTCGGCTCCGGGAGAACCCGCGCCATCCTGATTTCGTGGATCGCCGTCGATGTCCGTGAGCGGATCCCCGACCTGCCAATCCGCGATGTTCGCGAACGCGCTCTCGCCATCGGCCGTGAGCCGATAATCCTCCTGGAACCAGTCCGTGTCGTAGGCGCCCACGTAGTCGTTGCCGTCCGTGTTATCCAGCGGCCCGACGTCGACCGCGCTGTCCTCGAACGTAATGCCCGGCCGGCAGTCCGCCCCCACCGTGCCCGCGATGAGGTCGACATCGCTGTTCGTGGTGTGTTCCGCGATCAGGATCGAGTTGCGGATCTCGCCGGTGATGTCGTTGTCATCATCGGTGTCCGTGCAGCTCATCGTGCGGGTGGCCTCAACGTTCGAACTGGCGCCGGCGACCGTGCAGTAGATCAGTTCGACCGCCACCGGCCGATCGTCGGCGTCGTCGGTGTTGTTCAACGAGATCGCCGGCGTATCCGCGTCGCTGGCCCCATTCGCCGCGATGATACTCGTGTGAGCGAACAACTCGGCGTCCGTCAGCGAAATCCCCCCACCGGCGCAGTTGATCAGCTCGCTGTTCGCCAACTCGAGATCGCAGGCGTTCGACTCGATGCAGCGTCCGCCGGCCTCGGAGACGACCACGTCGTCGAACACAAGCCCGCTCTCATCCGAACAAGAGATCGCCTCATTCGCACCGCCTTCGTTTCGGATCTCAAAATTGGTCAGGAACAACTGTGCGTCCTCACTCACCACCAACACGCGGTCGCCGAAGTCCTCCACGTCGGAGTCCGGGTCGTCGCCCAAAACGACCCGTCGACTCGGAGCAATCATCGCCACGGTCTTCCCGTCTTGGATCTCGATCGTCTCGGGGTACGAATCGTGGACGTCGACGACGAAGATCGTGCCCTTGCCCCCGTATTCGATGGCGCCGATCCCATTTTCGATCGTGCAGAAGGGATCGCTCTCGGATCCGTCTTTGTCGCCAAGATCGCATTCGTGGTTGTCCACGTACCAGACCACATCGTCCGGCATGCATTCCCCGGTCGACAAGTCGCAGGCCACGGCGCAGTCATCGTGATTGAGGCATCCCCGGCAGGTGTTCTCATCGAGGTCGCAGATCGGCGTGGTACCGGTGCAGGCCGCTTGATCCCCCGCCGTGCATTCCACACAGGTGCGGGTATCCCCGTCGATCAGGCACGCCTCGCTACCGTCGGGACAGGCGCTCGTGTCATCGACGGTGCAGGTCTCACAGGTGTTGCTCGACGTATCGCACACCTCGTCGGCGTCGGTGCACACCGTGTCCTCGCCTCCGGTGCATTCCACACACACCCCGTCGTCGTGGCAGACCGGGGTGGCGGGGTCGAGAGACCCGCAACTGGCATCCTCGTTCGACTGCGTACAATCGACACAACTGCCCTCGAAACAGAAGAGATTCGGCGCGTCGGTACAGTCATCGGCATCCGGCTGACCGTCGGCCGCATCGCACTCGTCCGCGTCCGTCGTAGCGGACTCGCTGCCCGTCTCGGAATCGGAGTCGGAGTCGGTGCTAGACTCGCCGGTCGATCCGGTGTCGGAGTCGGAGTCAGAGTCAGAGTCAGAGTCAGAATCCGAGTCAGGCCCGGTTTCGGTAGCGGTCCCCGTATCGGAATCGTCGCCGGTGTCGGACTCGGTCCCGGTCGCCGAGTCGGTGCCCGTCCCCGAATCGGACGCTGACTCGGTCCCCGTCATCGAGTCGGTTGCGGTCCCCGACTCAGTGCCCCCCGTCGCGCCGGTGTCCGAATCGCCATCGCCATCGCCATCACCATCACCATCACCATCGCCATCGCCATCGCCATCACCATCACCGTCGCCGTCCCCATCACCGTCTCCGGCGTCATCATCGTCGTCACCGGTCGCAACGCCGGTGCCCGAGCCGGGGTCCCCCGTGGGGGAACCGTCGTCGTCACCGCAGCCCGCGAACGACAGAGCAAGCAGTAGAGGGGTTATGTTGCGTGTACGCATGGGCCGGAGTTTGCCAGAAATCCCGCGACACGAGGAATCCTCACGGCCGCGCGACGGCGCGGCCTGGGTCAAAGGTGCAAGGCAAACGGTGTGCGACGGGTCATGGATATATAGCGCTCGCCTGCGTGGGTTTTCTTGGCTTCGCCGGATCTGCCGATCCAACCGCAACTCACGCTGCACTTTTCTTGGTGCTTGGACAGTACAAATGGCAAAACGGCGCGTTCGGGCCAGACCCCCGCGATGCCATTTGAACTCGATCCTCGACCGGCAAAAGCACCTGGGGCCGTGTCGCCAGGGCCACGACCCCCCTCGATTCCGGGAGATTCGTACGCCTCGCGGGTGAATGGGACCAAGCGACCAGCCGCTGTTTGCCCGCGTGGCGTTTGTGGTCAGTCTCCGCCCGGTCGGGCCTGGGCCATGGCTAGCTCTTGCTCGACCGCGGACCCGAGCGCCCCCAGCCGCCCGCCCCGTTCTCGGTTCCAGTCGACCCGCTCTCGATCGAAGTCCCACATTGTCGCCGACCGGTTTTCGATGCGCCGCTCCTCGCCATCGAGTCCGATCGGTGGCGCCGGTGCGAGCCGCCCGGACGACGCGTTCTCCGGCTTGGCCAGCGGATACCGGCGGGAGCGATCTCTCCCGTGATTCCCCGCGAACGGGTCCAAATCATCGGTACAAGCGCCCTCTTGGCAATGTCCGTGGCGGCGGCCCGCCGGGTCCGCGCCCGTGATTCCTGCGCACGCCCGACCCGGCGGAGATCGGGCATACTGAGCCAATGGTCGCCGATGATGAATTGAGCTCGCTTCGGCGCGAGGTGGAACGCCTGCGCGGCCGCGTGGCCCAACTTGAGCGCGAAGCCGATCTGCACGAAAACGCCCCAAGTGCGGCGATGCGTGAGCGAGAAGAGCTCCTGGCTGAGACCGAGAGACTCGCCGGGATGGGCACCTGGACGTGGAACATCGAGACCGACGCGATGAGCTGGTCCCCACAGTTGCACCAGATTCTCGGCTACGACCCCGAGCGAGTCGCGCCATCCGTTGCGCGGTTCTTCGCCGCCGCGCACCCCGACGACCGGGAACGGCTACGAGCCGAGTGCGCCCGGAGCCTTCAAACGGGCTTCGCACCGCGGGTGGACTACCGCGTACTCCGGTCCGACGGCTCGGTGCGCTACGCCACGCTGACCGGCGTCAAGTGCTTGGACGAACAAGGGCCGGTGCGACGCATGGTGGGAGCCGTGTTGGATCAAACCCCAGCCCGTGAGACCGACCAGGCCAACCACCGCGCCGTCGAGCAACTCGAAGAAGCGCTCGCGTTGGGTCGGCTGGGCAGTTGGCACATGGACCTCGCCACCGGCAAGCTGTCCTGGTCCAAGGAGTTCACGCGAATCCTGGGACTCCCCGCGAATACGGTCCCCTCGGAAGAACTGTTCTTCGCCCGGGTGCACAAAGACGATCGCAGCCGGTTCGAGACGGCCCATCTGCAAGCGATCGCCACCGGCGAGTCGAGGGAGGCAGAGGGCCGGATCATTCGCCCGGGTGGCGAGGGCCGCCAGGTTCGGATCACGGGGGTTGCCCGCCGCGATCTCGACGGGGGGCTCGAGAGCCTGCGCGGGACCGTTCAGGATGTCACCGAAGCCGTCCGACTGCGCGAGGATCTGGCCAAGGTGCAGAAGATGGAAGCCGTCGGGCGGCTCGCCGGGGGCATTGCCCACGACTTCAACAATCTGCTGACCGTGATCACCGCCAACCTCGATTTGGTCGCGGCCACCTTGGCAGAGCCGAGCGCAGAACTCGAAGAATGTGCGCGCGCCGTCGAATCGGCGAGTACGTTGACCCGAAGACTCCTCACACTCGGCCGCAAAGCGCAGCTGTTCCCGATCGCGGTCGACCCCAACGAACTCGTCGCATCGACCCTGGCGCTGTTGCAGCGCCTCGTCGGAGACCAAGTCCAAATCGAGGCGACGTTCGGCACCCGCGTGCCGATGATCCGAGTGGACCGCGTCGAAATTGAACGGGCTCTGATCAATCTGGTCGTCAACGCTCGAGACGCGCAACCCAACGGCGGCCAGGTACGCCTGATCACCTCGGTTCGCACCCTCCGCGGCGACCGGTACGTGGAGATCGCAGTCGCAGACAACGGCCCGGGCCTCGACGAGGAGACTCGGGCTCACTTGTTCGAACCGTTCTTCACGACCAAACCAGAGGGCGAGGGCACCGGACTCGGGCTGGCCACCGTGCTCGGAACCGCGGAGCAGCACGGCGGCACAGTGCGCGTCGACACGCCGGCTGGCGGCGGTGCGGTGTTTCGTCTGATGTTGCCAGCCCTCGAGGGCGCGCCGTCCGCTGAGCACCGTCCCACCTCGACGCCGTCAACCGCCGCGTCACCTCAGGCGCGCACGGTACTGGTCATCGACGATGACCCCCGCGTGGCCACCGTGGTCGAGCGTTCGCTCGAGCGCAGTGGCCATCGCGTGTGGGTGGCCACCAGCCCAGACCAAGCCCTGGAGCGGTGGCGTCGGCACGCGCCGAGCATCGACTTGGTCATCTGCGATGTGGTCATGGCGAAGATGCGTGGCCCCGAACTGGTGCACGCGCTGCGGCGCACGCATCCCCTCCCCGCGGTCCTGTTCATGACTGGATACAGCGAGGAAGCCGTGCGAGACACGCTGGACTTCCCCGTCCTCGCCAAGCCGTTCTCGGTCGCGTCGCTCAACGCGGCCGTGGCTCGCATCTTCGCTCGACGGGCCACCGCGGCGTCGGGCTGAGCGCGTGGGGGTCCCCGGTTCGCCCCCCGCGGGCCGGTCGGGCTGCGAGCGCCGCCCCGCGGTGCCATGCTCTCATCAATGACCGATCCGGCTGCGCCCGTTCCCAACCACGCGACTGAGCTATTCGTGGGGGGATCGTCCACCGACCTCGTGATCACCTGCGATCACGCCAGCCCCCATCTGCCCGCACCGTGGTCCTGGCCGAGCACCGATCACTGGCTGGCTGACAAGCACTGGGCGTCTGATCTCGGCGCGGCGCTGATCACCCGCGAGCTCGCCTCACGGCTGTCTTGCACCGCTGCGCTGGCCCGGTTCTCGCGCTTGCTCGTGGACGCGAACCGAGATCTCGAGTCCCCCACCCTGTTTCGCGAGGTGGCGGAGGGCCGCGCGATCGCCCTGAATCAAGCCCTGGATGACGCGGCCCGGCGCTCGCGGATCGAGCAGTACTACGTGCCGTACCACACCACCATCGACGAGCTCGTGGCCGCTCGGCCCCAGGCCGCGTTGTTTTCCGTGCACACATTCACGCCCGAGTACGAGGGCCAACCCCGCCGCCTCGAAGCCGGGGTGCTGTTCACCGACGACGATCTCGAAGCGCGCGTGTTTGCGACGTCGCTGATCGACCAAGGTTACGACACGGGGCTCAACGAACCGTACTCCGGCCTTGACGGCCTCATGTACGGCATCGAGCGACACGCTCTGCAGCATCGGCGCCGGTGCCTGGAAGTCGAAGTTCGACAGGATATCGCGCTGGACCCGGTCCGACGCCGGCACATGGTCGATGCCCTCGAGCGAGCCGTTCGCCGCACGTTGATCCCGGACTAGGTTGGGCTCGGCGCCGTACCGCGACAAGCCACCAGCCGATCCACGCGACGGGTCCTCCCCCCCCGTGCCCACAACCGCAACCCGGCGGGTCCCCGTGCGACCCCGCGTCGGTGCTGCCTGACGTCGGGCTGACCTGCCCGGTGTCGGCCTGGTCGTCGTCGTCTCCGTCGCCGCTTTCGGCGGCCGTGTCAGTGGTGTTGGCATCGGAGTCACCGTCATCGTCATCCCCCCCATCATCATCATCGCCCAACCCGGAATCGTCGCCGCCATCCTCTTGTGCCCCCGTGTCGTCGTCCGCCCCGTCATCGTCGTCGCCATCCTCCGCGCACGGCGAGCCCGGTGCGGCCAGGTCCCCGAGTCGCAGGGTCCACGCCCCTCGGCCCATTGTGGCGACCGCGAGCCGGTTGTGATCGCCATCGATCGCCACATCGACGACCGGCACGTTGGGCAACCCATCCCCGGCCAGCGACCACGACGCACCGTCGTCACACGAGAGGTACACCCCGGCATCGGTGCCGATCGCCAGCAGCACGTCGTCTTCCAAACTCTCATGAAGCTGCGCGTCGACAGCGTTGACCGGGACGTCGGGCAGCGCCTCGTCGAGCGCCGCCCAGCTCAGCCCGCCGTCGCCGGTACGAAGCACCTGCTCGGTACCGAACTGGGAGACCGCCAGGTAGGCGACGTCAGCGTCCAACGGCGAGACCACGATCTCGTTGGTCACCCGCGGTGCACCGGGGACCCCCGTGAGCACGATGGCAAACGTGACCCCCCCGTCGTGACTGACCGCGACCTGACCGTCGTTGGTGGTGACGAAGAGCGTTTGCGAGTCCGTGGGGGCCACCGCCAGCGAACGGATCGCTCCGCCTTGGGTGACGTCTTCGCTGATCGGCATCCACGTCCCGCCCCCATCGTCGCTGCGATAGACCCGATGGGTGCCGAGGTAGGCGACGTCACTGTCGTCGGGGGCAAACGCGATCGGGGAGAAAAACGCCGATCGGTCGCCACCGAGAACACCCGACACCAGATCAAACGACTGTCCGCCGTCGACCGATCGATACACATTGCCCGCGAGTTGGGTCTGCGCGAGCACGACCTCGGGCGCGGCGGGATGCAACGCCGTGTACCCTCCGTCTCCCCCCAATCTCCGGCGCCACCCCCCCGACGCCGTATGCACCGCCGTGGCATTGTCCTGAAGCCCGCCGAGAAAGAACGCTTCGTCATCCGGCCGGACCGAGAGGCCCGCATAGAACTGAATGGTGCTCAGACCGTCGTTGAGATGCTCATAGCTGTCTCCGCGGTCGGCGCTGCGATGCAGCCCGCCGTCGTCGCCAACGAGCAGGGCACCGTCGGCCGAGAACGCAACCGCGTGCATATCGACGTGCGGCGGGGTGATATCGGCGAAGGTCTGGCCCCCGTCCGTGGTGCGGACGAGGTTGACCCCACCGAAGTACGCGACGTCGGGATCCACCGGGTCGACCGCTGCGGTGCACAGAAACCAGCCGTAGGTGGCTTGGATCGCCCCGGGCTCGTGCGCGGACCAGGTCGATCCGCCATCGTCGCTGCGATAGACCCCCCGGGTGCTCGCGTCCGCCCCGGCGGGCGACGCCGGATTGGTGACGAGCGCGTAAAGACGCGACGGCTGCGAGGGCGAGATGGCCAACGCCGTGCGCCCGGCGCCGCTCGGCCACCCCCCGTCCAGGCGGGTCCACGTATCGCCACCATCCTCCGAGCGATACAAGCCGTTGTCCGGGTGCCCGAACGGATCGCCCAGCGCCACCACCAAGGTACGCTCGTCGTCCGCTCGCATCACGAGGTCGGACGCGGCAACGTCGGGGGGCAAGCCTGCGCCCAGCGGGTGCCAGGTCTCCCCGCCGTCGACGGAGCGAAACAGCCCCACCGGATCGTTCGCCCGAGGATGCCCCTTCGCGGCGGCCTTGGCTGGAAAACCGCCCGCGGGCATCACCGCGGCAAAGACCATGTCCGGGTCGGTCGGCGACACGAGCAGACGCGAGAACGTGCGACCCGCGAACGTGTCCGTCGCCAGCACGTCCCACGAGCTGCCGCCGTCGCGGGACCGGTACACGCCGACCCCGTAGAAGCTGTGGTTGGCGTAGTTGGCTTCGCCGGTGCCGACATAGATGAGGTCAGGCTGGCTGGGCGCGACCGCGACCGCTCCGATGGCGGAAAACGGCAGTGCGTCGGTCAAGGCGGTCCAACCAGCGTGATCGCGGCGCCACACGCCCCCGGAGGCCGCGCCCACGTAAACCACGGACGGATCGGTCGGATGCGGAGCCACGGCCGAGAGGCGACCGCTGTGCCCACCCCCCGCCAGCGGGGCGGGGCCGATGGAGGTCCAGTCGGCGGCTTGGACCAGCCCCGGCACGGACCCCACGCAGGCCAGGAGCAATCGGCAGATCCGCCGACGGGCAACGTGAGACACCATGCGTCGTGGTCACGCTAGCAAGCGCGCCATGGCGTGGGCCAGCCCGATTCAGCACGACTTGGCTAGTTTCGCGACCCGCCGCGGGGGTCGACCCTAAGCGCCCCGGGAGCCGCGTACCCGACGAGCTCGGCCCGTTCCAGCCACCCACGGTGCGACGTCGGCGAGGTTCGGCGCTCATCACGCAAGCCGGTTGAGCGAACGCCGAGGTCGCGATCGGTCCTGACGACGGGCCACGCGACGCAGACCCGTCAGCCCACGCGGCCGCTCATGTCGGGCCGAAGCGGCGTGCGTTCGTGGCGAATCCGTGGGCGTCGGCCTCGATGCGGTGACTGCGAGCCCAGAACCGCCGGATCACAGCCACCGGATCGCTCGCGACAATGTCCTGCGGCGAGCGGTCGTACCAGTCACGGGGGAGGCACCGCGCGTACGGCTCGCGAGCAAACCGCTGACCGATCAGGACGATGATCCCGCGGTCGTGATCGCTCCGGATCACCCGACCGGCCGCCTGCACGACGCGCTGCATGCCGGGACGAAGATACGCCTGAGCGAAGCCGTCGCCCGAGCGCCGTTGGAAGTACGCGGAGATCCGTTCTCGCTCCGCGTCGACCGGTGGGAGGGCCGGGCCCACGATGAATGCCCCCACGAGCTCCTCCCCGGGGAAATCGAGACCTTCGGCCAGTGCCCCACCGGTCACCGCGACCAGCAAAGCCGGGCCGTCGTGTTCACGGAAGGCGGCGATCAACCGCTGGCGTTCGGCCAACGGGGCCAACGCCGCCTGGGAGAGCACGAGACCCGGAAATCGCTGCAAATGCGGGAGCACGGCCCCCAGAAACGCGAAGCTCGAAAAAAACGCGGCGTACTTGCCGGGGCGCACGGCGGCAACCGAGCCCACGACCTCCGCGATGCCGTGGTGGTGCGCCGCTCGACGCCGGTACGTGGTGTCGATCCCCGGCACGACGACGACCTGACGATGCGCGTCGGGGAACGGCGACGGGGTTTCGATCCGCACCGGATCCAAGGCATCGAGCCCCAGCGCGCGAGCGTGGTGCGGCAACGGGAAGAACGTCGCACTCATCGCCACCACGCGATGCAGCGCCCGGTGACGAGCCCGCAACCAGGGCGCCGGGTCGAGGCAGACCATGCCCACGGCACAGTCTGTCCCCTGCACCGCTCCGTACACGTGGGGCTCGAGCTGGCCGGCCGCGACCTCGGCGACCTCCGCCACCCGCACCACCGCACGCAGCACCTCGTGGACAACGTCCGGACGAGGACTCGTGCCGCGACGACGGGCCGACCACGCGAGCTCCAACAACGCGGCCGCACTGCGTCGAGCCAGATCGGGCAGTGGCCCGCCGACGACCGAAGCGGCGCCTCCCGCCGCCGCTTCGGCCCACACGGCGAGCTCTTCGAGGAGCCGGACCAACGCACCGCGACGGCAATCGGTGAGGAACGGCGAGTCGGGACCGCCCAAGCCTAGCTGCGCAGCATAGCGACTGGGTGCCGCGGCAGCTCGCATCCGCGCGCGGGTTTGCGCCAGCTTCACGTCCAACAAACGCACGCGCGGCGACAATTGCTGACGAGCTCGTTCCCCGAGATTGTGGGCTTCGTCGACCACGACCACCGCCTCACCCGGTCCCGACGTGGGTGCCAACAATTCGCCGTAGCGGTGATTGAAGTCCGCAATCACCAGCTCGGCGATCGCCGCCAGATCGAGCGCCAACTCGAACGGACACAACCGACGCGCCACCCCGACGCGATAGATCTCCGCCGCATCGATGTGTCCCCCCCGCTCGACCCAGGCGGCCACGGCCGCGGCCGGTTCGCGGCGCGACGCGTGCCCCTCGAGGTACGGACACACTTCCGCGTCGCACACGAGGTGCCCCGGCGGGCACATGTCCGCCTTGGCCCGCAGCGTCACCGCCAACCACGGCCGTCCTTGGTCGCCGGACGCTTGTCGCACGCGCTCAAACGCGCGGGCCACGGGGGCCCGCTGCGTGCGTTTGGCCGTCAGAAACTCGACCGCCCGCCCGCGGCTCAACGCATCGCGCAACGCGGGGACCAACGCGGCGATCGTCTTGCCCAGACCCGTGGGCGCCATCGCCAAGACCGGTCGCCCCTCGACGAGGCCCCGACGCACGGCGGCCATGAACGCCCCCTGGTGGGCACGCAGCTCGGCGAAGGGAAACGCCACGGCGTCCGCGGATCCGCGGCGCATCGCGCTGCGTCGGCGTTTGCGCTGCGCCGCGGAGAACAGCGCCCGCACCATGCCGGCCAGGCGTCGCATGGTGCCGTCGGGGTCGATGTCCACGGGGAACTCGCGACGCGTCCCATCGCCGAGCGAGACCAGGATCAAGCGCAGTCGCAACGCGGCCGGCTCATGACCGGCGTCGATCAGCGCGAGCGCGTACAACCGCAGTTGCAGCCGGTAGCGTCCGAACTGGCCCAGCTCGGCGCGGCGCAGTTCGACCCCGGGCAACGACACGGACTTCACCTCCTCGACCCACAGCACGCCGGCCGTTCGCCGCACCCCGTCAACTCGCCCGTCAAGGTGCACCGCCACCCCCGCTACATCCCGCCGCAGCTGGACCGCCAGCTCCGCCGTAAACGCGGAACCGTACTCGCGTTCCGCCGCCCGACGGTACGCCGCGTGGACCCGTTGCCCCAGCTGAGCTCGAAGCCGAGCGACCGCTCCCGGCAAACTCCCACCGCCGGTCCGCCCCCGCGAGCGGGCCTCGGCCACGAAGTCGGTGATGGACCCCCGCAGGCGCTGGTGATCGAGATCGATGAGAACCGGCACGTTTGACGTCGGGCCCGAACCTGTACATACTTTCAGTGTCCCGCCAAGGCAAATTCCTCGCGCCGCGCGTCAGGGCGACCGGAGGCTGGCCGCGACGGCGATGGTCCGCCACCGGTCCGGGGGAGCATCCCGCCCTGATCCTGATCCTGATCCTGACCCGTCGCGACGCGCCCAGTCCCTCGAGGCGTACGCGGCGTCCGGCAACCCTCTGCGCGCCGTGTTCGCTCACCCGGCGCAACCCGGGAGTCCGCTCATGCTCGTGGACCTCGGCCCGGAACCGCCAACCCAGCGCCAACCGGCGCCAACGGCCGTGGGCACGGACTGATCCGGCCCCGCGTCGGCCACGACCCAGGCGATGACGTGCCCGTGGACGAACACGGCAAGCCAGCTGACCCATCGGGTGGTGGCCGCACGCGGCCGAGGCTTGACCGCAATCCGGAGTAGCTGTACATACTTTCAGTGATCTCGCACCCACGGCAGGAGATCGACCCCTCCCCGGTCTCCAAGCCTCCGGGCGAGCCCGCGGACTCCCTGCGTGATCTCAACGTCCTCGTGCTCGACGCGCAGGCCACCGGGGCCAATCCTGAGCGGGGGGCCTTGCTCGAGCTCGGGTGGGGGAGCACCGCGGCCAGTCACGACCATCCGATCGACGCCCGGTCCATCGAGTCGCACGTGGTCGCCCTGCCGCCGGGGCACACAGTCCCGCCGCCGGTGCGCCGGATCACCGGCATCACGCCCCCCGAGATCGCGGCGGCCCGCACCCGCGAGGATGTGTGGCGTCGGCTGGAAGCGGCGGCGAGCCATACACGCCCGACCGTGGTGCACTTCGCCCGGTTCGAGCGACCGTTTTTGCTCCAGCTGCATCTGGAGCAATCCCCCGCGTCTCCGTGCCCGTTCGATCTGGTCTGCACCCACGAGATCGCGCGCCGGCTGCTGCCCGAGCTGCCCCGCCGCGGACTGCGTGCGCTCGCGGGTTACCTCGGCCATTCCACCGCTGATCTGCGCCGAGCGGCCGAGCATGTTGCCGCCACCGCGTTCGTGTGGCGCCGACTCGTCGAGCGCTTGGACCAACGCGAGCGCGTCCAGACCCTCGCCCAACTGCGCACCTGGCTGGCCCAGCCATTCAAGCCAGCCAAGAAGCGACGCCACATGTACCCCATGCCCAAGGGCAAGCGCCTCGCCGTGCCGCATAGCCCGGGCGTGTATCGCATGCTGCGACGCGACGGTGATGTGCTGTACGTGGGCAAAGCCACATCGCTTCACACACGGGTCAACAGCTACTTTCGTCGCCAGCGTGGGGTCCCCGATCGCACCCTCGAAATGCTCTCCCAGGCGCACGACCTCGCGGTGACACCCACCGCCACGGCGCTCGAAGCCGCTTTGCTGGAGCTCGACGAGATCAAGCGCACCGCCCCGCCGTACAACGTCGCGTTCGCCGATGGTGCGCGCCACGTGTGGTTTGCCGCGTCGGGGTTTGCCTCCTGGCAAATCTCGGCCGATGGTGATCATCGGCAGGGACCGTTCGTGTCCCCGGAACCGTTCGAGGCCCTCGTGGCGCTTGCAACTGCGCTGAGCCATCCCGAAGCCTGCGACGCGTGGGCCGATGCTGTGCGGCTTCCCGACCAGGCGCGCGACCATGTGAGGACGGCGTGGCGAACCCACTCCTGGCTCGCCCGCTGGAGCGCGGCCGCGGGCCGAGGCTCGATCCGCCCTGGCGATCTACTGCACGACGCTCATCGGCGGCACGCCCAACAGTTGGCCCACGCCGACCGGGCGAGCGAACCACCACCGCTTCCGGCGGGGGAGCCAGCCCGTGACGAGGTACCCCCCCACCCCACGGAAGGCGAAGACGAGTGGACCCCCGAGCGCGTGGCCCGAGTGGCGCTCGCGAGTTTGAGTGCCGCCGCCTGGTCGTGGCGAAGAGCCCGTTGGTGGTGCGCCCTCGCCGAATCCACGCTGGTCTTCGGTGAGCACCGACTCGCCATCGAGCACGGGTCCGTAGCAGATGTCGGTCGCACCCGGCACGGGCGACCGGCACCGGTCCCCACGCACTGGCGGCGATCGATGACGGCACGCCAACACGGCTTCGATCGAACCATATGCGACCGACTACGCGTGCTGACCACCGAGCTGCGCCGCGAGGTCACGCAACGTCAGCATGTCGAACTACGTTTCGGTCCGACGAGAGCCCTCGACCGCGCGCGGCTCATCCGAGCATTGCGGTGGGTCTAGCGGGCGAGCGCAAGGTTTGACGGTACCCACGCAGGGTTTGCTGGCGTTTTCGGCGAGGGGGCCGACCCCGACGGGGCCCGGCTCGGGCAAAAGGCGCGTGTCGGCTAATTGAACAATCATGAATACGTCAAATCACCACTCTCGCGTCGCGGCCGCGATCGAGTCGACGGTCGTGGCCTCCCAGAGCCTTCGACACACGCACCATGGCTTCAACCCGTACGGCGTTGTGAGCCGTGAAGAACCGGCGACCGCGAAACAAACTCGCAACGAGATTGCATCCGCAATTCTTTTGCGATAACGCGGACGCCATGGCTGCACGCACTCTCCCTCAATCTCGCCCCTGGTGGTCCCACGCGTCCATCCTCACCGTGGGCTCGCTGTTGTTCAGCGTTCCTGCAACCTCGCAGGCCACCGACGAACCCAGCGGCCACCTCTGCAGTGACGCCGCGCAAGCCGTCGCCACGGACCACCGTGGTCGCATCTTGGTGGCGGGCACCGCCTACGACAACCGCGTCTTGGAATGGCCCGCCGGTCATGCTCACTACGGGGATCTTGCGATCTCGCGTCTGTATCATTCAGGGCGCCGCGACCGGAAGTTCGGCGACCGGGGCACGGTCATCGTCGATCTCGACGACTTCGACGACGCGCACGAGATTGTCGTCGGCCGACACACGGTCGACGTGATCGGCACCACCTCCGGCCAAGACGGCGCGACCCCGGGCCCCGCCGACATCGTCGTGCTCCGGCTCGACCACCGCGGCCGGGGGAAGAAGAGTTTCGGGTACAAGGGTCTGGCCACGTTCGACCTGGGCGGCAGCGAATCGATCGCAGACGCCGCTCGGGCCCGTAAAGGCGGCCTCTACGTCGCCGGCAGCAGCGCTGGCCCGGACGGCGCCGTCGGGTTCGTGGCGAAGATCGGCCCGCGCGGCAAGCTCGTGCGGGGCTTCGGCGACAACGGCGTGTTCACGTTCGATACCGGGAGCCCGGACGACCGGGTGCTGGGCATCAAGCCCGTGCGCGATGGCATCATCGTCGGCGCGCAGACCAGCGAAGAAGGCGTCGCCACGGCCGTGGCCTTCAAGATCAGCCACCGCGGTCGGATGGTCCACTGCTACGGCGAAGACGCCGGCATGAGCACCGTGTCTGTCGGCGGCAGCTTGGGCTTCGCCGGCACGGCTTTTCACAACCGTGCGGGAGCCATGGCGGTTTCCCTGATGACCTACCAAGACGATGGGGCGGCCGTGGCCTCGACCGTGCTCTTCGATGAGTACGGCCACGTTCTCGAAGGCCCCGACGGCCCCGCGTTCTCACTCGATATTCCCGGCGGTGCATACGATGCCCCCACCGCGGGTGGGTTTTGGTGGGGTGAGACCCTATTTCTGGCGGGCGCGACGTACCCGGTCGACTTCGCCACCGGCGACGCCTTCATCACGCGCGTCGACGAGAGCGGCGTTGTCGACGAGAGCTTCGGCGGCGGGATCGTCACCGAGCACCTCGAGCTGGAGTACGCGGCGTTCAACGACCTCGCCCTGGGCCGGCGGTCCGGCGTTCTTGCCGCCGGCTGGGAGTTCAGCGAAGGCGACGAGACCCTCCCGCTGGCGGATGCACTGCTGGTCCGCTACCGCAACGATGGATCGCTCGATCCCCGCTTTGGACGGGGCACGGGGGTCGTGCTGCACGACTTCAACCACGGGCGCGAGGTCTGTGGTCCGGTCGAGCGCATCGCGGTCGGTGATGACGACGACCACGACGACCACGACGACCACGACCACTAGGTCCTCGCGAACGCAGGCGCCGGCCAGATTTTCGCGACGGCGTCGCGCGGCCGCTCGGCGGCGGGCACGAACCTGCCTCGGTGACTCCGGGGCAGGCCGAGTGGCGAAACTGCCTCGTATGAGGATCTGCGCTACAAACGTTGAATGAACGCCCGCGCAGAAGAACTCATGCTTTCGGTGTTCGGGTCGCTTCCACGACAGGGGCCGGGTAGTTTGGCCTGCACCCGCCGGGCGCTCGCGCGGTGCGAGCCGCTGCCACCGGATGCGAAAATCATCGATCTCGGCTGCGGGGTGGGGGCGCAAACCCTCCATCTGGCCTCGTTGACAAGCGGCTCGATTCTCGCCATCGACCGTCACCCGCCGTCGATTGCCCGACTGCGAGCGGCGATCGCCGAACGAGGGCTCTCGCATCGCGTCCACGCCCGGGTCGCGGACTTCGGGGCGCTCGATCTGCCGCCGCTCAGCTTTGATCTAGTCTGGTCCGAAGGCGCGCTCTATAACCTCGGGCTCGACCACGCATTGCCGCTGTGTGCCGGCTTGCTGCGGTCGAAGGGCTACCTGGCCTTCACGGACGCGGTCTGGCGAACGATCGACCCCCCGGCGGAAGTACGCGCGGCGTTTGCTCAAGAGTACCCGTCGATGCGGCGTGTCGACGAGGTGTTGGCGCTGATCGAGCGCGGCCCGTGGCGTCGGGTCGACCACTTCGATCTGCCCGACGAGGCCTGGTGGGATGCGTTCTACGGCCCGCTCGAACAACGACTCGCGCAACTGCGATCGGCGTACGTCGGCGACGAAGAGTTGCTCACTGCGGTCGACGAGCTGGCACGCGAGCCCGAGATGCATCGTCGTCTCGGTCACCACTACGGCTACACGTTCTTCATCGCACAGCGGCGCGAGTGAACCGATGAGCACCGATGTGACGGGGCAGCATCATGGTCCACGGGTTCCGCCAGTCAGCCGGGGCGTGGCCCTGCACCGCACCCGACGCGGCCGCGGGACCACTCCTCCCAGTTGGCGGAGGCGACGAGACCTCCCGTTGAGCACATCCTCCGAGGCCTCGTCACGAACCGATCGGCTCAACCGCAGGCGCCGACACGGCATTCCCCGTGCTGTATGTCACGACGCCGATCGAGATTCCTGGTTTCCACGGGCGCGATCCACCGAGGCAACGCCGAACAACCGGTGAACAGCGCATCCCCCCGAGCCGCCGAATCGGCGCGGCCTTCGGGTGCGGCTCACAGCTTGTGCAACACAAAGCCGACGCCGGCGTGCAACCGGAGCAAATCCCGACGAAATCGCTCGAAAACCGCGCGGGGGGAGGCATCGACCCCAGACGGTCGAGCATGTCGCGCGACCGACTCGCCGCGTTGCCATGCTGGGTGTAGCGTCGTCGTCCGTGCGATGCCACCTCGGCAAGCACCACTCACCAACGGGTAAACGCATGACATCACGCAGCCTCCTTCTCGCCGGCCTCTTCACCGCGACGCTCGCCGCTCCGGCTGTCGCCCACGCGGGCAAAGACATGGCCGGTCGTATGGGCGTCGGCGCCCAGCGCACTTTGGCGGGCGCCAGCGAGCTCAGCTTCAAGTGGTTCATTATCCAACGACTGTCACTCGGCTTCGGCGCAGGCATGGTGCTCGACGCCGACGACGTCGATGACGACCGAGTCCGACAGAGCACCTTCTCGTTTTCTCCGAGCGTGTTCGGCTGGTTCCTGCGCACCAAAGAGGTCGGCCCGGTCGCGGCGAGCCTGGGTCTCGGCGTGCGCCCTAGCATGATCATTCACAACGGGAACGACACCACGGTCGTCGAACCCGTCTTGGAGGTCCCGCTGGCGGTCGAGGTGTACGTCGGCGAGCACTTCGCCATTCAGCCCGAGGCGGGTGTGACGTTTCGCATCAACTCCAATGGGAACCGCGACCGGTTCAGCAACACGATCGGTGCCGGTAGTGGCGCGGCGATCATGGGCGGCGGATCGTTCCACTTCTACTTTTAGCGTGACCGGCGACCCCGCTTGAAACCGCGGGCGACGTCCACGGCAGCAGCGTCAGCGATTCCGGCCACGCCCAAGGTCGGGAACGCAACACGGCGGTAGCCCGGCGGCGGCTCGTGGCCCGGGGGATAGTCGGAGTAGATCGACAACTCCACCGCGCCGTGCAGCGCGACATCGGGCTGGTCGAGCACGCGGTTGCCCGCGCAATCGACGAGCGTCACGCGATAACGGCCGGACGCCACGGCGTGCTCTTGGGCTCGGCCCGGTGCCAGCCCGTCCCCGCTCGCAAGCCGACGGGGCGCCGAGTCACGCGAAGAGACCGACCGCAGCTCGACCGCGCAGACGGTGTCGATCGACGCGTTGTCGATGCGCAACGCAGCGAGACCTTCGTCTCCCGATCGATCACGGCGGACCCACGCGCACCCGACGAGCAGTGACACCGCGGCCGCCAGGCAGACTCTCGGCATGCGCGCATCGTCGCCGGCCCGCCGGATCAATGCAACGGCGCTGAGACCACGCGGGCCCCCGGCCCGACGGTGTCGACGTGCCCGCGGCCGGCCACTCCGGCCCCCGTGAAGCACTCCTCGAGGATCTCGAGCAACGCTGTGGCGCGCTCGCGCGATGGCGCGATGGCAAACGTCGATGGGCCCGCGCCGCTGATCGTGCAGGCCACGGCGCCGGCCTCGAGGCACGCCGCTTTGGCCGCGAGAAATCCGGGAATCAGGCCCGCGCGAGCCGGCTCGGCCACCTCGTCGACCATGGCCTCCCCGAGCAACGCCAAATCGTCGGTGTGCAGCGCGTGAACCAACAGGCCCAAACGCGCGGCTTGGTGGACCACGGTGGGCAGCGGATAGTTGTGGGGGAGGATGGCCCGCGCCTGCTCGGTGGCCACCGGATGGCCGGGGGTGTACACCGCGAGCCACAGATCGGTCGGCACCGGCAAGGCGACTACCCGCAGCGGGTGGAGCGAGGGGATGAGCACCAGTCCCCCGAGGATCGCCGGCGCCACGTTGTCAGGATGCGCGGCCCCGCAGGCCACGCGCTCCCCCTCGCGCGCCGCTTCGATCAAGTGCGTCGCGCCGAGGTTGAGACCGAGCGCCGCGTCGGCGGCCACCACCGCCGCGCAGGCACTCGCCCCGCTCGACCCCAGCCCACTGCCAAGCGGCAGCCCCTTGGTCAGCTCCAACTCAATGCCGGCCTCGGGCGCGTGGTGGCGCAGCAGTTGTTGCACCGCGACCGCGGCGGTGTTGCGATCGCTGGCCAACGGCAGCTTTCCGGCGTCACCGGAGACTCGCAGCAACCGCACCCCCGGGACGTCGGCGGTTCGGGCTCGCACCGTGTCGCCGGGGCCGCGAAGCGCGAGACCCAGGCAGTCGAAACCGGGGCCGAGGTTGGAGACCGTCGCGGGCGCGAACGCCTCGATCCAAGGATGCGGCGCCATCTCTTCTACCGACGTAACGCTTCCTCGATGGCCCCCTCAAGCGTGCCCCCGAACAACAACGGGTGCTTGACGCGGCCGTTGACGTACACCGCCGGCGTCCCCTGGATGCCGAGCTTTTCGCCGTCGTCGCGGTCTTTGCTCACCGCGGCCTCCCCTTTTTTGGCGCCGAAGTGGGCGTCAAACGCCGCCAGGTCGAGACCGATCTCCTGCGCGTAGCGGCGCAAGTCGGCGTCTTCAAGAGCGGCGTTGTTTTGGAACACGATATCGTGCATCTCCCAAAACTTGCCCTGGGCGAGGGCCGCCTCACAGGCGATCGCCGCGACTTTGGCTCGGGGGTGGGCCGACAGCGGGAAGTGCTTGAACACCAGCCGGACGCGGTTGGGATACTTCTTGATCGTCTCTCGCACGACCGGCGCCTCCGCTTTGCAGTGTGGGCACTGAAAATCGGCAAACATGACCACGGTGACCGGCGCGCGATCGTTGCCCATCGACGGTCGACCCTTCGTGTCGATCTCGTGCACCTTGAGGGCGTCGACGACCGACGTCAGCTCCAGTCGAACGTCGGCCACCGTGGCCCCCACGGCCAGTCGGTCGGCGGCGAACTGGGCGACGATCAACGAGTCGCGGCACTGGGCGTCATCGCGCAACGAGGTCGCCAAACTGTGTGGCTTATCGCAGGCGCTGGGTTCAACGTTGATCAGCTGAAAGAAACTCGCCCGCTGAGCCTCGCTGAGCTTCGACAGGTCGACCCCCTTGGCCTCCATGATCATCTGATCTTGGGCCGGGGCCCCGCCGCCCGGCGCCGCCGCCTTGGCATCACCCGAGCTCGCCGCCGGAGCCGAGGCAGCGTCGGCGGACGTCGGGGCCGGATCGGCCGGCGGGGGCGTGCACGCGGGATTGCATGCGGCCGCGGTCCAGGACAAAACGGCGAGTCCAAGGCGGGTGGGTCCAAAGACAAGACTGCGGAAGCGCATAAGGGATCGATCCTGCGGCTGGCCACCGGTGTGGCGCGCGATGGATGTTCCTCGAACAGCCGCGCGAAACGCTAACGCAGGGGGCTTTCGCTCGCAAGCTGGCCGCCGTCGCGGTCTACGGGGCGTGCCGGCATGCACGCTTGACGGTCGCGCCACAGCGGGCCATACACGCGCAGAGGCCTAGGAGAACGCCCGTGAAGATACTTGTTCCGATCAAGCGGATCCCGGATCCCGACGCCACGGTGAAATTCGCGAATGGCGCGCTCGATCTGTCCGGTGCCAAATGGGTGCCGAACACCTTCGACGAGTACGCCGTGGAAACGGCCTTACGCCTCGCGGAGCACGTCGGCGGTTCGTCGCGCCTCGCCGAGGTCATCGTGCTGAGCATCTGTCCCGCCGCCCAACGCCAACACGTGACCCAAGCCTTGGCGATGGGCGCGGAGCGAGGCGTGGTGGTCGACTGCGACGACCGCGAGCTCGACTCGATCACGGTCTCCAAACTGATCGCCGCGGTCGCGACCCGCGAACAAGCCGACCTGGTCATCGCGGGCAAGCTCAGCCAAGACAACGAAGGCGGTCAGATCGCGCAGCGAGTGGCCGGCCTGCTGAACCGGCCGCAAGCCTGCTTCGCCGCCGAGGTCGAATGGCAACGCGACGCGAACGCCTTGCTGGTCAAGCGCGAGGTGGACGACGGGGTCGAATCGAAGAAAATCCCCCTGCCCGCCGTGCTCAACGTCGACTTGCGGGTCGTGCTGCCCACGAGCGTGCACAACGGGGCGACGCCCGCCGATCACAAGTATCAAGATGGCCCGCGGTTGGCCTCGCTGCGCGGCATCACGATGGCCAAGCGTAAGAAGGTGGAGGTGCTCACCCCGGACGCCCTGGGCGTCGTTGCGAGCGCCACCGAGTCAGAGGCTGGCGTGACCGCGCCGCCGGCTCGCGCGTCGGGCCAGATCGTCAACTCGGTCGAGGAGCTGGTCAACAAGCTGGCCACGGAGGCGAAAGTCCTATGAGCAACGTACTCGTGATCGTGGAACTCGCGGGTCAAGGCATCGCCCGTGCGAGTCTTCCCGGCATCTCCTGCGGCCAGGCCATCGCCAATGCCCGCGGGGTGGACCTTGAGCTGCTCGTGCTCGGGGCCGATCCAGCCGCCGCGGCCCAAGCCATCGCGGCCCAAGGTTACGGTGCCAAAACCGTACACGTGGTCAGCGACGCGGCCCTTGAACCGTTCACCGCCGAAGCGTGGGCCGATGCCATCGTCGCCGCGGCCAAGGCGACCTCGGCCAGCGTCATCGGCGGGGTTGCGTCGTCCTCGATCCGCGACGCCCTGCCTCGGGCGGCGGCGCGGCTGGATGCGGCGTTCGTCAACGAGATCACGGCCGTGAACGCGGCCAACACCTTCGCTCGACCCGTCGCGGCCGGACGCGCCATCCTCGAGGTCAACACGACCAGCGACGTGGTGTGTTTCGCGGCGCGCAGCTCCGAGTTCCCCCCGGCTCAGCCCGGCACGCCGGCGACGGTGTCCACGGTGGACGCCGGCACCTTGGACACCCGCGGCGTCGAGGTGCAAGGCGTGGCGAAGACCGAGAGCAGCCGTCCGGCCCTGACGGAGGCCGACACCGTCGTCTCGGGCGGTCGCGGCATGCGGGAAGCCGAGAACTTCAAGGTCCTCGAACAACTCACGGACCTGCTCGGGGGTGCCCTCGGAGCTAGCCGAGCCGTCACCGATGCGGGACTCGTGCCGGCCGACCTCCAGGTAGGCCAAACCGGCAAGATCGTCGCGCCGAATCTCTACGTCGCGGTCGGCATCTCGGGGGCTATCCAACACCTTGCGGGGATCAAGGGGTCGAAGACGATCGTCGCCATCAACAAAGATGCCGAGGCACCGATCTTTCAGGTGGCGGACTACGGGCTCGTCGCAAAGTGGGAAGACACCCTCCCTGAACTGGTCGACCGCGTCCGCGCCCACAAGTCGAGCTGACGCTCCCCCGTCCCTGGGCCGCGCTCGGAAAGGGCGGGGTTCGGGAGCTCCTCGGTTCACGAGCCGAAGGGAGTCACGACACCCGGGCACGATGGCTCGGCCGGGTGTTCTGGTTGGGCGGGCTGACATACCCGAGGGGTGTGGACCCCGCATGCGAGCCGGTTCGCCCCGGATGTCGAGCGACAGCGAACACGCTCGCTCGACCTCGACGCCGTTTCGGAGCCGGGTGTCACCGGCCACCGCGAACGACCGTCGGACGCGAGCACGCAGGTTGGAGGATGCGAAAAGCAAGTCGGGGTGCGCGAGACAATGTGGGAGATCCTCGTCCTGCTCATTTCCGACCGCATCGCTGCTACCAAAGCGCGCAATGGGCCCGCGGCATGGGACGTGGCATCGCCGCCTCTGGCACCGGCCCTGAGCGGGGCTGTACAGGTTTGGCGGAGGAAAAACCATCTCAAGTGGTGTGGGCGCCGAGCGATGGGTGGTGGGAGTACCGATGCCGAGCCAGTCCTCGCAACCGTGCGGGTGATGACACGGAGGCATGTCGACCGGGGCGCGACGTGGAGTGCAGTCTCGATCCTCGGCTCACGGGAGATGAGGAGACCGCTGTATGAGTTCTGATCAACCACTCGACATCGACGCCATGCACCGCAGGCGAAAGAACCCTGCTTTGGCCGCAGCCATGAATGTGCTTGTACCTGGAGCGGGTTACATCTACTGCGGCCGCGTGTTCCTAGGAATCATCGCATTTCCATTTGTGGCCGGAATGCTGTTCTATGAGCCGCTCGCCGGGTTTGGGTTGACGTTGGTCATGATCGTCGACGGTTTTCTCGCCGCGGGGCGATACAACCGCCGGCTGGACGAGCGAATCGCCGCGGCGATGAAAACATGTCCCGTTTGCGCGGAGAAGGTGCGGCCGGAGGCGACGGCTTGTAGACATTGCGGACATCCTTTCGATGTCTCGCTGCCAACCTCGGCGACAGCGAAAGCTGCGTAGGAGCGAACCTGCCCCCGTCCGCGATTGGGCTGCGCGGACGCGATCGCGTCTAGTCGTGTCGTGGTCTGTCGGGTCGACCGGCCAGGCTTTGGGCGGTGCCGGCGTCGAATGCTGCGGATCAGCCCGAACACCGAACGACGGTCCCGACCCGGCGTTGGAGCAACGGAGTTGCCTCCGTCAAACCAGACAGGGTTTCGGGCGGCCGGAGCTCGGCGCAGAGGTTTCGAACGTGCCACGGTGTTGTCGCGTGGACCCCGTCAACAAGATGAGACGATACAGTGGTCCGATTCGAAGCCAATCGGGCGATGGTACCGAGCTGACGCGATGGCTAAGCGATTCGCCGGACTCGCGTCGGGGCCAGCCGATCGAGACAAGGAGTCCACGAATGCATACACACAAGAAGTTCGGCACGTTTGCTCTCACGATGGTCCCTCTGCTTGCCGCCTTGAGCGTCTGCGCATCGGGCGAGCCCCGCCCACCCGCTCGCGCGATCGGGTCGACGAGTTTTCGGTACGAACTCGAACCAGGAGTGAACATCGACGAGATTCGATTCTCGATTGCCCACGCAGGAGAGGAGATCGAGTCCGGCACGGTTCTTGTGGGAGATGAGCAAACCGTGCGATTCGCGATCGACGACCTCCCAGTGGGACGCTCCGAGCTGGCGGTGTCGGCCGCTTCTACGGACAGAACCTGGCTGTGTTGGGGACACGTGCCGTTCGAAATTGTTGCGGGGGAGCGCTCGTTGGTGGAGGTTGTGATGTCGTGTGAACGAAGTGACTCGGGTGGATCCGTAGACGTCGAGGTTGCGCTCAACGTCTGTCCTCGAGTCACAGCACTGTCGGCGACTCCCTCTGCGGCATTCGTGGGCGAACCCATCCACCTGCGCGCCGAGGCCGACGACGCCGATGCTGATCCTGTATCGATCTTGTGGTCCGCCGCCGGGAACGTGTTTGCAGCCGGATCCGACGCGGTCTATCCGTGCGAGACGGTGGGCCTCGTTCCTCTGTTGGTCTCCGCAAGTGACGAGCATTGTTCCGTAGAGCGCGTGATCACAGTGGAGTGTCGCGCGGAGGAACTCGACGCCTACTGGCCACCGGCAAGCCCGGGATGCGACGCTTGCATGTTCGACTGGTGCGGCGAGGATGTATTTGGCGAGGACGTCAATCTTCTGTGCCCACCGGAGGATCTGGAGTGCCGAGGGGTCTATGACTGCTACCGGGAAAGCGAGTGTTTCTCCCCCACACGCGGGGTGGTCGAGTGCTACTGCGGTACGGTGGATCCGATCGAATGTCTCGGTCCCCACCCCGAGAGGATGCCCGACGGGCCTTGTGTAGACCTGATTCAGCCCGGACCGTTGGAGAACGAACTTCCTGACGAGGACGGGTGGTCCCCCCAGCTGGTCGGCGGCGGGACTCCTTGGGGTCGGGCCGGTCTTGCTATCGTGTGTATGATGGCGCTGTGTAGCGAGCCGTGCGGGGTCCCCGGGGCCTAGCGCACCGGCTCTGTCGCCATACTCTCCGGGTCGAAGGGAGGCCATGCTCCCGAATGTCGCCCCCTCTCATCGACGGGGGCGTCGGCTTCGAGGTCGCGGCGGCGAGGCGGAGAGTCGATTCTCCGGCCGAGCGTCCGTTAGTCATTCACCTGCGGTTTGACCGGGTGACGAGACGGTTGCTCCGTCACGAGACCGAAGCGATGTCGTGCTGGGCCAGGTCGCGCGTCGGTCACGAGCGCACCGCGCTTGAGACCTGCATCGGTCCGCGCTTGTCGGGCATGTCGACCGGTCCAACGAGAACACGCGGCTGAGCAATCGTGCCCAGGAGGCTCTCGACGGATGGACCCCCAACCCTCGCGGGTCGCAGACTAGACGGCACCCCCGAGGCTTCTGAACCTAGCCGTCGTTATGGGAGTTGCCGTCGTCGTGGGTGTCGTCATCCGGCTCGCGGGACTTGCCGTCGTCGTCAATCTCGGGCATCGGGAGAGGAGACGCCTCCTCCATCTCCCGCCGTGTCCACTTCTTGCGGCGTTTGGGCTGTTTGGGACCTTCCACATTCTGGTCGTTGTCCTTCGGGCACATCGATAGACACCTCCCTGGCCGGGCGAGTGATGCCATTACTCTAGTGTAGCGGGCCGCGCAGGGCCAGCACACCCGAGCCTACCATCGCGCGATGGCACATCATATCGTCCGCAGTCGGGCGAGAGGGCCGCCTCCGGCAGCGACGAAACCCTCCCTACCCTGGCCGCGCTCGCGGCTCGTCAGCAGCTTCCCTTCTTCAAGGCGTCGTAGAGCGACTTCGCTGCTTTGCCGAAGTACGGTGAGAACATCTCTTTCGGCTTGGAGCTGCGCCGGTAAGAGTTAACGCCGTTCACATAGTTATTGCTGCCGAATCGCCAGATCCACGGGCCGCCGCTCGAGCCCCCGGTGAGGTCGTTTCCCATTCCCACCGGTGCGGGGTTGGCTCCGACGTGTCCGTTGTAGGCGAAGGACCCAGCGTTGATCTGCATCCGCTGTCCGTTGAACGGGGCACCGGCCGGGTATCCATGCGACAACCAGTGCTGGTTGCGCGACCAATTCCAGGCGAAGCCAAGCCAGCCGACTCGCTGGCTGATCTTGCGACCTCGCTGCTTGTGCAGGATGGCTCCACCGATGTCCTCGCTGAGGCCCTTGGAGATCCCGTGCTTGAACCACTGCGCCCGAACGATGGAGTACTTCGCCGGCCACTGGCCGTACGGTGCCGTCCCGTCCCTGTAGGCCGGCACAAAGATGACGTCCGTCGACCAACCGTTCGCACGGTTGTTGCCGCTGTGCAGGCAGTGGCCGGCGGAGATGATCGCGCAGTTGCCGATCGACGATGCCGAGCAGACGAACTTACTGCCGTTCCGTTTGAAGAAGAGCTTGCCGACGGCGCGGTAGGGCCAGGCGCGGTAGTCGGCGAAGTTTTCCCACCGAGTAAAGGGGGCAGGGTAGCTGTACCCTAGCGTCTCCAAGCTGTCGGCGGACTCGGGCGGCGGCTCATCAAGGTCCTCCGGAGGTCCTCCGGGGATCAACCGACTCTGCTCGTCGGCGAGAGCCTCGGCCGCCGCGTCGATCGCCTCGTCATCGAGCTCGATGATGTCGCACGGCTCTGCAGCCAGCATCTCGTCAGCGGTCCAGATCTCCGCCGCTTGGTCCATCGTCTGGATCGACGATTGGGGCGAAGTGATGTTGTCGTCCGGTCCGGCAGAGTCATCCGCCGCGGACTGGGCATCGCCAGGGTTTCCGGCAATTACGTCGTCATTGCTCATGGCATCCTCATTCCTGCACGCGAAGCTTGTCTCGCTTCACGTGACGATTTGAATGGATCCGGAATAGGGCGAGCACCGCCCTATCCCGGCTCCCAGTGGCACACAAGTGAACCAATAGCACGAGCCACTCTTTATGTTCAATGCAAACGATGATCTCGGTGGATAATCGTGCCCGTTTGGATTTAGTGCCCCGTGGTGAACGAGAGACGTGCCCACGCTCACGTACTCGACCGCGTCGGTCGGTCGAAAGCCTCCTGCCCGCTGCGCGTTTCTGAAAATGGCTAGTGGTTAGATGATTGCTGCAACAAAACCCGCCGGAACGATGCCACGAGCGTACTCCGCCACCGCGCGGCACAGAACTCTGGCGCAGATGGCGAGAGGGCGAATCCTAGGCGGATACCGCTCACGCCCTGAGCGTGTTCGAGAGCGAAACGGACAACCCTCGGCTCGGTTCCCCGACGTGCTATTTGGCGCCCCGGTGGTCGATGCGCGAACTGGCAACGGCTGTCCGCCGACTCGACGCGGACATCCACAAGCTTTTAACAACACCGACGAGAGTCACGACACCCACGATGCCGTCCAAGCCTGTTTGACCGTCGGCTGCGAACGCCAGGTTGACTCGTTCGCTCCGCCTGAGCATGGCGCAACGGGTTTGTGCATGGTCGGAGAGCATGTCGCCGCCCACGTTGGCGCCGCGTTCGATGGTCGAGACCGCGAACGACTCGAACGCCAGGTCAAGTACATGCTGCGACAACCCATCGCCCGCGATGATGTCGAAACCACATCAACCCGCACTCTTCGCATGGCTTTGAAGCGTCCGACCGCTCGAGGAGCGTGGTTTTCGAAGCTGACACACCGGCCGGTGATCACCGGACTTGCCGCTTTGGTGTCACCACCGCGGTTGAGCGTGGTCCGATGCCGGGGCGTGCTGTTGGCTCGGCATCGACTGCGCCCATTCGTCGTGCCGCGCCCGCGAGCTTCCGACGTCGAGCCACATCAGCTCGCTATGTTTCGACCGCGAGGCGACCGCAACGTCCTCGCCGAGGTCCCCACACTCCCACGAAAGCCATCGAGAATCTCCTCGGATCGTTTGCTCAGCCGCGTGTTCTCGTTGGGTCTGTTGGCACCACTTCGCTCGAGTCCGTTCGGTCTTGTGGAGTTGCCCGCTGCCGACGTCTCGGTCGCGCCCACAAGTTGCGCTCCGATGTCCACGATTGACATCGAGCAATGTCTAATCCTCCGCGTTCGGTATCTTGCGCGGCGTTAGCTTAACTTTCCGCCAACTACTGGCCTCGAATCGATCTCCAATGTACTTACCGGTCGCTGCCAGCTCGTGTGAAGCGCCACAATTGTCTATTTTTACCGACGGTAGATTGGACCCATCCGCGCGACGCTCGAGCCTCTGCACGCGCCCGGTAGGGAACCGCCACGGGAACCGGCTAGTCGCTCGTTTTCACGATCGTGGCGCTTTCCAGCGTTCCATGGACGACGATTGTGTAGATGGGCAGAGGAATGATGATCATCGGAACGCTCAGTCCTTCGCGGAAGTCGACAACGGAGGTACCGCCGTTTTCCGCCGCGACCTTCTGCATCAGCTTCTCGCGTCGTTTCTGGCTTCGCGCGAGCACCATCGCGTGCCCGATTTCTTGGCTCCCGTCGGGAATGGTGGCCTGTCTTCGAATCGTGACGCTTTCGGCGTCACCCTCGGTTCCCGGCTGGTGGGTCGCCATCGCGGGCATGAACGCCGAGCGGGTACACCCGGAAGTAAAGACTGACACCACAACGGCGATCGTTGGTAGATACTTCATCTCGCTCACTCAGCTTCGTATGCGATGACGGTGCCCAGGACTCCGTAGCCCCCCCCTTCGACCTGGATAACTGCGTCGCCACCCATCGCAGCGGCCTGGCGTCGCATCTCGTCGGGGAGGTCTTCGGGCTTCCCGCCGTACCCCACCACGACGCCCAGCTCGACGTAGGGACGCTTGGGCATCGTGGTGCGGTAAAGCGGAATATCATCCGGCTCCGTTGTGCCGGCTTGTTGGGGCTCGCTCGGATCTTTGCGAGCGCCGTGAACCTGGAGCGGCGGCATACAACCGCTGCCGAAGCCAACGCACAAGACAGAGCGGACTAGCAAACTTGCGCGGCGCACTATTCACCTTCCTCTGACGGCGCTTCAGGTTCTGCGCCTTCGGCTTCGTTCTCCTCCGCACTGGCCCGATCCGGTTCGAGCTCGGCGGGTGCACCGCGTTCCACGACTAGCGTCCCTACGTAGCCGACCGTCACCGTGACCCCGGTGTCCATGTCCTTGTTCGTCTTTCGGCTTTGTACCGCCTCGCTTCGTCCGGATTGGGGATTGTACCTGTATTCTGTGCTCGTGACGTTCTTGTCACTGAACGTGACCTCGACATCGAGTTTGGTACTCACGTCGAAGTCGATGATCGCGGTCGCGCCGTTCTGGGCCGCGACACTGCGAAAGGCCTTGTACACCTCGTCGATAGTGTAAGCGTGTTCCGCGTCGTCTAAGCTGATTCGGCCGATGCGCTCAAATTCGGACTCGGGCCGCGTCGTTCGGTAAATATGGATTGACGAGGCCTTGGTTGTCGTACGGCCCCCCTTCTCAGCGGACATCCACACGTCCGGTCCGGGGCGGGGTTTCTTCTGCGCCGCACTGCTTGCGGCGCAACCAGTCACTATAGATAGCCATATTGGGGCGCATCGTCTCCACGCCACCTTCTGCGCTTGGTGTTTCATATGTGTCCTCCGTTTTCAACCGCACCATTTATTGCCGGGCGTGATGATCCCCCGCTGAGCAATCCGTCGTCGCGGAGACTCTCAGGGGGTTGATTGATACCTTCAGTCAGTGCGAACCAAGAGCGGGTTCGCCCGGTCTGGCCGTTTGTCGGTGTGGAAAAGCACAATCGGGTTTGAGGTCCCCAACCGAATGCAACAACATCGATTCACCAGGAATTGAGTGCGCAGCGCCGACACGCGCCGCGAATCTTGGGAGTACAGGGAGCGCGACAGCGCGGCGTTGCGCTAGGTAGCGCGGGCTCAGGGCGACCGAGCGGCGTCGACTCCGAGGCGCAACCCAACCGTGGTGCGCCAGCCGGGCACAACGTTGCGGCGCCGCCGGTCGAGGCGCGCGTCGTCAGCCGGTCTCGAGGCGCCGTGTCGGCGTTACGGCGCCGGGGGGGCCTGGCCAGCGGCACACGGCGGTCGTTGGGCCAAACGTTCGCGCTAGCGACGGCCAGCCCCCGCTCGATCGAGTTCCACCCGAGGCCCGGCGCCGAGTCCGGCGAGGGGCGCGAGGACGAGACGGAGGGCCTCGACGGGGGGGAGGTTCACCGGTCGACGCATGGCCGCGTTGACGCGGGTAGATCGTCCGCGCTGCCCGAGTGCGCAGACGCACCGAGACCGTCCGTCTCGGCGGACCAACTCGCGTTGTTCGGGAGCGCACGAACCCCCGGCCAAGGCCCGGGTACGGTCGTGAGCCCGCCGCCGCCTTGGCGGTGACAAGCCATGAACGCTGGTTCTACCCCCGCGCCGAGCGAATTCGAGCGGTTTTCGCCAAGCCTCTACACGGTTTCGGTACAAGTTGTCGCCGGCCGACGCGGACATGCTTCCTTTTCGAGCGCTCCCGAAGGCGAAGCCTCCTCCGTATTCTCGGCGCCGGTTGTCTCGCATGTTGCCTAGTTGATCTTCGCCGCAGCCTCGTCCACGAGCCCCCGAATTGACTCAGACGTGTATCGCACTTGCGCAAACTGCTCTCTCCAATGCCCGGAGTGGCACCCCGGCTCGTTCGCGGTGGTTCAGAGGGCGCTCAGCCGCTAAGCCCGCACGACGATCTGCTCGAATCCGATCGATTTTCCGTCGCGCGGCACCTCATACTGGCAAGCGCACCACTTTCCGCGTGCGGGCCCCGGTGTCAAACCACCAGACTGCAATCAACGAGCACGAATGCTGTTTTCAAACCAGAGAAGACTACACAATAGCCGTTTCCGAACCGGCGCAGCGATTGCGGCCACGTTGCTGGCTTCCGGCTGCGGCGGCAACGACGAGGAGGCAGTGAGAACGCAAGCTTGTTACCCACTGGACGACCCGGGCACGGAGACTTCGGCGACTGGCTCGGGCTCCGACGAGGAATGCCGACCGGCCGACGAAGTCGACCTAGCGGACCTCAGCGTCGAGTCTTGGTGCCGGTCGGATGTTCAATCAATCCACGGCGAGGGGACCAAGCGGCCCGCTTTCCAAACGGTGCAACTCGCCTGCTGCTACCCGGTCTCCGCCGTCAACACCGATCCAAACTGCGTGGTGGGACGCCCGTTTTTTGAGGGGGACTCGACCCGCGTGGCCCCACTGCTGACCCGAGTCGATCGGCCCCACGCGCGGGCATGGCTTGAGGCGGCCCAGGCCGAGCACGCCTCGGTCGCCGCGTTTGCCCGATTGACATTGGAGCTGATGGCCCTCGGAGCGCCACTGCCGTTGCTCGCCAAGGTCCAACAAGCGGCTGAACAAGAGGTTCGGCACACGCAGTTGTGCTTGCAGCGAGCGGCGCAACTTGGCGCGCCGGCCCCAAGCCTGGGTCGTTTTCCGTTCTCAGAACCGATCGTCGTGTCGGCCGACCCCGTCGCAGTCGCGGTCGCGTGCGTGCGTGAGGGCTGCCTCGGAGAAACCGTGGGGGCCTGCCTCGCGGAGCTCGCCGTCACTCGATGCTCGGACGAGCGGGCGGCTGCGGCCCTCGAGGAGGTTGCCCAAGACGAGGCCCGCCACGCCGCGCTCTCGTGGGAGATTGCGGCGTGGCTCATCCAGATGGGCGGCGATGAGGTCCGCGCGGCCGTGGCCACCGAGTTGCAGCAGCCACTCGAAGTGCACAACCCACGTCACCTGTGGGGAGCCGACGCCGTCGATCCACAGACGTTGACCGACATGCTGACCCACATTCATCAGTCGGTGCTCGAGCCCGCGGCACGGTTGCTCGCCGCAGCCTGACGCGCCGCGCCCCGTTGCACATGACCCGCGGGCCCGTCATCGATGCGGCGAGCGGGCCGCTTCGGCCCCCAAATCAGCCTCGTCATGGATGGGACCCAACGCCTCGCAATCGACAGCCATCACGGTTTCAGTTGGTCTGACGAAGACTCCGGCCGCTTTGGCGCGAGGCCATTCGTTCTCCGGTGAACCATCGCCACGTCGCAGCGCCGGTAGCTGCCTCCGAACCGATCCATGATCTCAGAGCAGTGCTCGAATCCGTGTTTCTCATAGAGGTGGATCGCCGCCTGACATCGTTTATTTGTCAGCAGATACAGTTGCTGTGGCTGCATGCGGTACGCCTCAAAGATGACGCGACGCAGCAGCTTCTCTCCGATCTTTTGCCCTCGGGCTCGTGTGCGGACCCCCATCTTGCTGAGTTCATACACGCCGGTTTTGGCTTTGATCAACGCACAGGTGCCGACCACCCCGAGTTCCGCGGTGGTCGCAAACCATATCTGGCCACCCGGCCCAAGGATGTGGGTCTCGGGATCGTCGAGCACCTGGCGATCGATCTCCTCGACCTCAAACATCTGTGAGAGCCACTCGAGGTTGATCGTGGCGAAGTGTTCGCGCAGGTCGCGGTGGTAGTTCACGATCCGGACCCCGCGGCTGATCTCGGCGCGTACGCGGTCCCCAAGGGATGCCCGGTCGAGCGCGGTCTCGATTCGCCGCAGAGCCGCGGGGAAATCCACGCCCGCTTCCATGCACAACTCGATGGCCGCCTCTTGAAACGCGGCCCACACAGGTTCAAGCTCGCTCACCAACTCGGCACCGACCGGGGACAGCGTCAACACACGTCGGCGACCGTCTCGTTCGTCCGCCACGAATTCCACGAGCCCGGCGTCTTCGAGCTGCGCGGCAAACTGACTGATCGCCGGTTGTGAGACGCCAAGACGGCGTGCCGCCTCGCTCACCGCGATCGAGCCTTGGCGAGCAAGCAGGTTGGTTAGCGGAAACCATCGCGCTTCGAAGTCGTAGCCCAGTTCGGCGTACGACTCGGCCGCCTCGCCGAAGATGCGCTCACCCAAACGCTTTGTCCGTGAGCCCATCCCGACCGGCCCCAGCTCGTCGAAAAAATCTGAGGTCGCCATCAGTCGCACAACTGTATAAGTGCTTATGGTGTTCCGCAACCCCTTCGCGGTCGAAGAGGGGGCGACGACAAGGCCGCACACGGGTGCTTGGATCTCGAGGCTCGTGAGCACCGGGGCCGGTGCACTCCTCGGCCGTGGCTCTTCCCGTCGTGGGGCGACCGTGGGGCGACGTTGGGCGCGGTTCAATGAGCCGCCGCGACAACCGGATGCTCCGAGCCTTGCCCGGCGAGCATCGCCATCTTGAACGCAACCGGAGAGACGACGTCGGGCTCGATCTCGAGACTTGGGCCGATCTGGTGACTGCGGCATAACCGAGCCACATGTCGGACCCCAATCGACGCAAGGCCCTGATCCGCAGACTCCTCAAGGGCATCGAAACCGGCGATCCCGAGGCCGTGGCGGTGGTCAACGAGGACCGGTACATCCAACACAACCCGCAAACCCACGAGGGGAGCGAGGGACTGGCCGCGCTGTTCGCTCGGCTTGCCAAGACAAACCCCCGCGTGAACGTGGTCCGTGTGTTCAGCGATGGCGACTTCGTGTTCGCGCACACCGAATACGACTTCGCCACGCGACGCGTCGGCTTCGAGGTGTTTCGCTTCGAAGCCGACCGCGCGGTGGAGCACTGGGACAACATCCAAGCGCGAAGAGAGCCAAGCCCATCGCGGCACGGCATGGTGGACGGACCCGTCGAGGCCACCGACTTGGATCAGACCGAAGCCAACCGCGAGCTCGTACGCAGACTGGTCAGCGAAGCTCTGATCGGGCGACGCTTCGATGCGTTGTCGCAGTGGGTCGCGCCAAACAAGGGGCTTATCCAGCACAACCCCGAGCTCGAGGACGGCGTGGTGGCCTGGCGCGAGGCGCTGCAACTCACCGACGACCCCCGCGCCGTCGTGTATCAACGTCTACACCGCGTGTTGGCCGAAGGTTCGTTCGTGCTTTGCGTCAGTGAGGGAACACGGGGTGGAGTGCACTCTGCGTTCTACGATCTATTCCGCGTGCACGCGGGGCTAGTGACTGAGCACTGGGACACGATCGAAGCCGTCGCTCCTCGGTCGGAGTGGAAGAACAACAACGGCAAGTTCTAGCCGCATGAACTCGTCCTCGGACTGGGGCCACGTACATAACTTCGCAAGGTAGACCCACACGAGGGGTTCGGGCGATCGGACAGCCCGCCGAGCTTGTTCGGGCGACCCAACCGTCCCGGCGATCGACCCTCCCGACTTGGGAACGTCGACCCGCGCCGAGACCACCTCGCGTCAAGCCGCACCGGGCCACGAGTCCAAGTTTGTCGCGCAGGGGCCGGCCGAGTCGAGCGCTCAAGATTCGGTGATCACGGGAGCAACTTCCGCTCACCGCAAGACCGGACTTCACACGCAGCGATGTGTTGCCTTTGTGACGCGTCAGTGTAACACCGCCCGCGACACGACCCCCTAGGTTTCGCGCGAGATGATTGATGTACGCCCTTTGGGACTTTGTCTCCTCGCGACCGCATGGGGATGTGCGGCGGGATCGATCCCATTCGGATCTGCCGAAGGGCAAGGCGTCGGCCCCGGTACACCCAGTGTTGAGCCGGAGACCGGAGCCCCCAGTTCCTCGACGGGGACGACGGCCGCCGGCGATGGCGATGGCGATGGCGACGGAGATGGCGACGGAGACGGAGACGGAGACGGCGATGGCGATGGCGACGGAGACGGCGATGGCGACGGCGATGGCGATGGCGATGGCGACACCGGTCCCGTCAGTGACAGTGGCGCGACAGGCAACGCCGAAACGGGCGGCGACAGCCCGAGTGGAACCGGCACTGGCAATAGCAACGCTGACGGGGACA
>QKPP01000245.1 GCA_006508105.1 Myxococcales bacterium FL481 | reverse complement strand
GGTCTCGGATCGCCATCGACGAGAGCCGCGCCAGGCTGCGGGCCCCCGCTTGAACGGGGGCTGCAGCCCGCCCACGGCCACGCCGTCGAGCTCGTGCCACCTCAGATCGGCCGACGGCGGTTCAAGCGGGTTCAAGCGGGGGGCGAGACATCGTTCGCTGGCGAGATCGTGTTCGCAGCGCCCTCGAACGCCACGAGCTTCGCCTCCGCCAGCTCGAGCGCGTCGCGGCCTCGCAGTCGAAAGTACATTTGCACCGAGATCGCCGCGAGCAACCCCGTCGCGAGGGTCAACAGCAGCGCCGCTGCGATGTCGAAGACACGCGCCAAGATGCCGCCAACGAGGCCCGCCCCCGCCATCACCACCACGGGAATGTAGGCGGCCAACGTGACCACGCCGACCCCGAGGCAAAGCAGCAAGATCTGAGGCGCGCGACGCTTGAACAGCTGGAGCGCACCCGAGTTGATCTCAACGCGGCGGCGGTCCTCCAAGAAGAAGACCGGGCCGACGAAGAAGCCGAGCGCAATCCCGGGGATGACTAAACAAAACGTAGCGATCCCCGCCACGAACGAAGCCACGAACAGGTTGATCCAGACCGAGTCAGCGCGGCGATACACCGTCATCCATGCCTCGCGCAGCTCAACGCGTTGACCCAGACGAGCTTTGATCAGCACATAGAACAAAACCCCCAGCGCTAAGGGACCGACCACCAACTGGATGCCAGCGAAGATGAACCCGAGCAGCGACCCCACCACTGGTACCCACCCCAGTAACAGACGAGCGATGGCACCGCCGACGAGCAGCGCCCCCAACGGTGCCAACGCAACGGTCAAAACCGGCGCCAGAAACTCCCAACCCCGGCGCAGTTCCTGGGCCAGCCCTTCGCTCGAGCCCGTCCCATCGGAATCGGGTGGCTCGTCGATCGCAGCGTGAGTCAACGACCGCAAGGTTCCGGTCGGCGCGAACGCGGCCTCCGGCTGTTCGACCACGCCGACGTCCGCGCCCGACGGTGGCAGGCCAACGTCGGCGGCGTGCGGATCCGCGTCGACCGCTGCGTGCGTGCCCGTCGGGCGGCCGCCGCGTTGTGGCGGCGGCAAGCGCCCGGGTCCGAACCCACCCGATGGACTCGGGCCCGCTGAGCCCGGCGGCTCTGCTTCGGACCGGCCCAGGGTAGATACGTGGAACTCGTCAGCCAGTTTCGCCGACGCGCTCGGCTCGAACGCCGCCGCAGTCGGCGAACCCGCATCGGGCCCCTCCGCCGGCTTGCGGAACGCCTCCGCGACGGGCGGCGAGAACCGACCGATCTCGCCGGTCGTGGGCTCGACGGCGGCCGATCCGGACGCCGGGCGCGACGGCGAGGCGCCCGCGACCAGACTGGGAGGCGGTAATCGGCCGGGAGCGGACGGTCGGACGGCCTGACCGTCCCCGGTGGTGAGAGCCGGAAACGCGGGCGCCGGGTTCTGCATTGCATCAGTCGCCGAGGCGGACAAGTCGCCGACGGGCTCGCTCGCTCGCTGACCCGGCCGCGGCATGTCACCCGAGCCCGCGGGCGCCCGGTCTAGCTGACCCGGCCGCGGCATCCCCCCCGCGCGCCCCCGGTCTAGCTGACCCGGCCGCGGCATCCCACTCGATCCCGCGGGCTCCCGGTCTAACTGGCCCGGCCGTGGCATCCCGGCGACTCCTGGGGGCGGGAGTCGCCCGCCCGGAGCCGTCGGACCACGCTCGGATGAGTTCCGCGCCGCCGACCCGCCCGGCGGCGTAGGGGCCGGCGCTGGCAACCCACCTGGAGCAAAAATCGTCTCCGAAACTGGGGGATCCGCGGCACGCGGCGGCCCGCCGATCCGCGTGAGCAACACCGTCGTCTTGCCCATGCGCAGAGCCGCCCCCACGGCCAACACCTTGGGGTCGCGGATCCTCGCGCCGGTGGCGTCGAACGTGCCGTTCGTCGAGTTCAGATCGACGTAGGTCAGTTCCGAACCGGTGAAGACGAGCTCGCCGTGGCGGCTGGAGACCTCCGGATCGTGGAGCGCTAGATCACCGGAATCACGTCCGATCGACACCCTCTCCACCGTAAACTCGCGCGTTTCGACGGGGCGATCGCGGCGGTGGATCTCAAGCTGATACGCGGACATCTGCCACGCAGTGTCGCAGACCGGGTGGCGAACGGACAACGGCGGCGACGGGCCCACGCTGCACCCCAAGCCCGTTGTGGCCCCCATTGCTCCGAAGCTCGTGCCGACCGGCGCTCGACGAGCGCGCGAGCGAGCCAAGCCACCGGAATTTCAGAAGAAACGGGTCGTCGACCGCGTCGCCCCGGGCCTAGCGCTGTTCTCGCAACGCAGCGGAGCCCGCCGATGGACGCGGCGGCACCTAAGACTGCAGCTGACCGACGACCCAGGCCACGAGACGAACGAACCACATGTCGGTGTGGTTTGCGCCCACGTGCACGCCCAAGGCCACGAGTGCGGTCGCCAGCAGGCCCGGCAGCACCAGCCAACCGAGCAAGCTACCGACGAGGCTGCGACGAGAAGGCGCCTTGTCGCCGGACTTGGGAGGGTCTGGTTGTTGCGGTTTCGGGCTGGGCGGGGCTGAAGACGTCATGGCGCAACCTACCGAGCGGCTCCGAATGGAAGCCCCTTGCGAGCCAAGACCCGCCCGCGATTTTCGGGGTCGATCCGCAGGCGGCTCGGATCGGGGGCGAGCCGAACGTGCATGAAACTCACGTCAGCTGAAACGGAATCGTCGACCGTCACGTCCTGCGCGCCGAACAGGTGCCCGACTTCGTGGAGGAACGTGAGCAAATGGGGCATGTCTCGATCGGCCGTTGCGAACACCACGGCGTGGGTCCCGTTGGTCGCCGCGTCAGCCGGCAGCGACGGGCGCTGCTCCGCTAGCTGGACGTCGTATCGATCCGAGGCGAGCCCGATCACCAGCTGGGCCCCCTCTCGCGGCCGAGCTCGGACGTCGTCCAACAGTCGACGGGCCGGCACCCCACGCGTGGCGACGTCCCAGCGAGAGACGCCGTACAACGCCAGCTCGATACCGAAATTCGCTTGGTAGACCGCAGAGGCACGGCTCACCAATCGTTGCGCGTAGGCCAGCCAGTCCAGATCCCCGTTGGCGAGCTCGTTGCCGACGAGCACTTTGACGGTCACCACCACCGGCGCCCCCAGGTTGGTCGCCGCGTCGGGTGGTTGCGCGGAGGGATCCGTCGGTCGCGCCGCCCCACCACGGGTCGCGTCGAGCGGTGCGAGAGCCGATTGGGTTTCGGGCGAACGGCTGGGCAGCGGCGCGGCGTCGACCGCCGCCCCGATGGGCCTCGACCCGCTCGGCCTTGCGTCGGCCGATGGGGCCGGAAGCTGGTCAGCCGCGGGTGATCGGGTCGACTCAGGAGCGGATGCCCGTTCGGCGGCGCCCGCTTGGCCGGGATTCTTCGCAGACTGGGGCGAACCGACAGACGGGGGCGACTTCTCCGGCGGAGGCGCCCGGTCGGGCGGTGCGGGGACGGCCGCCGGCTCCGGTGAGTTCGCAGCGTCCGTTCGATCGGACGCCGCCTTGATGTCCGGCTCTGCAGACGCCGGCAGGTTCACATCGAGGCGCAGCACGTCGCGTTCGAACGCCAGCACCGGATGACGGTGTTCGATCCCGAGATACACGCCCAGGCCGAACAGCCCGCCGAGGACGACGAGCGGACCCCCGACCAAGAGGGTCAACTGCGTCACAATACGAATCCGGGAGCGCGCCATGCCGATCGTAGGCTCGAGTATACGCCGGTCCGCCCACCGGCGCCGCTTCGGCGCGGCGATGAGCGCGAGTCCGTTCCGTCGTCGCCGTCGACGCGCTTGCGTCAGAAACTGCCGGTCACGGTGAAACCGGCGAAGTCGGGACGGAGAGTCGCTTGGGCCAGCGTGCGGACGCGGCCTCGGCCGCGCAGCAACAGCACTGCGCCCGCGACCGTCGTCGCCCCCCCGACGACCATCGCGGGAATGCCCACCCACCAGATGCGCCGGTTGGTCCGCGCGCCGCGGAGCATCAGCGAGTCGAGCTCCCGCGACAGGTCGTCACAGTGCGCGGGTTGCTCGGAACAGTCGAGACTGGCCCACTGCATTCGACCGCGCTCCGTATCGCGTTCGAGTTCGTAGCTTCGCCGCAGCCAGACCGCTGTCGCGCCGGCACCGAACGTCAGCACAGCACCGCCGGCACTGGCGAGCACCACCCCTGTGCGAAACCACGGGGCACGCCGGGCGTCCACGGGGGTCCGCCGGTCACGTCGCGGGGGCTGGGCGGCACGTGGCGACGGCTCCAGCGGTTGCGCTCGAGCCTGACGCGCCTCGGCTTGGGCTGGAAGCGATGGCCCCGACGCGGGGGAGGTCCCAGCTTCGCGCTGTTCTAGCACTTTGAGCTTGGACTCCACCTCATCCACCAGCCGCACCGTGTCCTCGCCGATGCGCACGGCGGGCATGCGCTGGACCAGCGACAGGTAGTTGCGCAGGAGCAGGGCGCTGCGTCGCAGATGTACGGGGTTGCCGACGGCGTCATACCATCGCAGGTGCACCCGGGTGAGATCCAACAACCGCGCCGGGGCCCGCACCAGATCGTACGATCGCTGGTAGGCATCGGCCGCCACCGGGTACGCCCCCTGGTCGAAGGCCGCGTCGCCGATGCGGACGAACTCTGCCGCCTGGTCGCGGGCGAACTGAGCGTCAGGTCCTCCTGGTCCGTCCGGGGGTGAGCTCGACGAGTCGATCGGGACCGCAACACCGGACTCGGGCGGGGTCGACCCGACGACGCCGCCGGGACGAGCGGCACGTGATGAATCACCCGCGGTGGACTCGGGGGACGGCCATGCAACGCCTAAGCCCAGCGCGACGATCGTCCCCTCCAGCAGCATGCGTGGCAAGCTAGCACAGGCACATCCCCATCGACCGCGCCGTGCTGACACCGCACACTTGCGTCTCCGATGTGAGAACCAAAGCGAGCGATCGACACGCCGTCGTGCTGGGATTTCAGCTCGGTTCGACGACCCCCGCCCAAGCCGGTGGGGGCGATGTGAACTCCAACGGTTCGCCGGTGGTCGGGTGGTTGAACCGCAAGCGCCACGCGTGCAAACAGAGACATTCCACAAATTCGAGATCGACCGGCGCGGCTCCCAACCGCGACAACGGTGGGGGGGCTCCGTAGCGCCGATCTCCCACCACTGGAAATCCAGCGTGCGCGGCATGGGCCCGGATCTGATGGGTGCGCCCGGTCTCCAGCTCAGCTTGCACCAGATTGCGTCGCTGCCCGTCGAACTCCCGCGTTCCCAGTCGACGAAACCGAGTCACCGCCGGCTTGGCCGACGGCTCGTCGGCCTTGGCGATGCGCACCCCTCCCTGGCTGGTGTGCGCGAGCGGGGCCTCACAGCGAAGCTCGTCGGGCGGCTGCCCCTCCACTAAGATCAAGTAGGTTCGCCGGATATCGTGATCGACGAACTGCTGGTGCAAACTCGCGTTGGCGGCACTTCGAGTGGTGAGCACCACCAGGCCGCTTGCACCGCGATCGAGTCGGTGGACCACGCCGACGTAGGGGCGAGCCACGCCCTCCGATTCGAGTCGGCTAGCCAGCGCCTCACTCAACGTTCCGCGAGCCGTGCCCCGGGTGGGCGACACGGCGACGCCGGCCGGCTTGTCGATGACGACGAAATCGGGAGCTCGATAGCGAATCTGTAGCGCACTGGGTTCGAGCGGCGAACTGCGGAGGGCTTCGCGGTAGACCGTGACGCGCTCACCCGCCGCAACGCGGATCATCGGCAGCCGGATACGCAAGCGGTTGATGTACACCCCGCCCGCTTTGACCAATTCGGCCGCGGTGTCGCGATCGAGGTCTCGCACGCGACGAATGAGAAGATTGCGCAGTGTCATCCCGGTCTCAGCCGGAATGACGCGGAAACGAACCGGCTTTTCTGGTGCCTTGGCCGTTGCGATCATGATCTATCGTCCCCCTGTGAGTCGCATTAGCTTCACCGGAAGCACGCGTCGTTCTGTCCCCCCGCGCACGACAGTGACTTTCACCACGTCACCTGGCGAATGCTCGTCGAGCACGCCGTAGAGATCGTCGAAATCCTCGATTTTGGTACCGTCGATGTCGACGATGACGTCGCTGGGGATCACTCGACCACGAACGCGGCGCAGCCCCTTTAGACCAGCCTGTGCGGCGGCCGAGCCCTTCGCGACGCGCTCGATGACGACACCGCGGATGCCGTTGGCCCGCGCAAGCTCGTCGGGGACCAACGTCACGCCCAACCCCGTGCGCAGCGGCTCACCATGCTTGATAAGCTGGGGAACGACCCGCGAGATGATGTCGACCGGTACCGCGAAACCAATTCCCGCCGACGACCCACTCTTGCTGTAGATGATGGTGTTCATGCCCAGCAGCGCCCCGGTCGCGTCGAGCAAGGGGCCTCCCGAGTTGCCGGGGTTAATCGACGCATCAGTTTGAATCATCCCGCGGATCGAGACCCCGCCGAACCCTCGCACTTCGCGGCCCAGAGCGCTGACCACCCCCACGGTGAGTGAGTGGTCCAGGCCAAACGGGTTGCCGATGGCCAGTGCCTTTTGCCCGACTTCGGCCCGTGTGTTCGCCGCCGGCAAGCGAATCGGCCGCAGAGCCCCGTCCGAAACGTTGACCCGGAGCACCGCGATGTCTTTGTTGACGTCGGTACCGACGAGCTTCGCGTCGTACGACTCGCCGTCGTACAAGGTCACGCTGTACCGCGTCCGACGGTTCTTGGTCGCGACGACGTGCGCGTTTGTCACGATATGACCCGCCCGATCCCAGACGAAGCCGCTGCCCGAGCCGGTTGGCACTTCCAGCGCTCGGCGGCTCCACTGGTCGCGCATGATCTGGTTTTGGGTCACAAACACCGTGGCCGGCGCGGCGGCACGAAACACGTCGATGGTGTTTTGCTCGTACTGCAAGCGCGAGCTGGGGGGAGCCGGGGTGATCGGCGAGCGCGAGCTCGACGCTGCGTTCCCGACCTGTGACGCGGTGGCCCCGCGCGATTGTGAACTCGCGGACGTCGCGTGATCGAGCGTCCCCGACGCGTGCACCACGTCCTCCTCGACGCCGACGGGGTGCGACCGCAGCTCGGAAGCCCGATGCGCCGTCGGGTCACAGCCGACGACGAGGAGCGCGAGAAGCGTTGAGCGGTTGACCATGGCAGTCCTGGTTATACGTGCAGATGCCCTGCGTGGCAGCGATCGACGGAGTCGCGCGGCCTCACCGCGCGCGTGGTATATCGAGGACAATATGTCGGATCGATCGTCGGCCACGTTCTCGGCCTGCCCGTTTTGCGGCGATCACCACGGTGAAACGGTACTCGTGTGTCCCAACACCCACGAGCCCCTGCCCCTGACGGGTCGGCTGCTCGCCGGCAAGTTTCGGTTCTTGTCGCCGCTGGGAGAAGGCGGGATGTCGACGGTTTGGCGGGCCGAAAACGAGCTCGTGCACAAGCAGGTTGCCATCAAGATCATGCGCCCCGAGTTCGCGCGCAACGAGGCCACGGTCCGCCGGTTTCGCAACGAAGCCACGGCGGCCGGCCGCATCGGGAACGCCCATATCTGCGACATCTTAGATCTGGGTGAGGCCGACTTGGGCTTGTACATCGTGATGGAAATGCTGCGTGGTCGCAGCTTCGCCGACTTCATTGACGACCAAGGGCGGATCGACCACGGCCTTGCGGTGCTGATCCTACGACAGGCCCTTGTGGGACTCGCGGCAGCACACGACGCTGGCATCGTTCACCGCGACCTCAAGCCCGACAATCTGTTTTTGCACGAGCCTCAGCCCGGGCGGCTGCTGGTCAAGCTGATGGACTTCGGCATCTCGAAGTTTAGCGTCGACGCGACCGCCGAAGCGAAAACGGCGATCGGCGTCATCATGGGGACGCCGGAGTACATGTCGCCCGAGCAGGCCGAAGGCGCCGCCAAAGTGGACGCGCGAGGCGACATCTGGGCGATCGGCGTGATGCTTTATCACGCCATCGTCGGGCGAAACCCGTTCGAGGCCCCCACCCTCGCGGCCACGTTGACGGCGCTGATGACTCGGCAGCCCGATCCGGTCAGCGATGTGGTCCCCGAGGTACCGAAGGGTCTGTCCGACGTGATCATGCGGTGCCTCGAGAAAAAGCCCGAGAACCGCTACCCGGACGCGAACAGCTTGTTCGCCGCGTTAGCTCCCTTCGAGGAGTTGCCGACGAGCGGCTCCACGCTGGCGTACACGCCTCACGAGCCAGGCGCCTCGTCGCGACCCACCGCCTCGCCGGCCGCGGCCAACACTGCGCCGGGCGACAGCGTTTCGCGCTCGGCCCCGGCTGCAGCCCGGGGAGGCACCGTGGTGGCCGCCAGCGCAGAACCCGACGGCGCTGCGACCTCCGGCCAACCAGCCACGGACGCGACGACGTCCACCCCCGACGGCACGTGGTCCGGCGAGCTCGCGCCCACCATCGCCGGCGAGGACAACTGGCAGCTGCGTGGCGCCACCGTGCCAACGCACCATCGACCTGAACGCGCCCGCTCACGTCCGCTGGCGTGGCTGCTCGCCGCCGCCGGCGTGCTCGCGGGGGTGGGCGGGATCGCGTACGTGGCCAGTGGCGGGAGCTCGGCGGACACCACGGCTGCGCTGCACGCCGCCGAGCCCCCGGCGGACGCGTCGATCGACCCCGCGGGTTCGCCGGAGACGGACCCGCCCAAATCGACGAAGCCCGACAGCAGCCATGACCGCGACTCGTCGCCTCCCCCGGCAAACCCAGCGGCAACGGCAACGCCCGACAGCGCCGGCTCTGGATCCAAACCGACGGCTGACGACAGCGGCCAGACCCCCCCACCCGATCCGGCGGGCGACGCCGAACCGGCGGCGACCGACCCAGCCAAACCTGAACCCAGCGCATCAGACAAGCCGCCACCGTCCAAGCCAAAACCGTCGAAGCCCAAGCCCTCAAAACCGCAGCCGACCAAGCCCAAGCCCGCCAAGCCCGCGATCGATCAATCGAAGCTCGCGGGGGCCGGCAACCTATTCACACCCAAGAAGGCGCCGGGCACGATGGGACACGGACAAGCCGTGCGACACTGCGCCGCGCTGCGGAAAAAGAGATTCGCCGGACTGTCGAGCTGGCGCCTCGCGACGCCCAAACAGGCGGCAGCATTTCGCTCGACCGGGATCTCAAAAACAGCGTATTGGACCAACAAGACCAGTGGCGATCAGGCGACGGCGTTCAACCTGTACAAGGCCACCGAGATGGCCAAACCAAAAAGCGCGAAGTTTCGACCGTTGTGCGTCGCACGACGCTAGCGCTTCGTCGCTGGCCGCGTCCGAATCGTCGCTCGTGTCTGCGTCCGGTGCGTCGCTCGTGTGACTCGGCTCGCGGGGCCCGGGGTATCAGTGGGCGACAGCCTCGAACTCGCGTCACCCGGCTCGGCCGCGCTGCCCTCTTCCCCGGTTCCACCCCCGCGGCGAGCATCGGCGTGCGCACCGGAACCGATGTCGACCGGGTTGTCGTCGTCGAGCGACGCTGTTCCCCCACCAGTGAGGGGAGCCGCCGTCCGGACGTACCGCGCCGCGCCTGAGATCGCTCGCCATCAAGCAAGGCGATCCGCTACGTTCACGATATGGACTACGTCGACCTGCCCACCGCCAAAACGGCTCGCGGCGTGCGGCTCGTCGTGCTCGATGGCGTTCCGAGCCCGTGGAGTCAGGCCGCCAAGGGATTGCTGCAGCTCGGCGACATTCCCTTCGTGTGTGTGCGGTCCTCTGCGCGACGACCCGAAGCCTGGCGCTGGACCGGCTGCGACAACGCTCCAGTGGCCGTCTACGACGACGAGCCACCGCGTACTGGATGGGCCGAGATCCTCGCGTTGGCTCAGCGATTGGCGCCATCGCACACGTTCGCGCCCCGAGAAGCGACCGATCGCGCCTGGATGTGGGGGCTGTGTCACGAGATGATGAGCGAGCGTGGACTCGTCTGGTGCCGCCGCCTCGACATCGTCCATCGCTCGTTGGTTGAAACCGACACCGCGCTGCCCCGAGCCGCCGCCCAGTACCTCGGCGCCAAGTACGGCTATCGCGGCGCCGACGATATGGTTCACGTGCGGGCCCGCATGCGCGAGCAACTCGAGCTGCTCGCCAGCCAACTCGAGCGGCGCCGGTCGGGTGACTGGACTGTGTTCGCCGACGGCGTCACCGCGGTGGATATCTATCTCGCCACCGCGCTGGAAACCTTCCTCCCCCACGCCCGAGAGGACTACTCGAATGTGCATCCCGTCGTGCACCGAGCCTACGTAGACGGGGATGCGGCGCTCAACCGCTGGCTGAGAGAGCAAACCCCGCTGGTCGAGCATCGCGATCATGTGTTTGCACACGTGCTGAAGCTACCCATCTCGCTCTAGAGTCGAGCGGAGGCCATCTCCGCCGGACCCAGCTCCAGCGCAACTGTCGGCACGAATCGTCAGCCGACGACAGGCGACCGCCGCCGCGAGGATCGGTGCACGGGCAGCCGTGCACCGAATCGACCGCCCTCACCAGGCGGCGACGACACCGTCGACCACCGCCAAACCGGCGCTTGACCAGCGTCGCACCCGACGCCACGCTCTGAACATGCTCTTTGTCGATGCCGCCGCGCCCATCGTGGCCACCACGATCGCGGTCCTGCTCGCCGCCGGCGCGCCAGCGACGAAGGCGGACGCACCGAGCAAAACTTCCGAGAACTTGTGGGCGGCGGTGACGAAGCCGAGTCCAGGCCCGGCACAATCGATCGGTGGCTACAGCAACGGCTGCATTCGTGGTGCGCAGGAGCTCCCCGTCGTCGGGAAAGGCTATCAGGTCGCCAAACCCAGCCGCCAACGCCACTTCGGGCATCCCGAGCTGATCGCCTTCGTCCAAGACCTCGCGCAGTCGCTGTTCGAGGACGGACACGGCGCGCTCTTCGTCGGCGACTTGGGCCAACCGCGGGGCGGCCCCGCGCCGAACGGACACAAAAGCCACCAGACCGGTCTCGATGCGGATCTTTGGTTTTGGGCCCCGAAGGGAGCTGACCGGTCGCCGTTGTCGACACAACGAGCTGAAGCATTGGCGCCCAAGCGCATCGTCTCGGGTGGTGCGGCGGAACCGACGGCCCACTTCGCAGCGCGCGTGCCGATCATGCTCCGTCGCGCGGCCGAGGATCCGCGCGTGGATCGAATCTTTGTCAATCCAGGGATCAAGCGCGAGCTGTGCAAACGAGAGCCGACGGATCGCGCGTGGCTGAACAAGATACGCCCTTGGTGGGGGCACGATCGCCACTTCCATGTTCGATTGCGCTGTCCGACGTCGAGCCCGCAGTGCGCGGCACAAAACCCTATACCGAGAGGCGACGGTTGCGACGCGGTCGCTTGGTGGTTTGACAAGAAGGCCCAAGCGGATCGCAAGAAGAACCGTCGGCGCTATCGCAAAGGAATGGGCAAAGCGGAGGGGCTCCCGGCGGCGTGCGAGGCCTTGGTCGAGCCCCGCTGACACTGCGACCGGACCGCTGCTGGCCTAAGCCCGGCGTCGCCCAAGCCCGGCGTGGAGCGCTCGACTCCTCGCCGACGCGTCACGGAGCCGGGCCCGGTTCCGCTGTCGCCACACGTCGCAAGGTGCCCGCGGCCACGGCGTCCTCGTGCCGCGGCCTCGAGCCCCTGCTCCGCACGCCGCCCGAGCCTCGGGCTTGAACCCGCTTCTCGCGAGCTCACAATCGCCCCCCGGCGACCGGCGGCGCGGCCATCGTATGCCATCGCCCTCGGGTTTGGAGCGGCCGTGCAGCCGCCTGAGCGGACCGTCACCGACCGCACCGCCGGTACGCGGGCGCGCTGCGCGGGGCGACATCAACCCGCAGGCAGAGCGTGCCGAGTTCCACTTCGATGCGGCAACGCGCTCAACTTGGCGGGCGATCCGACCAGCGTACCCGCGCCACCAGCAGTTGCGTCGACACTCACGCTCACGCGGCAACAGAGCGTAGCCGAGCCGGGTCGAGTTCGAGCAATGTGATTTCGACGTCGCCAGTGGACACCGCGGAGTGGCAATTTCGTGCTCGACCCCAACCACTCAACCCAACCGCAGTCGTCGCTGAACTCGCGTTCCCGCTCTCACTGCATCCATTTCGACTTTGGCCGCAGTTGCCGGCGCGATTCATCACCACATTGAACCTCGCATTTACGCTCTTCTTCAATCGCTCTCGTCGTTGAATTCGAGCCCTCTGGTCGTTTTGCGAGGAGCACCAGCATCGCGAATGTAGGAAACGCTACTTCGCGAGTTCGGCCGCGCACCATCACCTCGCGTTCCGCCACGCTAGAACCGCCTGGAGTGCGAAGCTGCCCAGAGCAAATCAGACCGCATTTTGTCCAGCCGCTGTATTGTGGAAGGGAACGACGCCATGCTACACAACGTCGGTGCTGTCGTCCCTTTGGCGCGCACACGAACTGGTGAACTGAAAATCACTGCGTTGCTCGGCGCTCGACGAGGTCGCTCGACGCGGGGGAATCAAAACTCGTTTGGAACAGAAAGGATCGTCATGTCGACAGAAAATGGCCCACTGAACGTGATGCTTGAACTCAATCACTCGAGTCAACTTCACAGTTTCTCGCTCGTCCCGGACGGAACCCGAAGCGCCCCGATGGCACCGGACGTGATGCCAAGTCTTCCCGGCCTGAGCATCGACGAGGAGTTTTCCCCCGTGGAGATTCCTCGAGTCGTAGAGAACGTCTTCGAAGAAGGCGGTGAGTTTGACCCCTTTGACCTGAGCGCCGGTCAAGCCATCAGCGACGACCACACGCAAAGCACGTACATCGTGCGCGCCAAAGTGGCTGCGAACAAGCTCAGCGCGCTGGAAAAGAGCGCCGGCACGGACGGCCGAATCCGGGCGGTCTACAGCGACCCAGAAATCGAGGCTTGCGACCAGGCCTCGCCCAGCCCCACCGCCGATCCGGCCACAAGCGTGCCCCGCATTTGCCCCGGCTCCCCCCCGCTCGGGAGCGACCGACACGTCGCGGCGCGCCTTGGGGTGCCATGGCTGAGGCGACGCGGCATGAACGGTACCGGCGTGTACGTGGCCATCGTGGACTCAGGCATCAATCTGGCCCACTTGCGCGCCCGCGGTTTGACCGCGCAGCTCGACGTGGCGCGTAGCTGGATGGCACACGCGGGAGACCAGCCCGGTCAGCTGCCGGTGGGGCACGGCACCATGTGTGCGTACGATGCCCTCATCGCGGCACCTCGGGCCACGCTGCTTGATATCGCACTGTTGCGCTCGACTCGGCCCGGTGGCTCGGCGATGGCGGGACTGCTCAGCGATGCCGTGCGCGCGTACGTTCACTTGTTTCGGCTCATGCGGGGCCCGAGGCGTCCGGGAGAAGCGCGCTCGCTTGTGGTGAACAACAGCTGGGGCATGTTCCATCCGTCTTGGGATTTCCCGGTGGGACACGCCGGGCGATATATGGATAATCCGCGCCACCCCTTCAATATCATCGTGGGTGTTTTGGCCCACGCGGGCGCCGACATCGTATTCGCGGCGGGAAACTGTGGTCGCGATTGCCCGGACGGGCGCTGCCGAGGCGTCACGAACGGCGGGATTTACGGGGCGAACTCGCACTCGCAGGTGCTCAGCGTCGCCGGGGTCGATCTGCTGAAACGCCGAGTTGGATACTCGAATAGTGGCCCCGGCAACCTCATGCACCTCAAGCCCGACATTTGCGGATACACTCACTTTCGCGGTTCTGGCGTCTATCCGGCGGATGGCGGCACCTCGGCCGCGGCCCCCGTCGTCGCCGGGCTGGTGGCGGCACTGCGAAGTCGGTTTCCGTACGATCCGAACGACTACCGCACCTCGCCTGCAGCCATGCGCAATCTCATCACTCGCACGGCAGAGGATCGAGGCGCGATTGGATTCGACTACCACTACGGCTGGGGCATCGCGAACGGTCGACGCATGGCGCTGTTGCGCAGCATGAGCGTACTTAGTTCGGCGGACGAACCTGCGGCAGACATCAACGAGTTCAGCGCAGCGGAGCGGGCCCTCGAGAGTATCGACGGCCTGGACGAAGTCCCTCGGCGCTGGCACGAGGAAACGGTCGGTGCACCAGTGGACCAAACCAAGCGCTCGGAACCCATCTCCGCGAGCGAGCCCATTGAGGTGAGGCCGCCAGACACCATCCGCGCTCCGACATCGGCCATGGGTGATTCCACGTTGCCGCCCCCTGAGGACAAACGAACACGACGCGCAAGGACCAAGTCCGGTGACAGTATGCCGGCCTAGGCGCCCTCGACCCGCGTGATATCCTGGCCAGGCGAGCGACCTCGCGCTCGCCTGGCCAACCCTGGAGTACTGATGACCAAAGTCATGCTCACGCTGAGCGGTCGATCGACCGAACCAAAACTCTCCGACGTGATATCGGAGCTCGCGCTAAAAGAGGAAGAGGTTGATCTCGAATACGGCGTACAAATGATCGACCCAGTCGCCGGCGACTACGTGATCCTAGTCGAGGAAGCCGCCGCGCTCCGAGTCACGGGCAGCGATCCGTCGGTTGAGGGACCGTTTTCGAATCCTCGAATCGAGGCATTCGGGCCGCCACAGCGCGACGCCGACTAGCCGTGGGAGATCTCGCCCGGGCGCCCTGATGATGAACGCCCGCACCGCTCCGCCCGCTCCCACCGGCTAGAGCATGGCCAGCAAGTCGCGCTTCTTCGCGGCGTATTCTTCTGACGTGATGAGCTCCGCCTCAAATGCGGACTTCAACGCGGTCAATTTGGCCGTGAGCTCGCTTGCCGAGGAGCCCGCCCCGGTTCGGGGAGGGGTTGGCCCGGGCGCGCTCGCCCGCGCGGCACCACCCCGCTGCGGGGTGAACATGCCCCCCATTGCCTGCCCGATCCCCACCCCGGCGCCCAGACCCAGGCCGGCGTTCATCATACTCGCAACCGTTCCCGACGGGTTGCGTGCCGCGTCCCGCAGGGCTTGGGCACCTTCCCATGCCAAAGAATCCTCGACCCCGTGGGCTGCGAGAGCCGCCGCGCTGTCGATGGCTTTGGACACCTCTGGAGGCAACGAGACGTTTTCGACGATGAAGCTCGTCAGCAACAAGCCCATTTTGCCAAACGCTTGGTCGATCCCGTCGCTGACCGCCTCGGCCAAGACGCCGTAGTGCGCGGCCATGTCGAGCACCGAGACTTCAGACTTGCCCGCCGCCGCGGAGAAGGCGGAGACGAGTCGACTGCGCAGATAGGGGTCGATGTCTTCCGCCTCGAGGAGCCCTCGCGTCGAAACGATCTCGACGAAGAAGGCAGCAGGATCGACGATGCGGAAGCTGTACGTCCCGTAGGCTCGCAAACGCACCGCCCCCGGGCGCCCGGCCCGGGCGAAGTTCGGGTCGCGGATGAGCACCGGCGACGACGTCCCCCAGCGCTGGTCGATGTAGCGCTTGAGATTGATGAAGTAGACCTCGGCTTTGAACGGACTGTCAAAGCCATGCCTCCAGTTCGCGATCTTGGTGAGAACCGGAAGGTTCGACGTCGTCAGATCATGCAGACCTGGGCCGAACACGTCGGCGATCTGCCCCTCACGGACGAAGACGGCGGCCTGACTCGGTCGACAGATCAACTGGGCGCCGTTTTTGATCTCGTGATCCTCGTCAGGAAAGCGCCAAACCAGCGTCTGATTGGACTCATCGAGCCACTCGATGATCTCGATAAGCTGCGATCGAATAAAGTTCATCACTCCCACAGTTTGTCCTCCGCGTGGCTAGTCGAGCGAGAGGCCACGAGCGTGTCGCTCGATATCGCCGTACTCGGTGTTGCTGATCCCGAAGACGTCCGCGATTTGGCCCAGTGCCTCTCGCTCACGTGGTGAAAAGTCACCATCGCTACGGACGAGTACCATGCCCGTCTTGACGAAGATCCGGCGCAGATAGGTGGCGCTGAGGATCTGCGCCGCTTCGAGCGGATCAAAACTCGTCGAGTCCAAGTCCTCGAAGCGAAGAACGCTTCCCGCTTCCCGCAGAAACTCGCGCACGAGCTCCTCCTCGCGAGGGGTGATTGGATCGCGCGTGGCCAAGAAATGGAGGCCGCGCGCGAAGACTTCGACCTCTTCTTTGGTCAGGCCAGCTGTCGCCATAGCGCCACGATAGCAATCACCACGCGCCGCCGAACAGGCGCGACCCGCCGGATGTCGCCGCGACCTTGGCAAGGCGCCGGGACCGGTCATCAAGCGGCTCACCGCGAGCGAACGCTCGACGGGATGAGACGTGACCGTCGTGCCCGGCCCGCCGGCCAGCGATGCGGAGGCGGATCTGGCCTTTCGAAATCGAGCGAATCGCGCACAAGATGGGTTCTAGTCCCGATGCCAGCGCCCGGGCCAGGGGCGCTCGGCCCGGACGAGCCACATCGACGTGCGGGAGGTCGATTCGCTCGCGGGAGGCCGTGACAAATCCTCACAACGGGCCGAGACGCAGAAGCACCCGACCGTCGTCGACCGCGTGGACCTCCAAGCGCCCCCATCGCATAAGGTAGACGCGCCCTCCGTGCACGACGATCGCGGAGGGGTCGGAGCGTGCCGACGTGCTCGGCACGTTCACCTCCCAGCGGCGCCGACCATCCAAAAGCCCAAACGCGGTCAGCCGCCAGCGGTCGGCTGGCTCCGTCAGTTTACTGGGCACCACGACGATACCCTGTCCCGCACCCACCACGGTCGGCGCTCCCTCGGCGGCGCGCAGCCCATCGCCCGTCGGCAGCTCCGCGGACCACCGCACGCGTTCGCGATCGTAAACCGCGATCATCGGGACTTTCGTGGGGTGACGGTCGCCCAACGCCACCCACAGCGCCGGTGTCGAACCTGAGCCCGGCCGACTCGGGCTCGGCTGGCCGGCGGCCGTCGATCCCGTGATCCGATAGACCTCGTCGAAGTTCATGCCCGCCAAGCCCACTGCGTTGCGAAGAGCGCTGGCCCGATTCCGCTGGCGCGGGTTCTCGCGCTGAACGCTCGGATGCTCTGCGCTGGTCCACAACGGCTCGCAATACGCGTCAGTCGCCGCGCCGGCGGGCTGGCCGTCGGCCAAGCGAAGCCCGATCTTGCGATCGTCGTCGAGCTGGGCCACGACCTCGCCTTTTCGTGGCTGGCACAGCGTCTTGACCCGCTCACCCAATGGGGTGGTCCAACGCGGTCGAGCGGTTTGCGGCTCGAGAGCGTGCAACTGGCCCGAGAGATCCGCGGCCAACAACACATCGTCCAACAACGCGGAGCGCACGTCCGGGCTCGTTCGCGGGGCCAGCACCGCGCTCCGCCAAATCCGATCGCCGGTGCTACCGTCGTACGCGCCGATGACGACCTTGCTGCCCGCCTCGCCACCGTACAACGTCTCCCAGACCATCACGTCATCGATGCCGTCACCAGTGATGTCACGAACCAAGGGCAGCCGGCCGCCGTCGGGCTGGGCGATGTCTGGGGTGAAGTCATACAAATCGCTCTCGTTCACCGCGCGGTATGGCCCGTGCTTGAAGTAGACCCAACCGATGCCGAGCACCGACCCGAGCAGACACACCAAGGTCACGGTCCACGCTCGCCCTCGGTCGGTGGCTGGAAGGCGGTGTCCGCCGAGCCGGTCGTACTCAGGCCTTCGGGGGTTGCGCGAAGGGCCCGTCCGCTGGTTGCCCGGGGGCGGCGACCGAGACAGGTCGGAAGTCGTCCCGCAGTACGAGCACGTGACGCGGGTCGCCCCCGGTTCGATGCTGAGCTTGGCTCCGCACGCAGGACAGTTCATGGCCTGGACGCGAACAGACGGGGCGTCACGCATGCCCACAGTCTATTCCGCGCGGCGTTCGCTCGTCAGCGAGAAAGCGACCGACCCCTGGGCCCAGCTCCCGGCCCACCGGGGCTCTGCGCCGCGCGCAAGTCGGGCGCTCTCCAGTTCGCGCAAATCGCTCTTTCGCCCCCACACCGAACACGCCGCAGACGGCTCACGTTTTCCTCCGCCCGAGACGCGCGGCTGAGCACGATCGAAACCTCCGCGCCACTGGCTACCCTGGTCGCATTCGGCCAATCCCGACTGCCACTGACGGATCGCCGCGACTAAGATAGGTTCGATTCAGCTCGTCATGATCCACCCGATCCGCGTCTTATCATCGCTTCTTGTTGGCCTCTGCTTCGCGCTCGCCGCTTGTGGAGACGAAAGGAGCACCGACTCAGTGTCGGCGGGGTTCCCTCCCGTAGCAGATGACGATGATGACGATGACGACGATGACGACGATGACGACGATGACGACGATG